>JBKPSR010000119.1:0-34486 GCA_046735115.1 Actinomycetota bacterium
GCTGGGCGCCGGCCGGTCGACGCCTGAGGCGTCCGCCGGCCCGCGCTGGTCAGCCGGCCGCCCAGCGACCGCGTTCTGCTCGGCGAACGACGGCATTGGGGCGGCCCGAACGACGATCCTGCCCAGGGTCCCTATAGGGGACCCAATCCAGGATTGTCGCGTCCGGAGACCTCCTTCAATGCCGTCGCTCGCCAACCGGTGCGCGACCCGTAGCCGGCGTCCCCTGACACCCTGAGGGCCGATGCTCCGCCCCGTCCTCATCCTCCTCGTGCTCGCCGCTGCCGGCGCGGGCGGGTTCCTGCTGCTGCGCGGCGGCGACGAGCCGCCGAGCTACAGCCCGCTCAACCTCGACGACGATCCCTGGGCGTACGAGCCGGATCGTCAGGCGGACTTCGAGTCACGCGCCGCGGCAGGCCACAGCCATGTTGTCTACGTGAAGAGCCCCGGCGGCATCGTCGCCACCGCGCGGCGCGTCCAGCGCTGGCGCCCGCAGATCGAGGACGCGGCCGACGCGGCCGGCGTTGACCCCGACCTGATCGAGGGGATGGTCCTGCTCGAGAGCGCCGGCCGGCCCGACGCCCGCGCGAGCGACGACCTCGAGGGCGCCGCCGGCCTCACGCAGATCCTCGCCCAGACGGCGACCGGCCTGCTGGGCATGCACGTGGACGTGCGCGAGAGCGAGCGGCTCACCCGGAAGCTCACCCGCGCGCGAGGGCCACACCAGGCGGACCGGCTGACGGCGCGGCGCGCGCGGGTCGACGAGCGCTTCGACCCCGACAAGGCGCTCGCGGCCACCGGCCGCTACCTGAAGCTCGCCAGGGACGAGTTCGGGCGCGAGGACCTCGCGGTCGTCTCGTACCACATGGGCATCGGGAACCTGCAGCATGTGCTGGGCGCGTACGGCGACGACGACGCGAGCTACGCGCAGCTCTACTTCGACGCCTCGCCCGACCGCGAGCCGCGCGCCTACCGGCTGCTCGCCGGCCTGGGCGACGACTCGAAGACCTACTACTGGCGCGTGCTCGCCTCCCGCGAGATCATGCGGCGCTACCGTCACGACCGCGTGAGGCTCGAACGGCTGGCGGCCCTGCAGGCGGCCGCCCCCTCCGGGGAGTCCGTGCTCCATCCGCCCGACCGGACCGACGCCTTCCAGACGAGCGAGGACGTGGACGCTGCCCTGAAGGACGGCCGGCTGCGCCCGCTGCCGAGCCGGCCCGCGCGCTACGGGCTGCGCCCGGCGTCCACCGCCGCGGGGCGGGGCCTCAGGCCCGAGGCCTTTGCGCTCGCCGCCTACATCGGCAAGGGCGTCCGCAACGTCTCGGGCGCGAAGGCACCGCTGAGGGTCACGCGAACGGTGCGCCCCGAAGCGAGCATCCACGCGACCGGCTACTCGTTCGACATCAGCCGCAGCTACGCGAACGGGCGTCAGGCCGAGGCGTTCCAGTTCATGCTCGACCGTCTCCAGGCGCTCGACCTGATCGCGTGGACGCGCGACACCGACACGATCCACATCACCGCGTCGAGCGAGGGACAGCGCCTGCTCGGCGTGTCGACCCGCTAGTAGCTCGCGTCGAGCCTCTGCCAGGCGTCCCAATCGTGCCCAGGGATGATCAGCGCGTCAGGCGTCTCCTTGCGGTACTGCCTGATCTCGCGCAGCGAGCGCCGGAACAGATGCTCGTCGGCGACCAGGTGCGGCAGGTGATCCTCGTCGAGCGTGCGGTGCATGAAGATCGCGTCGCCGGCGACGAGCACCTCGCCGTTCGCCGTCTGCAGCACGACGGACATGTGCCCGAGCGTGTGCCCGGGGGTGAAGACGACTCGGACGCTGCCGTCGCCGAAGACGTCGAAGGCGCGCGCGAACCCGGAGAACGAGTTCGCCGCCTGGGAGTCGAAGTCGATCAGCCGGTAGTCGAAGCCGTGATCGAACTGGCGCCTGACGTAGCCGTCCCGCTGCCCGCGACCCTCGGCGGCCGCGTCCCACTCGCGCTTCGAGACGAGGAATGTGGCCTCCGGATAGTCGACGATCGCGCTGGCGTGGTCGGGATGCAGGTGGGTCACCACGACAGTCCCGACGTCCGAGTGGTCGATGCCGCGCTCGCGCAGCTGCGCGGCGGCCGCCTGCTCCGGGCGCATGTCGATGTCCCTGTAGAGCACCGTCCCGAAGGCGCCCAGGTTCGAGCGCGGTTTCACAGCCACCGACGCGTGGAACCCGGTGTCGATCAGGATCCGGCCGGCGCTCGGATGCTCGGCGAGGAAGCACTGGATCGGCGCGGTGACCCACTCGTCCTTCGGCACCCCGAGGCCGAGCGCCTTGCGCCATGCCATGCGGCCCTCGGCGCGCAGGAACCACGCGATCGGACCGCGCACCGTGGCGGTCAGGATCGGGTGCAGCTTGACCTTCGCGTTCGTCCGGCCGCCTGAGAGCGGCAGCTCGGCCGGGCGCGGCTCGGCGGCGGTGGCCATGCGCGCGAACCCTACTCAGCCAGCTCCCGCCAAAACGCGATCGCCGCGCGCTGGAAGCGGATGCCCATCTCGAGTGCCTGCCGGGGGCCAGGCGGGACGTCGTCGGGCATCGACTCGCGAATCGCCTCGTACTCGGCGAGCCGTGCCTCGTTGGCCGGGATCTGCACCGAGGCGAGCGCCCTCGGCTCCGCGCCGAAGAAGAGCTTCAGGAGCGCCGGCTCGCGCAGCTCGGCGAGCTCGCTGGTGGACTCGGTGCGCCACTGCTCGAGCGCTCTCCGGCCACTGTCGGTGATCGAGTAGAGCTTCCGTCGCCTGCCGGTCTGCTCGCGCTTCTCGGTCACGTAGCCGGCCTCGGCGAGCCGCGCGGGCTCGGTGTACAGCTGCGCGTGCTGCAACGTCCAGAAGTAGCCCACGGAGCCCGGCAGCAGCTGCTTGAGCGCGTACGGCGTCGATTCGCCGGCGAGTTCGAGCAGCCCGAGCACGATGTAGGAGGTCGATGTGAGCTTTGTGCGTTGCATTGGTCTATTCTAGACCGTATATTGTGGACTATGGCAACGACGGAAGCATCTGCCCGCACCGATCACACGCTCGGCTTCACGAGCCAGGCAGAGGAGACGACGGTGGACCGGCTGCCCGTGAC
Source organism: Actinomycetota bacterium (assembly GCA_046735115.1). Lineage (GTDB taxonomy): Bacteria > Actinomycetota > Thermoleophilia > Solirubrobacterales > Thermoleophilaceae > JACVRW01. The sequence goes on from JBKPSR010000119.1 coordinate 3,104, forward strand.
GGGCGATGTGCCGCCCTGGCTCACGGGCGCGCTCGTGCGCGTGACGCCGGCGCTCCTGGATGTCGGAGGCCGTCGCCTCGCCCACTGGTTCGACGGCGTCGCGATGCTGAACCGCTTCGGCTTCGCCGACGGGCGAGTCTCCTACGGCAGCCGCTTCCTCGAGAGCCGGGTCTATCAGGACGCGAAGGAGGGCGAGTGGCGCCGCCGCGGCTTCGCCACGGACCCGTGCCGCTCGATCTTCAAGCGCGTCCAGCAGATCTTCTCGCCGGACATCACCGACAACCCCAACGTGAACCTCGCGCGCATCGGCGAGCGCTACATCGCCATGACCGAGTCGCCGATGCCGGTGGAGTTCGACCCAGAGACGCTCGACACGATCGGCCACCTCCGGTACGCGGACGAGCTGCGGGGCCACTACGCGACGGCGCACCCGCACCACGACACGAGTCGCGACGAGCTCGTGAACCACATCACCCGCTACTCGCGCGTCAGCGAGTACGTCCTGTACGGCATGCCCGCTGGAGGCACGACGCGGCGGGTGATCGCCCACATGCCGGTGAAGGAGCCGGCCTACATGCACGCCTTCGGGATGAGCGAGCGCTACCTGATCCTGGCCGAGTATCCCCTGCGCGTGAACCCGCTCAAGCTCGCCTTCTCGGGGCGGCCGCTGATCGAGAACTACACCTGGCGGCCGGACGAGCCGACTCGCTTCCAGGTCTTCGACCGGGCGAGCGGCGAGCTGCGCGGCACCTACGAGACGGACGCGTTCTTCTGCTTCCACCACGTGAACGCGTTCGAGCGTGGCGGCGAGCTCGTCGTGGATCTGTGCGCGTACGAGGACCCGGCGATCATCGACGCGCTCTATCTGGACGAGAGCGGCACGCGCGGCGCGATCCCGCCCATCGAGCTGCGCCGCTACACGATCGACCTGGCGGGTGGCTCGGTTAGCTCGCGGCCGCTGACCGACGGCCCTTCGCTCGAGCTGCCGCGGATCGATTACGGGCGGCGCAACACGCGCGACTACTCCTATGCCTATTTCACGGGCGCGGACGGCGGCTGGATCGACAGGCTCGTGAAAGTCGACGTGCGCGACGGGTCGCGCTCCGAGTGGCGAGCCGAGGGCTGCTATCCGGGCGAGCCGGTGTTCGTGCGCGGGCCGGCAGCGGACGCCGAGGACGCGGGCGTGGTGCTGTCGGTCGTGCTCGACGCGGCCGCCGGCCGGTCGTTCCTGCTCGTCCTGGATGCGGGCTCATTCGAGGAGATCGCGCGCGCCCAGGCGCCGCACCACATCCCGTTCGGGTTCCACGGCCAGTACTTCCGGTAAGGCAGGCGCCGCGGCCGCGCCGGCCGCGCCGGGGCGCCCGGGCGGCGGTTACCCTGCGGCGCGATGCCGTCGAAGATCTTCCAGCCCGGGCTCCTCGACGGGCAGGTTGCCGTTGTGAGCGGCGGCGGCTCGGGTCTGGGGCGCGCGACGGCCCTCGAGCTGGCCGCGCTCGGCGCGCAAGTCGTCGTCTGCGGACGGCGGGAGGAGCCGCTCGAGGAGACCGCCGCCGCGGCCGAGGGCGGGCGCGTCGAGGCGCGCACATGCGACATCCGCGAAGAGGACCAAGTGGATGCGCTCGTCGAGGACGTGATGGAGCGCCACGGGGGGATCGACCTGCTCGTGAACAACGCGGGCGGCCAGTACCTCTCGCCCGCCGAGGACATCACGCCGAAGGGGTTCCGCGCGGTCATCCGGCTGAATGTCGAGGGCACCTGGCTGATGACCCACGCGGTGGCTACCCGGGCGATGATCCCCGACGCGTGCGGCGGCAAGATCGTGAACGTGACGCTCTCGCCGCACCATGGCCTGCCCGGCATGGCGCACTCGTCCGCCGCCCGAGCCGCCGTCGAGAACCTGACGCGGGTGCTCTCGATCGAGTGGTCGCGCTTCGGCATCCGGCTGGTGGCGCTCGCCGCCGGCCAGTTCGCGACCGAGACGCTCCGAACGAAGTACCCGAAGCCTCTCGTGGAGGGCGTGGCCGGAACCATTCCGCTCGGGCGGCTCGGCACGGAAGAGGAGTTCGCCTGGCTCGTCGCCTACCTCGCCTCGCCGGCGGGCGACTTCGTGTCGGGCGCCGTGCTCACCATCGACGGGGCACGCGACAACTGGTTCGGGGGCTGGCCGCCGGCCGGGCTCACCGGAGAGGGCGGCAAGCCACTCGCGGAGGAGCGGCGGCCGAAGGAATGACGGAGGTCCCCGAGATCCGGACCGAGCGGCTCCTGATGCGTGGCTGGCGCGAGGATGATTTCGAGTGGTTCGCAGCGATGATGGCCGACGCCGATGTCGCGGCGGCCCTCGGCCACGATGGACCTGTCGCACCGCCCCAGGCGTGGCGCGACATGGCCTTCCTCGCGGGCCATTGGGAGCTCAGGGGCTACGGGCACTGGGTGCTCGAGCAGCTTGATACGGGCGAGCCCGTCGGTCGTGCGGGCCTCCTCAGACCGGACGGATGGCCCGACCTCGAGGTCGGGTGGACGGTCGCCCGCGAGCACTGGGGCAAGGGCTACGCGCCCGAGGCGGCGCGCGCCGCGTGCCGGTATGCGCACGACGAGCTCGGTGCCCGCCACATCGTCAGCTTGATACTGCCGTCGAACGCGAACTCGATCCGGGTGGCGGAGAAGCTTGGCGAGCAGGTCGAGGGGAACTTCCAGCTGCGCGAGTTCGACCTCCGCGTCTACGGCGCGGACCTGCCGCTGACCGGTTCCGGCGGCTAGCGCACGGGTACAGTCCGCGCATGACGACGAACGAGGAAGAGCGCGAGCGGACGAGCATGGACTACGACCTCGAGACGCCGGAGGACGACCTGCTCCGCCGCGAGGAGGCCGCGGCCGCCCGCGAGGCGCGCGGCATCGGCGGCCCGCCCCCCGAGTACGAGGACGAGCAGGGCCGCCCCGTCAGCGAAGCGGAGCGCGCCCCGATCGAGTCCGGCGAGGGCGTGGAGGAAGGCTTCGAGGTCGCCGAGGAGGACCTCGTCGACACGGCGAGCCACGGCGACAACCGCTACGACCCCGAAACCCGCGACTTCGGGGACGAGGAGAGCGCCGGCGACGCCGACGTCGTGGACGCCGAGCCGGACGAGATCGACGTGACGGAGACGGTCCGCGACCCGGAGGCGGGCACGGACGACGACCCGGGCGAGGGCCCGGGGATCTCACACGACCGCTAGCAAGGGGTCAGACCCCGGGGGTTGGCGAACTACGGCAGTGAGGGGTTGAGTCCGGTCGACTTAGGGGGTTCCCGGAGTCCCTTTAATGCAAGTCGTTCACTCCCACGGCTAGCGCTCGAAGAGGGTCGACAGCACCACTTCGGTGACGGTGCGCGAGATTCCGTCGGTTGCGCGGATCCGCTCCAGGCACAGCTCCAGGTCCTGGGTGTCCTCCGCCATCACGTGCAGCAGCGCGCTTGCCTCGCCGGCGACGGTGTGCGCCGACACCACGCCGGGCTCGCCCTCCACCGCCTGCTTGATCGAGTCGGCCGGCATCCGGCCCTCGCAGTAGAGGTCGACGAACGCCTCCGCGTGCCAGCCGAAGGCGTGCGGATCGACCATCGCGGTGTAGCCGCGGATCACGCCGTCGGCCTCGAGCCGGTCCACGCGCCTCTTCACGGCCGGCGCGGTCAGTCCCACGTGCGAGCCGATGTCCCTGAACGAGCGGCGGGCGTTGTCGCGCAAGAGTGCAACGATTCTCCGGTCGATGTTGTCCATCTGACCCTGAAGTGTGCCAGCGACGCAACAAACATGCATTGAATGCCGTCGTTGAACGCGGAATCATTACGTGATGGCGACAGAAGAGCTAGCTCCCGGCGCAGTAGCGCTTCCCGCAGACGACGACCGCATGCCGATCCACGGCATCGACCACGTGGAGCTCTACGTGGGGAACGCCGCGCAGGCGGCCTTCTACTTCGTCCACGCGTACGGCTTCACAGAGACCGCCTACGCGGGCCTCGAGACCGGCCGGCGCGACCGCGTCTCGCACGTCCTTGAGCAGGGCCGCATCAGGCTCGTGCTCACCGGCACCCTCATGGGCAACGACGACATCGCCGCCCACCACGCCCTCCACGGCGACGGTGTCCATAAGATCGCGCTGAGCGTCCCGGACGCGGAGGCCGCCTACAACCACGCCGTCGGTCACGGCGCTCGCGGCATCCTCACGCCTCACCGGGTCGAGGACGAGCACGGCCGCGTCCAGCTCTCCTCGGTCGCCACCTACGGGGACACCCAGCACCTGTTCGTCGCACGCGAGGGCTACGAGGGCGCCTTCCTGCCCGGCTACCAGCGCCGCGCCGAGGCGGCGAGGAAGCCCGCCGACGACGGCCTGTTCGCCATCGACCACATCGTCGGCAACGTCGAGCTCGGCCACATGGAGGAGTGGGTCCACTACTACGAGCGCGTCTTCGGGATGACCGAGATGATCCACTTCTCCGACGAGGCGATCTCGACGGAGTACTCGGCCCTGATGTCCAAGGTCGTCACCGACGGCACCGGCCGGATCAAGTTCCCGATCAACGAGCCGGCCGAGGGCAAGCGGAAGTCGCAGATCGACGAGTACATCGAGTACTACCGCGGCGCCGGGGCGCAGCACATAGCGCTCGCGACGCGGGACATCGTCGGCTGCGTCGCAGCGCTCAGTGAGCAGGGCGTGGAGTTCCTCAGCATTCCCGACGAGTACTACGACGAGGTCCCGGAGCGCATCGGCGAGATCGAGGAGGACCTGGCCGACCTCCGGCGGCTCGGGATCCTGGTCGACCGCGACGACGAGGGCTACCTGCTGCAGATCTTCACGAAGCCGGTCGGCGACAGGCCTACGATCTTCTTCGAGATCATCGAACGCCACGGCTCGCGCGGCTTCGGCGAGGGCAACTTCAAGGCCCTGTTCGAGGCAATCGAGCGCGAGCAGGAGCTGAGAGGAAACCTCTGATGCGATACGCCCGGCTCGGGAACGTCCCCCCGAAGCGCCACGTCCAGGTCCGCTCGGACGGCAGAGGCTCGCCGCTGCTCGTCGAGGAGGTGATGGGCTACGAGGGGTTCTCGGGCAACGAGTCGATCCTGTTGCACCTCCAGTCCCCCTGCCGGCTCGACACCGTGGGCGGCTTCCGGTCCATCGAGAGGGAGGAATGGGTACCGGACGCGCACGTGCATCGGCTGGCGGACGTGAACGGCGTCGAGCCCGGCGGTGATCCGGTCTCCGGCCGCCGCCTGCTCATGTGGAACAACGACATCGAGGTCTCGGTCTGCAAGCCGACCGAGCCGCTGGACGGCTTCTACCGGAACGGCGAGGGCGACGAGGTCCTGTACGTCCACCGCGGCAGCGGCGTGCTCCGCACCGTGTTCGGCCGCGTGCCCTTCCGCGAGCGCGACTACGTCGTCATCCCGCGCGGCACGACGCACGCGTTCGAGCTGCCCGAGGGCGAGGAGCAGTTCTGGGTCTGCTTCCACACGCCCGGCGAGATCGAGACGCCGAACCGCTACCGCAACCGCTACGGGCAGCTGCTCGAGCACTCGCCGTTCTCACAGCGCGACTTCCATCCGCCGGAGGAGCTCGAGACGCTCGACGAGAGCGGAGAGTTCCCGGTGACCGTACGCGTGCGAGACGGCTACCAGGACTACATGCTCGACCGGCACCCGTTCGACGTCGTCGGCTGGGATGGCTACGTCTGGCCGTACACCTTCAACGCCGACGACTTCGAGCCGCGCGCCGGCCGCTTCCACCTGCCCCCGCCGGCCCACCAGACCTTCCAAGGCCCGAACTTCGTGATCTGCACGTTCGCCCCGCGGATGCTCGACTGGGACCCGGAGGCCGTGACGCTCCCGTACCACCACTCGAACATCCAGTCCGAGGAGGTCATGTTCTACGCGGCCGGCGACTACGCGGCACGCAAGGGCGTGGACGTGGGCTTCATCACGCTGCACCCGTCGGGGCTTCCGCACGGGCCGCAGCCCGGCGCGGTGGAGAAGGCGCTCGGCAAGCAGTCCACCAACGAGCTGGCGGTCATGTGGGACACGTTCCGGCCGCTCCGGCTGTCCACGCTCTGGCAGGGCGTCGACAGGCCGGAGTACGCCTACAGCTGGAACCCGGACAAGGCGGGCAGCGAGGGGGAGGCCGCGACCGCGACCGCGAGGTAATACGACCGGCAAGTGACCGCGGGGGTCCGGGGGCGTGGCTCCCGGCTGTCATCAGAAGTACATCCCGCCGAACTGGCCGCCGGTCACGTTCAGCACCTGGCCGTGGACGTAGTCGGACCACGGCGAGCACAGGAAGAAGATCGGCCCGGCAGCCTCCTCGGGTGAGGCCGGGCGTCCGATCGGGATGATCATCGCCGCCATCTGGCGCATCTGCTCGGGGATGCCGAGCTGGATCTCCTCGCCGTCCTTCGTCATGACGTTCCCGGACTCCTTGGCGGCGGTGAGGCGCGTCTCCACGAACCCGAACGCGACGGCGTTCACGTTGATCTTGAACTGGCCCCACTCCTTGGCGAGCGTCTTCGTGAGGCCAACGACGCCGGCCTTGCCCGCGCTGTAGTTCACCTGGCCGGCGTTGCCCATCGTCCCGGAGATCGAGCTGACGTTCACGACCTTGCGAAATACCTCACGGCCCTCCTCCTTCTCCTGCTTGGCGGGCTCGCGCAGGTGCGGCGCCGCGGCGCGGAGGATCCGGAACGGCACAACGGTGTGGATGTCGAGCATCGCCTGGAACTGGTCGTCGGTCATCTTGTGCGCGACGCCGTCACGGGTGTAGCCCGCGTTGTTGACGATGATGTCGATCTGGCCGAACTCGTCGACCGCGGTCTGGATCAGCTGGTCCGGAACGCCCTCCTTGGTGAGGTCGCCCCCGAAGACGGTCGTATCGCCCGAGATCTCCGAGGCCGCCTGCTCGGCGACATCCGCGTCGAGGTCGTTGATGAGCACGCGCGCGCCCTGCTCCGCGAGCAGCTCCGCGGTCGCGCGCCCGATTCCCCGTGCCGACCCGGTGACGATCGCCGCCTTTCCGTCCAGAACTCCCATTGATTCTCCTTAGCTGGTTGAGCGCGGGGCATCATAGGTACATGGCGCTCCACGCAATCCGGTACGGCATACCGCTCGTGCTGCTGGTCGCGGGCGTCATCATCAGCGCCACGGCGGGCGGCGTGGGCCTGGCTGCGGGCGCACTGTTCATCAGCGCGGCGACCGCTGTGCTGCTCCTGAACGTGCTCTACCGGATCGGGGTCGAGGGCGACAAGGAGCGCGACAGAGAGGAAGAGGCCCGCGCGTACTTCGACCAGCACGGCCGCTGGCCGGACTAGAGCGCGTAGAGGATCTCCACGGAGCCGCCCGGGAGCGGGCTCGCGCTCTCGAGCGTCAGCTCCGCGTCCGGGCTGACCGGAGAGAGCCGCATGCCGTCGCCGAGGAGGATCGGCAGAACGATCAGCCCCAGCTTGTCGAGCGCCCCGAGGGCGCGGAACGTCTCGATCGTCTTCGGGCCCCCGACGAGGTGGACGTCGCCGCCACGGCTGGCCTCGCGCAGCCGCTGAAGCAGCCGCTCCGGGTCGCTCTCGACGATCACGTGGTCCGGCGTTCCCTCCGGTCGGTGTGAGCCGAGCACGAACACGTCGAGGTTCGGCCAGGGCCAGCGCCCGGCCGCGAGGGCCGGCTCGAATGTCGTACGTCCCATGAGAACGGCGTCGAGGGTCTTCTGAAACTCGGGGAACCCGTGGCTCTGTCCGGGCTCGAACGCCGGATCGGCCACGAGAGCCGGCCACCCGTCCGGGGTCGTGACACAGCCGTCGGCACTGATGCTGAGGCGAGTGCGGATGTTCATCAGTCGAGCCAGAGGTGGTAGGTGTCGAGCCGGCTCACGGCATCTCCGGTGAACGTGAAGACCTCCGAGAAGACGAACCGCCTCGGCTTATCCGCGTCCGTCGCGAGGCTGCCCTCGCCGGTCGCCGCGACCGTGTCGCCCTCCTCGACCAGGCGGTCCAGCGTGAGCGCCGGGACACCCTGGGAGGGGCCGCTCTCGATCTCCTCCCTGAAGGCGTTCTTACCGGTGAGGGTCTTGTGGCCGTGCAGCTGCCAGACCACGTCCTCGGTCAGGCACGACAGGATCTGCTCGTTGTCGGCGCGGTTGAAGCCCTCGATGTATCGCTCGACGGTGCTCTTGTGATTCGACATGCCAATACGACCGGTCTGAGCTCCGGAACTCATCGGGCTAGAGACCCAGCTGCTTCGCGAGGATCTCCTTCATCACCTCGTCGGTGCCGCCGCCGATCGGGCCGAGGCGGGTGTCGCGCATGGCGCGGCCGGCCTCCGGGTCGCCGTCCAGGATGCGGAACGCCTCCTCGGCCACCTCGAAGGCGGCGCGCTGCGAGAGCAGCTTGGCCTCCGTGACCTCGCGCACGGCGTTGCCGTCGCCGGCGAAGAGTCGGAGCGCGTGATACGTGAGCGCGCGCGAGGCCTCGTGCTTCACCGCCATCTCCGCCACGGCATGGCGCCAGCGGCTCCCCGGCTGGGCGGCGAGGACACGATCCATGAGCGCCTCCATGGACGCCACGGCGCCCAGCGCCATGATCAGCCGCTCCCACTGGAAGTTGGCCATGATCAGGTAGAAGCCGCGGTTCTCCTCGCCGAGCAGGTTCTCCTCCGGCACGAACACGTCCGAGAACGCGAGCTCGCCCGTGTCGGAGGCTCGCCAGCCGAGCTTCTCGAGCTTCCTGGAGGTCGTGAAGCCGTCCATCTCACGCTCGAGGATCAAAAACGAGATCCCGTGATGGCCGCCCTCCTCGGTCGTCTTGACCGCGGTGACGACGAAGTCGGCCCGCACGCCGTTCGTGATGAAGGTCTTGGATCCGTTGACGACGTAGCCGCCGTCCACCCGGCGGGCGAACGTGCGGATGCCGGCCACGTCGGACCCTGCGTCCGGCTCGGTGATCCCTAGCGCGGCGATCCGCTCCCCGCGGATCGCGGGAGCCAGGAAGCGCTCCTTCTGGTCGTCGGTGCCGAACTTCCAGACCGACGGCGTGGCTATGCCGACGTGCGCCCCGATGCCCGCCGCGAGCCCACCGGACCCGCAGCGGCCGAGCTCCTCGTGGAGGACCGCGTCGTCCAGGTAGTCGCCGCCGCGTCCGCCGTACGCGACCGGGTACTTCAGCCCGAGCAGCCCGAGCTCTGCCATGCGCCGAAAGACCTCGTCGGGAAACCACTCGGCGGCCTCCCACTCGGCGGCGTGGGGCCGCAGCTCCTCGGTGACGAAGCGCCGGATCTCCGCCCGGAGCGCCTCGTGCTCCACGCCGAATGGCGGAAGCGGCCGAGTCGTCACCTCAGAGGCCGTAGGAGCGCCCGATCACGTCCAGCATCACCTCGTCGGTGCCCGCGCCGATCCGGTTCAGGCGCATATCGCGCCACGCGCGCTCGATGCCGTACTCCTTCATGTAGCCGGCCCCGCCGTGGATCTGGAGGCACTCGTCGACCACGTCGCAGGCCATGCGGGCCGTGTAGAGCTTCGCCATCGAGATCTCGCGGACGGGGTACTCGCCGTTCGCGAAGCGCCAGGCGGTCGTGTAGACCAGCTGGCGGCCGGCCTCGATCTTCGTCGCCATGTCGGCGAACTTGTGGCGGATCGCCTGGAAGCGGCCGATCGGGCGGCCGAAGGCGCTGCGCTCGCTCGCGTACTGGAGCGTCCTGTCGAAGCACTTCTGCGCGCCCGCGACGCAGCCCGCCGCCCCGATCAGGCGCTCGCCCTGGAGCTCCCACATGATGTGGTAGAAGCCCTTGCCCTCCTGGCCGAGCTGGGCCTCCGCCGGCACGCGCACCTCCTGGAAGGCCAGGAGCGCCGTGTCGGACGCGTGCATCCCCAGCTTCTCGAGCCGCCTCTCGCGCATCACGCCGGACGTGTCCATATCGACGATGAAGAGCGTGAAGCCGTCGTAGCCGGCGTCGGGATCCGTCTTAGTCACGAGCACGATGTAGTCGGCGCGGTGACCGTTCGTGATGTAGGTCTTGGAGCCGTTGATCACCCATTCGTCGCCGTCGCGCACCGCGCGCGTCTTGATCCCGGCCACGTCGCTCCCCGCGTCGGGCTCGGTGATGCCGAGGCAGGAGATCTTCTCGCCGCGGATCGAGGGCACGAGATAGCGCTGCTTCTGCTCCTCGCTCCCGAACAGGTGGATCGGCGGCGTGGCCATGTCCGTGTGCACGGCGATCCCCATCGCCAGGCCACCCGAGTCCGAGTGAACCATCTCCTCGGCGAGCACGATGTTGCAGTAGTAGTCGCCGCCCTGGCCGCCGTACTCCTCGGGATACGACAGGCCGAGGAAGCCGAGCTCGCCCATGCGCTTGAACACCGAGTCCGGGAACGTGGTCTCCTCCCACTCCTCGGCGTGCGGCGCCAGCTCCTTCGTCACGAACGCGCGGATCGACTCGCGCAGCTGGTCGTGCTCCTCCGTGAAGATGATGTGCTTGCGGCTCGCGCCGTGGTCGGGCTTCAGGAGGGCGTCTGCGGTGGCCATGCACGGCAAAGTAGCGTGCGCGGGCATGAGCGAGCGCGAATTCGACGTCGTCGTCCTCGGTGCCGGTCCAGCGGGGGAGGTGTGTGCAGGCCGCCTCGCCGAATCGGGGCTGGAGGTGGCGGTCGTCGAGTCGCACCTGATCGGCGGGGAGTGCTCGTTCTACGCCTGCATGCCCTCCAAAGGGCTGCTGCGGCCCGGCGAGCTGCTCGCCGAGGTGCGCCGCATCCCCGGCGTGCGCGAGGCCGTGACCGGCGACCTCGACAGCGGCGCTGTGCTCCGCCGGCGCGACGAGATCATCCACGACCTCGACGACTCGAACCAGGTGCCCTGGCTCGAGTCGCGGACCGTCGCGATCGTACGCGGGGCCGGCCGCCTCGACGGCGAGCGGCGCGTCGTGGCCGGCGACGACACGCTGGTCGCGCGCAAGGCGGTGGTCGTCGCCACCGGCAGCTCGCCGCTGATCCCGCCGATCGAGGGCCTTCGCGAGGCCGAGCCGTGGACGAACCGCGAGGCCACGACCGCCAAGGAGGTGCCGGAGCGCCTGGCGATCCTCGGCGGTGGCGTGGTCGGCGTGGAGATGGCGCAGGCGTACAGCTCGCTGGGCTCGGACGTGACCCTGATCGAGCGGGGCGACCGCCTGATCGCCCGAGAGGAGCCCTTCGCGAGCGACGACGTGGAGCAGTCGCTGCGGGAGAATGGCGTGGACGTCCGGCTCGGGGTGGGCGCCACCGCCGTGAGCGCGGAGGGCGGCGAGGTGACCCTCGAGCTCGAGCGGGGCGGGCCGGTGCGCTCCGACGAGCTCCTGGTCGCGATCGGGCGCAAGCTGAACAGCGACGACATCGGCGTCGAGACGGTCGGCCTCGAGCCCGGCAAGCCGATCGAAGTCGACGACGCGATGCGGACCGCCCAGCACGACTGGCTGTACGCAATCGGCGACGTGAACGGCCGCGCGCTCCTCACCCACATGGGCAAGTACCAGGCCCGGATCGCGGCCGACGTGATCCTCGGCTACCCGAGCGGCTGCATCGCCTCGAACGCCGACGGCTCGCGCTCGCCGCGCGTGATCTTCACCGACCCGCACGTGGCGGCCGTGGGCTACACGCTCGACGCCGCGCAGCAGGACGGCCTCAACGCGCGCGCGGTCGACGTCTCGACCCAGGGCAACGCCGGCGCGAGCTTCTACGGCCGCGACGACGCGCGCGGCACCACCCGGCTGGTGGTGGACGACGACCGCAACGTGATCGTGGGCGCGACCTTCACCGGGCCGGAGATCGCCGAGTTCCTTCAGGCCGCCACGATCGCCGTCGTCGGCGAGATCCCGCTGGACCGGCTCTTCCACGCCGTGCCGGCGTTCCCGACGCGCAGCGAGGTCTGGCTCTACCTGCTCGAGGCGCTCGGCATAGCCGGGCCGTGTGGCGGGCCGCCGCGGGCCTAGTATCAGCGGCATGGACGTGGTCGTCGCAGGTGGGCATGGCAAGGTCGGACTGAGGCTGCTGCGGCTCCTGGCCGATGGCGGGCACCGCGGGCGCGGCGTGATTCGCAATCCGGAGCACGCAGCCGACATCGAGGCGGCCGGGGCGGAGCCGGTCGTGTGCGACATGGAGGCGCTCGACGACCTCTCCGGCTGCTGCGAGGGCGCGGACGCCATCGTCTTCGCGGCGGGCGCGGGGCCCGGCAGCGGGCCGGAGCGCAAGCGGACCGTCGACTACGGGGCGGCGGTGAAGCTGATGGAGGCCGGCATCCGGCGCTACGTCATGGTCAGCGCGATCGCGGCCGGCCGCCCGGAGGAGTGGTCGGAGCCGATGCGCCCTTACTACGAGGCCAAGGCGGAGGCGGACCGCCACCTCGAGAAGAGCGGGCTCGATTACACCATCGTCCGCCCCGGGGGGCTCACGGACGATGCCGGAACCGGGCTCGTGACCGTCGGAACGGACATCGAGCGCGGCGACATCCCACGTGACGACGTCGCCGCGGTCCTCCTCGCGGTGCTCGAGAGCCCCGGCTCCGTCGGCAGGACGTTCGAGCTGGTCTCGGGCGACACGCCGATCGACGAGGCCGTGCGCGCGCTGTGAACGAGGCCCGCGCGGAGGAGGTGCTCCGCCGCGTCCGCTCCGTGCCCGAGGGCCGCGTGACGACCTACGGCGACCTCTCCCCAGGGGCGCCGCGATTCGCCGGCACGGTGCTGTCGGAATGCCACGACCCGGACATCCCGTGGCAGCGCATCGTCCGCGCCGACGGCTCGCTAGCGAAGGGCGAGCGCCAGCGCCGCCGGCTCGAGGCCGAGGGCGTGCCCTTCCGCGGCGACCGCGTGGACATGCGCGAGGCGTGGGTGCCTGTTTAGCTAGCGGCCCTGCGTCTGCACGATCAGCACGTCGCAGGGGCTCCGGTGCGAGACGCTGTTCGGCACGCTGCCGAAGATCCGCTTCGGTCCCTGCATCCCGACGCTGCCGATCACGATCAGGTCGGCGTCCGCCTGCTGGGCTGTCTCTATGAGCGCGTCAGCGGGCGAGCCCTTGGGGGCGTGCTCCTGGATCTCGAGGCCCGCGTCGGTCGCGCGGTCCATGGCGCGCTGCAGCACCGCGTCGACCTTGAAGGTGGGGCTGAGGGCATAGTCCTCGCCGGCCGGCTGTCCGCCGGTCACGCGTGCGGGCGTGGGCTCGTAGGCGCTCACGACGTGCAGGCGAGCCCCCGCCGCGCCCGCGAGCTCGATTGCCTTTTCGAGCGCGATCTGGGCGGTGGGCGAGCCGTCGATGCCTACAACGATCGAGGTGTACATGCCGGACAACGTATCGCGGCTGGAGCGGTAGTAATAATCGCGGCGTGCCAGAGACCGTTCGCTACGACGTCCGCGACGACGGCGTCGCCACCATCGCCCTCGATCAGCCCGACACGCGCAACGCGCTGTCGAACGAGCTGCTCACCGATCTGATCGGCGCCTTCGAGCTGGCGCGCGCGGACGACGGCGTCCGCTGCGCGGTCCTCACCTCGACGCACGAGACGGTCTTCTCGGCCGGCGGCAGCCTCGATCAGTTCGCGGCCGAGGTCCCTCTCGTGCACAAGCACTTCGGCACCGAGCGCTTCCCGCGGCTGTTCCGGACCATCCTCCAGCTGGGGAAGCCGACGCTCTGCGCCGCCAACGGCCACGTGCTCGCCGGCGCGCTCGGGCTGGCGCTCGCGTGCGACCTGATCGTCGCGAAGGAGACGGCGACGTTCGGGACGCCCGAGATCAACGTCGGGGTGTTCCCGTTCATGATCATGGCGTTGATCTACCGGAACGTCCCGCGCAAGAAGGCCAACGAGCTGCTGCTTCTCGGCGAGCGGATCTCGGCGGAGGAGGCGCGCGAGGCGGGCATCGTGAACCGCGTCGTGCCGGACGCGGAGTTCGATGCCGCGGTGGACGAGTGGGCCTCCAAGCTGGCGTCGAAATCGCCCGTGCTGATGAAGCTCGGCAAGGACGCGATGTACCGCCAGCTCGACATGCCGTTCGAGGACGCGCTCGACTTCCTCCGCTCGCAGCTCTCGATTGCGTTCACGACCGAGGACATCCAGGAGGGCGTGAAGGCGTTCTTCGAGAAGCGCGAGCCGAACTGGACGGGACGCTGAGCACGTGGGCGTCTCGCTCGTAGCGCTGCGCTGCCGGACGGCGGATCGCTTCGCCGGCGCGCCGCGCGGGGTCGAGCTGCTCGCACCGCTCGTCGGGAACGCGCTCGGGGTCGAGCCGCGCTTCATCGGCAGCCCCGGCGGGGTCCGGGAGACTCGCTACGACGACGACCTGCGCGACGCGCGCGGGTGCCTGCTCGAGGCCGGCGGGCAGGTGGACGACGCGCTCGCCGCCGGCAACACGCCGGTCCTGCTCGCGGCCGACTGCGCCGTATCCGCCACCACGCTGCCGGCGGCGCTGCGGCACCGGCCGGAGGCGCGCGTCCTGTGGCTCGACGCCCACGGCGACTACAACACGCCCGAGACGTCCGGCAGCGGCTACCTGGGCGGAATGTGCCTCGCGGCCGCCACAGGCGAGTGGGACGCCGGGCTGGGGGACACCGTCCCGGCCGAGCGCGTGGTGCTTGCCGGCATCCGCGACCTCGATCCGGGCGAGCGGGAGCTCCTCGAGCGCAGCCCGGCCACGGTGATCGGGGCGAGCCCGGTCGAGACGCTCGTGGCCGCGAAGAACGCGCTCGACGGCGCGCCGATGTTCGTGCACCTGGACCTCGACGTGATCGACCCCGAGCACTTCCCGGCGGCGGTGCCGGCGCCTAACGGCCTGCACCCCGACAAGCTCTACGACCTCGCGGACTCGGTGCTGGAGGATTCCGAGCTGCTCGGCATCGAGATCACGAACTTCGCCGTACCGGACGACGAGGAGGAGAGCGCCGTGGCCGTCGAGACGGCCATGCATGTGCTCGAGCCGTTCCTTGACCATCTGGCGGGACGGGCATGACCGCCGAGCGGGCAGCGCCGGACACGCTCGTCGCGCGGCCGCCGCTTCGCTCCCTCGTCGAAGACCTCCAGGCCCGGCGCGAGCAGGCGCGGCTCGGCGGCGGCGAGGAGCGCATAGCCCGCCAGCACGAGCAGGACAAGCTGACCGCGCGCGAGCGCCTGGCGCTCCTGATCGACGAGGGCACGTTCACAGAGCTCGGGATCCACGGCCGGCCGCACTTCTCACAGCGGGCCATGGAGGGAAAGGAGGCGCCGGCCGACGGGGTCGTCACCGGGTACGGCAAGGTCGACGGCCGTCTGGTGGCGGTGGCCGCGTACGACTTCACCGTGATGGCGGGGTCCATGGGCATGACGGGCGAGCTGAAGGTCGCGCGCCTCCGCGAGCTGGCGCTCACCAAGCGCATCCCGATGATCTGGCTGCTCGACTCGGCGGGCGCGCGGATCCAGGAGGCGGCGGGGTCGCTGTTCGCCGGGTCGGGCCACCTGTTCCGGGAGGAGGTGACCATGAGCGGCGTCGTGCCGCAGGTCGCCGCCCTGATGGGGCCGTGCGCGGCGGGCACCGCGTACATCCCGGGGCTCGCCGACTTCGTGCCGATGGTGAAGGGCCGCGGCTCGATGGCGCTGGCGGGGCCGCACCTGACGAAGGCGGTCACTGGCGAGGACGTGACGCAGGAGGAGCTCGGCGGATCGAGGATCCACACGCGCATCTCCGGGGTCGGCGACCTGGAGGTTGATTCGGACGAGGACTGCATCGCCGCCATCAAGAGCTATCTCTCGTTCTTCCCGCAGAACTGCGAGCAACAGCCGCCGAGGCGCGAGCCCTCCGACCCGGAGGATCGCATGGACGACGAGCTGCTGGACATCCTGCCAGACTCGCCGCGCAAGCCCTACGACATGTACGAATTGATCGGCCGGATCGCGGACGACGGCGACTGGTTCGACCTGAAGCCGCGCTGGGCGCGGACGATCATCACCTGCCTGGCACGCATGGGCGGCCGCCCGGTAGGCATCGTGGCGAACCAGCCCAAGCATCTCGGCGGCATCCTGGAGAACGACTCCGCAGACAAGGCCGCCCGCTTCGTGAACCTCTGCGACGCCTATGGCATCCCGCTGCTCTTCCTCATGGACGTGCCCGGCTTCATGGTCGGGACGAAGGTCGAGCAGGCCGGGATCATCCGGCACGGCGCGAAGATGCTGTACGCCGTCTCGCGCGCGACCGTGCCCAAGCTGACCGTCGTGATCCGCAAGGCGTACGGAGCGGGCTACTACGTCATGAACGGTCGGGCCTACGAGCCCGACCTGATCGTGGCCTGGCCGAGCGCCGAGATCTCGGTGATGGGCCCGGAGGGGGCCGTGAACATCATCTTCCGCAAGCAGATCGAGGCGGCCGAGGACCCGGACGTGACGCGTGCGGAGATGATCGAGGGGATCCGGAGGACGATCGACCCCTATATCGCTGCGGGCAACGCGCTGATCGACGACATCATCGACCCGCGCGAGACGCGCCCCACCGTGATCCGCGCGCTCGAGATGGCGGAGACGAAGCGCGTGGAGCGCCCCTGGAAGCGGCACGGGGTGATGCCGGTCTGAGCGAGCCCGAGCCGATCTTCTTCAGCTCGCCGCAGGAGTTCTACGACTGGCTCGAGAAGCACCACGATTCGGAGGCCGAGCTCTACGTCGGGTACTGGAAGAAGGCGACCGGCCGGTCCAGCCTGACCTGGTCCGAGGCCGTGGACCAGGCGCTCTGCTTCGGCTGGATCGACGGCCGCGTGAATCGCATCGACGACGAGCGCCACATGCAGCGCTTCACGCCGCGCAGGCCGAACAGCAACTGGAGCAACGTCAACGTGGCGAAGGTGGAGCGTTTGATCGAAGCGGGCCGGATGCGGCCGGCCGGGCTCGCGGCCTTCGAGCGCCGCCGTGAGGAGAGAACCGGGGTCTACTCGTACGAGAAGCCGAAGTGAGCCGCTTCGACGATCCCTGCATCGTCACCTGCTCGATCTCGGGCGCCGTGGCGAACCGCGACCAGTGCCCCGCGATTCCGTACACGCCGGAGGAGTACGGGGCCGAGGCGAAGCGGGCGGTGGACGAGGGCGCGTCGATGATCCACATCCACGCTCGCACGCCGGACGGGCTGCCGAGCTATGAGGTGGAGGACTTCCGGGCCATCACGGAGGCGATCAAGAGCGCGGTGGACGACGTGGTCATCAACTACTCCACGGGCGCGATCGGCATCCCGATCCAGAAGCGGATCGAGTACCTGCGCGAGCTCAAGCCGGATGTGGCCGCGCTCAACATGGGCTCGATGAACTACGCGAAGTACTCGTCCAAGCGCAAGGACTTCGTCTTCAAGACGGTCTTCGAGAACTCGTTCGACACGATCATCGAGTTCCTCTCGGCGATGAACGAGCTGGGCATCCGGCCGGAGCACGAGTGCTTCGACTCGGGCCATGTGGCGAACCTGGATCCGCTGATCGACATGGGTCTCGTGTCGGCGCCGCTCCAGGTGTCCTGCGTCCTGGGCGTGACCGGCGGGATCAGGCCCACGCCGAAGAACCTCGCCCACATGGCCGAGCAGCTGCCGGATGGCGCCGGCGGCAACTGGGGTGTGATCGGCATCGGCCGCGGCCAGTGGTCGCTGATCGCGACCGCGGCGGCGCTCGGAGGGAACGTGCGCGCCGGGCTCGAGGACAACTTCTATCTGCCGGACGGCGAGATGGCGCGCTCGAACGGCGACCTGATCGCGAAGGCGCGCGAGATCGTCGAAAACGCGGGGCGGCGTATCGCAACCGTCGCCGAGGCCCGCGAGCTGCTCGACGTATGAGCGCGCTCTCCGACGTTCGAGCGCTGGATCTCTCCCGCCTGCTGCCCGGCGGCTTCTGCTCGCTGTTGCTCGCCGACTTCGGCGCCGAGGTCTTGAAGGTCGAGGACACCGGGATGGGCGACTACATCCGCTGGTCGCCGCCGTTCCACGAGGGCGCGGAGGATTCGGCGGGGTCGGCTCTCTTCCTTGCGCTCAATCGCGGCAAGCGCTCGATGCGGCTGAACCTGAAGGATGAGGCGGGGCGCGAGGTGCTCCTGCGCCTCGTGCGCGAATACGACGTGCTGCTCGAGTCGTTCCGACCGGGCGTGATGGATCGCCTCGGGGTCGGCTACGAGCGGTTGCGCGAGGAGAACCCGGCGCTCGTGTACTGCGCCCTCACCGGATATGGGCAGGACGGCCCATACACGGAGCGGTCGGGACACGACATGAACTACCTCGGGCTCAACGGGCTGCTCGGTCTCACCGGCGACGCCGGCGGCCCGCCCATCCCGCCGGCGGGGCAGATCGCGGACCTCGGCGGCGGCGCGCTCATGGCGGCGTTCGGCATCCTCGCCGCGCTGCGCGAGCGCGAGCGCTCGGGGCAGGGCCAGCTCGTGGACGTGTCGATGTTCGACGGGTCGCTGTCGTGGCTCGCTCTCGTGGCGGCTAAGTACCTGGCCGACGGTGTGGCGCCGGGGCGCGGGGAGCTCGAGCTCGCGGGCGGCCTCATCTGCTACCGGCCGTACGCCTGCAGCGACGGCTGGGTCACGCTCGGCGCGCTCGAGCCGAAGTTCTGGCAGGAGTGGTGCCGCGGGGTGGGGCGAGAGGATCTCGTGGAGAGGCAGTTCGAGCGCCCCGGATCGGAGGCGCACGCCGAGGTCGAGCGGCTCTTCCTCGAGCGCACACGCGAGGAGTGGCGGGCGTTCGCGTCCGAGCACGACTGCTGCCTCGAGCCGGTGCTCGGGCTCGACGAGGCGCTCGACTCGGAGCTGGTCCGTGCGCGCGAGATGGTGCTGAAGCTGGACCAGCCCGGAGCAGGCGCGGACGTGCGCCTGCTGGGCGTCCCGCTCAAGCTCTCGCGCACGCCCGGCGCGCCCGCCGGACCGGGCCCGGCGCTGGGCGAGCACACGCGCGAGGTGCTCTCCTCGCTCGGCTACTCGGACGGGGAGATTGCCGCCCTGCTCGAGTCGGGCAGCGCGGCTGGACCCGCGCATGGGTAACGCGACTCGTTTCCGGCCTAGCCGGCGCCTGGGTACGGGTCACCGCGGAGCGGGTCGCCTTCCATGGCGCGGCCCTCGTTGTCACGTAACCGTGGCTCGTAGTGCGCGAAGAAGACCTTGCCGACCAGCTCACGGCGGCTGCGCACGGCTGTCTTCTCGAAGATCTTCTTGAGGTGTTCCTGGACCGTGTGCGCGGAGACGACGAGGCGTTCGGCGATCTCACCGGTGGAGTCGCCGCGCAGGACGAGCCGGGTGACCTCCTGCTCGCGCTCGGTGAGCCCATAGGCCGACATCAGCAGGGGTGTGATCCGCGCCGGGTGGCCGGGCTCGACGATCACCGCGGCACGCCGCGAGCCCGATGCGACCAGGGAGGTCCCGTGAAGAATTATCCACGTCCCCGAGCGCGAGAGCACGCGCGCGAGCGCCACCTGGCCCGGATCGTCGTCCCCCTCCGCCGTGCGAAGGGCCCGGCCGGCCACCGCATGTACCGCGGGCGGGAGCATGCCGGCATCCAGGTCGCCGCCGGGCAGGTCGGAGAGCCAGCGCTCAACCCCCTGGGTCGTCGACTCGACCTCCCCGTCCTCGGAGAGGACGACCAATCCCGGCGAATCTGGCCACTGTGGATCGCGGGCCTCGCCAACCAAAAGCCCGGTCCGCGCGCCCTTCGCGAGATCGGGCCCTACGGCTTTCAGAAACGCCTTCTCATTGCTGTCGAACATCGGCTCCCCCGGCGCGCGGTAGAGACCCACCGCGCCCCAGACCGCGCCCCCGATCCGCAGCGCGGCGATCATCTCCTGGTCCCCGCCCATCGCCATGTTCATGTGCCAGCTCGGGCTCGATGACGGATCGCCACCCGTCGCCTCATGGAGCGTCGAGATCCCGGCCTCCGAGCGAACGACGTCGGAGACCTGGTTGACGTCCTCACCGTAGTACTCGTGAAGCAGCACCTCCGACGGGTACTCGGGCAGCCCGTCGTGGTAGTGGCTCGTGATCAGCAGCGACGCCGGGTCGAGCGTGTACCAGCACGGCTTGTCGTAGTGAGGTACCGCCGACTGGAGGACCTCGGTGCACTCGCGCCAGAACGTGACGAGGTCGGATCCGCGCCGCGCGAGCTCCGCGACGCGATCCCTGGCGCGCTCCTTCATGACGGCGGCCATGAGCGCAGCATAGGTTGAAGGCGCGGCCGCGGAAACACCAGATTTGTGGGATAGGCCCGCGAGTAGCCTCGGCGTAGCGTCGCCGACGTGAGCAGTGGCGCGCGCACGCCGGAGGAGCTCGAGGCTCTCTTCGAGGACGCGTTCGTGACGCGCGACGCCGGGGCGGTCTCCGCGATGTTTGCGGAAGGCGCGGTGCTCGCGCCGCGGACGGAGGCGGAGCGGGGCATGGCTCGCGGCCGCGCTGAGATCGGTCGGCTTGCAGCGACGCTGCTGGCGGCCGATCGGACCTACATCGCCGCGCCGCGGCGGGTGGTGCAGGCGCGCGACATCGCACTGGTCGTGGCGGACAGCGCGATCAACGTCGCGCGCCGAGACAGCGACGGCGCGTGGGTCTACGCGATCGCGCTCCTGTCACTCGATACGTGTACGACAAAGGAGGAGCCATGACGGGGCAGACGGATCAGGTGCAGGCGCTGAAGCCGGTGGCGGTCCGCTCGGACGAGGGCGAGGCACGCTGGTGGTTCGGCGCGCTGGCCGAAATCAAGGCGACAGCCGCCGACACCGGCGGCCAAATGACGATCGTCGAGGTGACCGAGCACCCCGGCGCCGAGGCACCGCTTCACGTCCATCACCGCGACGACGAGGGGTTCTGGATCCTCGAGGGCGATCTCACCTTCGAGGTCGGCGACGAGATCATCAAGGCAAGCGCGGGCGACTACGTCTTCGGCCCGCGCGACATCCCACATCGCTTCACCGTCGGCGACAAGGGCTGCCGGATGCTGTTCATCATGGTCCCGGGCGGCATGGAGGGGGTCATCAGAGCCACCAGCGAGCCCGCCCCGACGCGCACTCTCCCGCCGCTATCCGAGGAGGAGCCGAGCGCCGAGGAGATCGAGGGCCTGAAGGCGATCGTCAGAGAACACGGGTACGAGTTGCTGGTCTAGTAGGTGATGACGGTGCGGATGCCCTCCTGGCGCTCCATGGCCTCGAAGGCGTCGTTCACCTCGCCGAGCGAGACGCGCCGGGTGACGAGCGACTCCAGGTCGAGGTCGCCCGACATGTAGCTGTCGACCAGCTCGGGCACCCGGTCGCGGCCCTTCGCGCCGCCGAACGAGGCGCCGGCGATGCGGCGGCCGGTGATCAGGTAGCGCGGCACGACCTCGAGGACCTCGCCCTTGCCCGCCACCCCGGCGATCGTGCACCGGCCCCAGCCCATCCGAGCCGACTCGACGGCCTGGCGCATCACGGCCACGATGCCGGTCGCCTCGAACGTGTAGTCGGCGCCGAAGCCGTCGGTCATCTCGAGGATCTGGTCCACGACGTCGGGGCCGCCCGTGAGCGTGTCCGTGGCGCCCTGCCGGCGCGCGTGCTCGAGCCGCTCCTCGGACAGGTCGACCGCGACGATCCGGTCGGCGCCCGCCAGGCGCGCGCCGGCCACCGCGCCGAGGCCAACGAGGCCCGCTCCGAAGACGACGCACGTCGAGCCGGGCTCGACCTTCGCGATGTAGAGCGCCGCGCCGATCCCGGTCGTGGCGCCGCAGGCCAGCGTGCAGATCACGTCGAGTGGCGCCTCCGGGTTCACCTTGGCGAGCGCGATCTCCGGCATCACCGTCGCCTCGGCGAACGTGCTCGTGCCCATGAAGTGGCGGAGCTCGTCGCCGTCTCGGTGCAGGCGGGTCGTGCCGTCGGGCAGGTAGCCCTTGTTCTGCTGGTCGCGGATGGCGAGGCAGATGTTGGTCTTGTCGGACATGCAGTGAATGCACTCGCGGCACTGCGGCGAGAAGAGCGTTACCACGTGGTCGCCGGGCGCGACGCTCGTGACGCCCTCGCCCACCTCCTCGACCACTCCCGCGCCCTCGTGGCCGAGGACGGTCGGCGCATACCCGGACGGATCGGCGCCGCTCGCGGTGTAGAGGTCCGTGTGGCACACGCCGCACGCCGCGAGGCGCACGAGCACCTCGCCCGCCTTGGGCGCCTCCAGCTCGACGTCCTGGACGACGAGCGGCTTCGCGAACTCCTCGAGCACTGCGGCGCGAATCTGCATGCGCGGACCTTAAGGGGTCAGACCCCTTGAGTCATGGGCGCTTAAGGGGTCAGACCCCTTGAGTCATGGGCGCTTAAGGGGTCTGACCCCTCGTCGGTTGCCGGCCACGGCGACAGTTCTGTTCCAAGACGGCGAGCCGGGCGTCGCTCGCATCACGGTGTAGTCGGGGTGGCGCACCCAGGTCGGGAGGTAGCGGATGCGGCGGGCATGGGCGCGCCGGCCCGGCCTGACCACGAAGTCGATCAGGGCGATCAGGCCGTCCTGCGAGGCGGCGGGGCAGCAGGCCGGCGTCTGGTTCGAGATCAGGTTGCCCTCGCCGAACACGACCGGCTTGCCGTGCACGCGCCGTATCGGCTGCACCACGTGGACGTGCTGGCCCACGATCGCGTCGATGGCGGGTGAGCGGGTGAGCCTTCGGGCCAGCGCGCGTTGCTGCGGCGTGACCCGCGAGACGAACTCCGCTCCCCAGTGGATGTTCACGATCACGATCCGCGCCCCGCGGCGGCGCGCGCGGCGGGCGTCGCGGAGGATCGCCCCCGGCGAGGCCCAGTTCACGCTCCACGGGTGCGGCACCGCCTGGCCGTTCGACACCGCCGTGTACGAGAGGAACGCCACGCGCAGGCCCTTCACGCGGACCATCGTCGTCCGGCGCCGCGCCGGCGCGGAACGCGCCGTGCCGGTGGCCTTGACGCCCGCGCTGCGGAGGGCGCGCAGCGTCGTGTCGATGCCGTACTGCCCCGCGTCGAGCGAGTGGTTCGATGCCGTGCTGCACGCGTCCCAGCCCACGCGGCGGATCGAGTGCGCCAGATCGGGAGGCGTGTGGAACACCGGGTAGCCCTGCACCGAACCGGGCACGAGCGGCGTCTCCATGTGGCAGAGCGCGAGGTCGGCGCCCGCGACGGTGCGCCTGACCGGCGCGAACAGCGGCGCGAAGTCGTAGCGGCGGCCGCCGCCGAGCGCCAGCGCGCGCTCGGCTACCGGCGTATGGATCAGGAGGTCACCCGAGGCCGCGACCGTCAACCGGACCGCCCGCTCGGGCGCCGTCGCGGGCGCCGGCGGCGCGGGCAGCCCCACCAGCGCGGCGAGCAGTGCGAGCAGCTCCCTCACCAGAGCACATCATGCTCCTCCATAACCCCGAAGCCCTCCGCGAGCGGCAAACCGCCCGGAAGCGTGCCACTGAACTCGCCAAAAGGCTGCCGGTAGCGATTTCTCAGCACGAGCAGGTTCACGCGCGACTCGCGCGCGGACCACTCGCGGAAGTCGAGCTCGCCGACGCGAGAGAGGTCGGCGGCGAACTCCTGCGGCGCCACCTCGTGCGCCTCGCCGTCGACCCACAGCGTGCGCTCGCTGTGCTCGGGCGCGTCGTGCACGCCCTCGACCAGGTTCCACGCCACCGCCCTGCCGTCCTCCGCTCGCCCGATGCCGGCCGACCAGCGCCACGCCGTATGGCGGGCGTGGTAGCCCGCGGACTCGTCGACGAACCCGTCGTCGCCGTCGAGCTTGAACGTGCGGCCACCGGCGCTGACGGCTCCGCGAACGTGGACCGGCGCGAGCTTCCGCGTCCACACATACGACCCGCCGTGCGGCGAGACAACCTCGACCCCGGCGGGCTGCGACAGCTCGAGATCCAGGACGCCCCGTACTCGAGCGCGCTCCGAGCTGACGGCGACCCCGCGCCTGCCCTCGACCAGCGATCCGTCGGGTAGCGCGATCGCCCACCAGCGCTGGGGTACGCCGGCCACGCGCGCTTCGCCGACGCACAGCATCAGGTCGCGCCGGAAGACCCCGACGTAGCGCCAGCGCTTCAGCGGGCGTCCGCGATGCAACGCCGGCATTCTCGCCGGGGGCAGCCGCAGGCCCAGGTCGCGCACCGCCCCGCGTACCGGAAGGTCGCGCATTGGCGGCCAGTACACTGCAGATTGACTGGTCAGTCAATCGTTCGGGGAGGAGCGATGCGGGCCGCGGCAGTCCAGCTTCAATCGACCACGGATAGCGATCGGAACCTCGCCTCGGCCGAGCGGCTGGTGCGCGCCGCGGCGGCCGACGGGGCCGAGCTCGTGGTGCTCCCCGAGCGCCTCGACATCCGTGGCGGCACGTCCGACTACCTCTCCGGAGCCGAGCCCCTCGACGGCCGGCCGGTCACCTGGGCGCGCAGGCTCGCGGGCGAGCTCGGGATCGACCTCGTGGCCGGATCGGTCGCGGAGCGCCGCGAGGGCCACGAGCGCGTCTCGAACACGTCCGTGCACGCCGGCCCGGACGGCGAGATCCGCGCCGTCTACCGCAAGATCCACATGTTCGACGTCGAGGTCGACGGCGCCGTGTACCGCGAGTCAGAGCACTCGGAGCCGTCCGGCGAGATCGTGCTGTCGGAGACCGCGAACGGCGTCGGGCTCGGCCTCACGATCTGCTACGACCTCCGCTTTCCCGAGCTGTACCGCATCCTGGCTCTGCGCGGCGCCCGGATCGTCACCGTCCCGGCGAACTTCACACGCGTCACCGGCGAGGCGCACTGGGAGGTGCTCCTGCGGGCACGCGCCATCGAGAATCAGGCCTTCGTGATCGCGCCCGGCCAGGGCAACCTGCCGCGGACCGACGGCGACAGCTACGGCAACTCGATGATCGTCGACCCCTGGGGCGAGGTGCTCGCGCGCGCCCCGATGGAAGGCGAGCAGGTGGTGGCCGCCGAGCTCGACCTGGCCCGCCAGGACGAGATCCGCGCGAAGCTCCCGAGCCTCGCCAACCGCGTCGACTCCGCGTACCGCTGGCCACCAAACGCCGCACCGCAAGCCAAGCCGGCGCTGCGGCGGGGGATCACCGCCTAGTGGCGACCGCACCCACCACGCCGCCCGACAAGCGGCGCATGATCCTCGACGCGGCGGTCCGCGTCTTCGCGCGCCACGGGTTCCACCACTGCCGCGTGTCCGACGTGGCCGACGAGGCGGGCGTGGCCTACGGGCTCGTCTACCACTACTTCGATTCGAAGGAGGAGATCCTGAACACGCTCTTCCTCGAGCGCTGGCAGATCATGCTCGATGCCATCGGCGAGATCGACGCGCGCGACCTGACCTCGCGCGACAAGCTGCGCTCGGTCGCCGGCTTCATCATCGATTCCTACCGCCACGACCCCGACCTGATGAAGGTGATCATCGTCGAGGTCACCCGCGCGGCGAACTCGTTCGGCGCGCTCCATCTCGACCAGATCCGCAAGGCCTACGAGGGCATCGCTGCGATCGTCGAGGACGCCCGCGAGAAGGGCTCCTTCAAGTCGGGGATCCCCTCGGAGTTCGCCGCCATGTGCTTCTACGGTGCCATCGAGCAGCTGCTCACCGGGTGGATCTTCGAGGTTCTGCCACGCACGGACGAGGACTACGAGCGCGCGAAGGACCTGATTGTGGAGGCGATCTGCGGAGGCCTCGAGAACGGGGTGGAGGGTCGTCCGGCCGCGTCTGGTTGAATCAGGCGCCTATGGACAACGACATCGTCAAGCGGCTCATGTGGGGCGGCCTGCTCGCCGGCGTGGGCGCCCTCAGCACGATCGTCGCGAACCGTGTCGCCACCGAGATCTGGGTACGGGTCTTCAAGGAGGACCCGCCCATCCACGATTGATGGCAGACGACCAGACGACAACCGAGCAGGAGCGCGCCGCGAACCCGCCGCCGCCCGGCGGCGAGTCGCCGCTGAGCGCGGGCGCGCAGGACGACCCGTTCGCGGAGCGCCCCGAGGCGTTCGTTGGCGCGGCGTTCGTCGGCGGCCTGGCGCTCGCCCTGATCATGAGGAGGTTCGCGCGATGAGCACCGACGGCCTGCCCCCAAAGGACAGCGGCGACAAGTCCCTCGGCGAGATCGTCGCGGACGTCTCCGAGAAGGCGTCGCTGCTCGTCCGCGAGGAGATCGAGCTCGCGAAGGCCGAGGTCACGGACAAGCTGTCGAAGCTCGGGCGCGGCGCGGCGATCGCGGCCGCAGCGGGCGTCTTCCTCGTCTTCGGGATCACCATGTTCTTCCACGGGCTCGCCTGGTTCCTGGACGACGTCTTCAACTGGGAGGACAACATCTGGGCCGGCTTCGCGGTCGTGACCTCCCTGCTCTTCCTGCTGGCCATACTGGCGGCGTTCATCGCGTTCCGGCTCTTCAAGAAGGGGGCCCCGCCGACGCCCGATTTGGCGATCGAGGAGGCGAAGCGCACGCGCGCGGAGCTCGAAGGTCAGAAGATCGAACGCGACCAGGTCCAGCGGAGCCTCGAGCGAGGCGAGGAGGTCAAGGCGTAGTGGCACGCGGAGCACGCACCCCGGAGATGATCCGCGCGGAGGTCGAGGAGACGCGCCGCGAGCTCGCCTTCTCAGTCAACGACCTGCGCTCCAAGGTCACCGAGCTCACGAACTGGCGCGGTCAGCTGATCCGCAACCGCAAGGCCGCGCTGATCGGCGCGGCGGTCGCCGGCTTCGTGATCGGCGGCGGCGTGGCGGCCACGGTCTCCATCATCAGCGGGCGTAGGTAGCTAATCTGCCCGGCGCCGCTTAATCGCAAGTCAACAAGGGAGACCCATGAAACTGATCGGTGCCGGGTTGCCGCGGACGGCGACCACGACGCAGATGATCGCGCTCGAGATGCTAGGCCTGCCCTGCTACCACATGCGCGACATGATGTCGGACCTCGCGACGAGCGTCCCCCAGTTCCGCCAGGCGTTCGAGGGCGACGCCGACTGGGACGAGATCTTCGAGGGCAAGGAGTCGGAGGTCGACTGGCCGGCCGCCTACCACTGGCGCGAGCTGATCGAGGTCTATCCGGACGCGAAGGTGCTTCTTAGCGTGCGCGACGCGGACGCCTGGGTGCGCAGCATGGAGAACACGATCAATCAGGTCTTCTTCGGCGACAGCCTGATGCACCACCTCGCCCGGGCTCAGTACGCGATCGACCCCCAGTACGCCGCCTGGATCGACCTGCTCAGCGAGATGAACTGGGGCGAGCGGGGCGCCTTCGCCGGCACGAACGGGGACCCCAATGCGATGGCCGAGGCCATGGAGCGCTGGAACCAGTCGGTGATCGACGGCGTGCCGTCGGAGCGCCTCTTGGTGTGGGATCCCAAGGAGGGCTGGGAGCCGCTCTGCGAGTTCCTCGAGGTTCCCGTCCCCGAGCAGACGCTGCCGCACGTCAACGACACCGAGAACTTCCAGAAGAACCTCATCATGGGCCCGGCCATCGGCGCGATCAACGCCTGGTGGGAGCAAAATGGGCCGCCCGAGGATCTCGCTGAGAAGCGCCCGGCCGGGCCCGCTGCGGCGTCGGCCTGACGCCGGTGGCCTAGCTCAGGACGGAATTCGGTCCGGATCCGTTACCGGCGTCGCCGGCGGCGGGGGCTCGACCTCCGCCATGCCGTAGCGGCGCCGGTGGACGACCGCCGCAACCGCGCCCGCGGGGATCGGCAGCCAGAACTGGACGAGCCGGTAGGCGAGCGTCGCGACAACCGCGGCGCCGCCTCCTACTCCGGCGAGCGCGAGCGTTCCCGTGAGCCCCGCCTCGACGAAGCCGAGGCCGCCGGGCGTGAGCGGGAGCGTGCCGAGCAGCTGGGCGGCGCAGAAGGCGAGCAGCACAAGCGACGGCCGTGGGTGCGCGCCCACCGCGTACAGGGCGGCGATCAGCGTGAGGTAGTCGAGCACCCAGCGGCCGGCCGCGAGGAGAAGCGCCTCCCACCACTCGGCCCCGAGCACGCGTAGGACGATGTCGCGCTCGCGGAGGAGCCGCTCGGGCAGCCCGCTCACCGGCTCGTGTTTGGGTCGCAGCCGGTTGACGGTCGCCTGCGCAGCGCGGCCGAGCAGCTCCAGCGGACGGTCCGAGATCACGCACGCGGCGCCCAGCCCCACCATCAGCACGAACAGAACCGCTCCCGCGAGCGCGGCCTTGGCGAGGTGCGGGTCGACGGCGACCCCGCCGATGATCGCCGGCAGGGCCAGCAGCGGCAGCGCCAAGAGCGTGCCGAACAGGAGCAGGGACGAGGCGGTCATACCCGATGCCGCCGCCGCCGTGGGAACGCCCGCGCGCACAAGCATCGCGTACTGCACGGCACCGGACGCCGCCACCCCGCCCGGCACCACGCGGCCGAACGCGTTCGAGGCGAGCTGCGAGGTGACCACAGGCCCCCAGTGGTGCGCCCGCACGGCGAGCCGCTGGATGCCCCACATGCAGGCGTAGCTCCCCACCTGGAGCGCGACCATCACGGGGAACCAGAGCGGGCTGATCTCGCCCAGCTCGTCGAAGGCCCCGAACACCTCGAGCAGCGCGGGCGCGAGCAGGTACAGCGACACGGCCGTGACCGCGAGCAGCAGCCCTCGGCGGGTGAGCGCGCCGGCCGACATGCGCGGGAGGCTACGCCGCGGCAGGCTCGGGTGGCGGAGGCGGAGGCTCAGGCGTCTTGATGGAGAGCGTTCGGAGGTCGACGTACTCACGCACGAGAATCTGGATGGAGGCGGCTACCGGGATCGCGACCAGCGCGCCCAGCACGCCGAGCAGCGTGGCGCCGAACAGGACCGCCACGATCGTGATGAACGGGTGCACGTTGACGGTTCGCTTCTGGATCTGCGGCTGGATGACGTGGTTCTCGATCTGCTGGTAGACGATCGCCCAGATCACCCAGACGATCGTCGCGGTGGGGAAGTTGTCGAACAGCGTGACGATGCCGATCAAGACCGCGGCGATCGTCGCGCCCACCAGCGGGATCAGCGAGAACAGCCCCGCGATCACCGCGAGCGGGCCCCGGAACGGCACGCCCAGGATGAGCAGCACGATGTAGGTCGCCACTCCGGCGATCGCCGCGATCGTCAGCGCACCCGCCACGTAGCCGCCCACGGCGCTCGCCAGATTGTCGCGCGAGCGGCGCAGCCGTTTGCGCTGCTCGGGTGGTCGCGAGTCGATGAAGGCGTCCGTCCATCGGCGGCCGGAGCCGAGCAGGAACGCGGTCATCACGAGGATCGTGATCAGGGCGAACAGGGAGTTGACGATGCCGAAGCCGATGTCGCGCAGCGTCCCGGCGGCGCCGCCGAGGCGGTTCGGCAGCTTCTTCGCCTCCTCCTCCAGCTTCTGCGTGATGTCGTAGTCCTTGTTGATCTCGCGCAGCCGCTTGTTCTTCTGGACGTACTCCGTCACGTCGTCGGCGTACCCCGGCACGTTGTCCGCGAAGTTGTTCGCCTCGGTGATCAGGGGCGGGACGATCAGGGCGATCAGGAGCACCGGCACGGCCAGGAGGCCCAGATAGGTCAGCGCGATGGCGAAGCCGCGCCTCATGTGCCTGTTGAGAGCGTTCACGGGCGGCGACAGCGCGATTGCAAGGAAGGTGGCGATGAGGAGCCAGCTGATCGGCTTGCGGAGCAGCCAGAGCAGGTAGAGCGTGATCGCCACGCAGACGACCACGAGCACGATCCGCACGATGTCGCGGAGGCTGGGCATCAGGGCCGTATTCGCCCCGTCCCGGCGGCCTCCTGTCGGGGCTACTCGACGAAGCGCGTGGGCACGGCGCCCGTGCCGAGCAGCCCTGGGCCGGTGTGTGCCGACAGCACGGGCCCGATCTCGCTGACGATCGTCGGCTCGGAGCCGTAGATCTCGCTGCAGCGCTCGACCAGCTCCCTGCACTGGTCCGGGGCGTTGATGTGCTGCGCGGACCAGGCCCCGACGCCCGAGTCCGCGCAGGAGCGCGCGTAGTCCACCAGTCGCTCGAACATGCGCGACGAGGTGCGCACCCGCTCGACGGGAGTCATCTCGTTCTCGACCGTGAGGATCGGCTTCACCTTCAGGGTCGAGCCGATCCAGGCGCTGGCCGCCCCGATTCGCCCGCCTCGCTTCAGGAACTCGAGCGTGTCGATCGCGAACCAGAGCCGCAGCTCCTTGCGCGCCTGGCCAACATGCTCGGCCACCTCCTTGGCGCCGGCACCGTCGCGTGCGGCCTTGGCCGCCGCCAGCACCATGAAGCCCAGGCCGCCGGCAGCCGTCGTCGAGTCCACCACCTCGATGCGCTCGCCGCCCTTGTCGTCGCGGGTGAGCGCCTCCTTGGCCTGGCGGGCGGCCTCCGGCGTGCCTGAGAGGCCGCCCGAGATGTGGACCGAGACGACTTCCCGGCCCGCCTCCAGCAGCGGCTCGAAGATCGCCGTGAAGTCCCCCACCGACGGCTGCGACGTCGTCGGAAGCTTCTCGGCAAGGCGCAGCTCCTCGAAGAACGCGGGGTAATCGGTGATCTCGTCCTCGGGAACGATCCGGTCGCCGCCGAAGACGACGTAGAGGGGGACGACCTTGATGCCATGGCGCTCGATCAGCTCCGGGGGCAGGTATGAGGTGCTGTCGGTCACCACCGCGACGTGGGACATGCGCGCGGCAGCCTATAGGCCTACACTCGGCCGCCTTGCCACACGTGCTCGTCACGGGAGCCACCGGCTTCATCGGGTCCCATGTCGCCCGCCTGCTTGCCGATCGCGGCGACGAGCTCACGCTGGGGGTTCAGGAGGGCTCGCCGGACGCCGCGCTCGAGGGGCTCGACCGCAGGCGGGTGAAGCTCGACGTGCGCGACCGGCGCTCGGTGCGAAGGGCGCTGAAGGACGTCTCGCGGGTGTTCCACTGCGCGGGTGTGACGTCGGTCAGGCCGGCGGACGCGGAGCTCCTGTTCGATGTGAACGTGCGCGGCACGAAGCTCGTGATGGAGGAGTGCCTGCGGGCGGGCGTGGAGCGGGTCGTCTACACGTCGAGCGCTGCGGCGGTGGGCCCGGCGACCAACGGGAAGACCGCGACCGAGACGCAGCTGTTCACGGCGGCGCGGCTCGGCATCCCGTACGTCAACTCCGTGCACGAGGGCGAGGTGGAGGCGATGCGCGTGGCCGCGCACGGACTTCCGCTTGTCTGCGTGAACCCGGCGATCTGCCTGGGAGCCGGCGACCACCTCCTCTCCTCGACCCGGCTGGTGCGGAGCTTCCTGCTCGGGCGCATCCCGGTCTACACGGACGGCGCCGTCGGGATCGTCGACGTGCGCGACGCCGCGGCCGGACACCTGATGGCGGATCTACGCGGCGAGGTGGGCGAGCGCTACCTGCTGGTCGGGCGGAATTTCACCTTCGAGCGGCTGTTCGCCGACCTCGGCCGCCTGTCGGGTGTGGCGCCGCCGGTCCGGATCCCCCCGCGCGCCGCCGAGGCGGCGGCCGCCGTGCTCGGCGCCGGCGGGCGCGCCTGGCC
>JBKPSR010000120.1:0-39994 GCA_046735115.1 Actinomycetota bacterium
GCGCCCGCGCTGCGCGGTTCGCGGCCTCCATTCGACGGTGGGCCTCGACCTCCGCAGTCGTCGGCAGGCCAGCCTTCACGCGGGCGTCGTCGAGCATCTTCCGGCGCTCGTACAGTGACGCGGCCTCGAGCTTGTCGATCAAATCCCCGGCTGTTGTGGCCTGGCCGCCCGTGATCTCGGCAAGCACGATCGCCCGCACTACACGGGCCTCGTCAGTCGGGAGGGCACGGGCGGCCTCGGCCACTTCGGTCAGGCGGGCGGACCGATCGCGGAAAGGAATGTTGATCTGCCAGCTCACGCGGCGCCCTCGTGCACCACGGGCTCGAGCAGATCGGCCACGGCGGACCGGTAGACACGGATCGCGCGGCCGTCCCCTATACGAACGGCGGCGAGCGCTCCGGTCCGGATGCGGCGGCGCACGGTCGGCTCGGAGCAGCGCACCAGCTCGGCAACCTCGGCGACCGTCAGAAGGTCGCCCGGCAGGGGAGGAATGGTCATAACGGTCATGCAGCGAGTGTTACGGCCCCGTGTTACGGGTTGCGCTGGGGACACGTTCGGGACACAGACCGTCCGGATTCAGCGCCCCGAGCAGGATTCGAACCTGCGGCCTACTCCTTAGGAGGGAGTCGCTCTATCCGGCTGAGCTATCGGGGCTCAGACGGAGACGATAGCCCGCTGCTCGAGCCGCGGGTGGTGGAGCTCGGCTGAGTCGATGAGCGTGCCGACGATCTCCTCCACGTCGGCGGTTCGCTCGATCTGGCGCAGGTCGTCCGGCTGGCCGCGGGTCACGGCGAGCCTCGAGGAGAAGAGCTGGCAGCAGTCCTCGTCGGGCAGGATCGAGATCTCGTAGGTGCCGAGCTGCTTCGCGATCTCGACGATCTCCTGCTTGTCCCGGTCGATCAGCGGTCGCAGGAGCGGCAGCTCGGCCGCGTCCTCGACGAGCGCCAGGTTGGGCAGCGTCTGGGACGCGACCTGGCCGAGCGAGTCGCCGGTCACGAGCGCCTCGGCTCCCTCGCGGCGGCCCAGCGCGGACGCCACCTTCACCATCAGGCGCCGCTGAGAGAGCACCTGGAGCCGGCCGGCGCCCGCGGTCGCGAGCCGGCGCTGCGCGGTCCCGAACGAGACGACGAACAGGCGCGAATCGCCCTGGAACCGGTCGAGCCGTCCGGCCAGCGCATACGCCTTGTAGACCGACTCTGGCCCCGTGAACGGACGGCCGCTGAAGTGCAGGAAGTCGCAGCGCAGGCCGCGCTTCATCATGCGGTAAGCCGCGACGGGGGAGTCGAGGCCGCCGGACAGCAGCACGAGGGCGCGGCCGCTCGAGCCCACCGGCAGCCCGCCCGCTCCGCGCAGCCGGTCGGCCGAGACGAGCAGCTCCTTGTGGTCCACCTCCACGTAGGCGACGAGGTCTGGGTTCGACAGGTCGACCTCCAGGCCGAGCCGCACCCGGACCGCCTCGCCGACCACGCGCGACAGCTCCACCGAGCGCAGTGGGAAGCGCTTGTCGCGGCGGGTCGAGCGGATCGCGAAGGTGCGTCCCGGCCGGTCACACAGCAGCGCCACGGCCGTGTCCGCCGCGGCGGCCGCGTCGCGCTCGCAGCGCACGGCGGGCTGCACGACGCTTGCGCCCGGCAACGCCAGACAGCGTTCGACCAGCGTCGCCTGCGGCGCTCTGCTCGTGACGATGAACACGCCGCCTCGGTGCCTGATCTCGAGCGGCCCGAGGTCGGCGGTGAGCCGTCTCAGGTTCCGCTCCAGCGCGCTCACGAACAGCGGTCGGTTGCGGCCCTTGAGGGCGAGCTCGCCGAACTTGAGCAGCACGCAGCGCTGTCCGCGAACTTCCTCCATCTGGCACGAATCTACCGCCGTGGGGGAAGCACCGGGCGGTGCCCCCGTGCGCAGCCACTCAGTCCTCTTCGTAGAGCGATTCGCGGGCCAGCTCGGCCCCGCGCGCGCCGAAGAGTCGAACCTCCACGTAGTCGCCCGTGTACGCGTCGAGCGACACCAGGGTGAAGCGGTCCTCGACCAGGGTGCACTGGTCGGTCGTGGTCGGCCCCAGCTCGGTCGTGGCCGCCACGCCGTTCGGCACCAGCGCGACGCCCCACACGAGCGTGATCACCCCGCGCCTGCCCTCGGGCCCGCGCCAGTGTCCGATCTCGTTGTCCGAGAGGTCGAGCGTCCAGTCGGGGTTCTCGGCAGCCGTCTCGTCCGTGAGGTCGGAGGCGGCGCGAAAGTCGGTGGCCTGCGCGCCCTCGTGCTCGCGCGTGTACGAGACGTACCCGAACACCTCGCCACCGTCCTCGGCCGGCGCCGTGGCGGGCACGTAAGTACGCCCCGCCCAGGTCCGGTCCGGAAACCACGTGATCTCGCCGATGGCCGACTCCGCGGCGCGTGCGAAGTGCTCGCCGAGTGCCTCGCCCCAGCGCCCGTACGGCAGCGGCTCCTGAGGCGGTTCGGCAGCGAACAGCGGCACCTGTCTCTGCACGGGCGGCATCGGCGGCGGGGAAGCTAGCGGAAGCGTTGGGGCGCAGCGTCGCGCAGCCGGCTGGCCGCGTCCTCGGGCGCGAGCACGTTCAGGTGCACCCCCGTGCCGATCTCGAGCCCCGCCAGCTGGGCCAGTCGCGGCAGGATCTCGATCCGCCAGCAGAAGTGGGCGGCGTCGCGCGGCGCCGTGCGCACCCACATGTTGAGTGGCGGCAGCGTGCCGAGCGCGTCACCGAGGCGGTTCAGCACCTGATGGAGCAGCCGACCGCCGAGCGGGCCGTCGTCCGCGAAGCGCGGCGCCGGCCGCCGCGGCGCGATCAGGACGTGGAATGGCACGCGGGCCGCGAATGGAGCGATCGCCACCGCCTCGTCGTCGATCGCCACTATGCGCTCCCGCCTCTTCACCTCCTCCTGCACGAGGTCCTCGAGCAGGTTGCGTCCCTGGGTGCGGTCCCAGTAGGCCGTGAAGCGCTCGCGCTCGCGGGCCACGGCGGCGGGCACGAACGGCAGCGCGTACAGCTGCGCATGCGTGTGCGGCAGCGAGGCGCCCGCCTCCTTGCCCTCGTTCACGATCACGTGCACGTAGGCGGCGTCCGCATGCGCGCGCATCCGCTCGCGCCAGACCGACATCGCGGTCTCGACCTGGTCCACGCTCAGCTCGGCCAGCGAACTCACCGGGTCGGGGGCGTTCACGACCACCTCGTGCGAGCCGCGTGCCGGCCGGCTTGCGAAGAGGTCGGGCTCGCCGCGCCCGGCGGCCAGCGGGTCGGAGCCCGGGTCCGCGGCGCCGTTCTGGGCTAGCGCCGGGTAGAGGTTCGGGACCACCCTCACCCGCCACGAGCCGTTGTCGCGGAGCGCGTACAGCTCCGGCGGCGTCTGGTCCTCGTGCCCGGCCGCGAACGGGTCGCTCTCCGGATCGATCGGCGCGCGCGGCGTCACGTCGAGGAACGCCCCGGGCCGCGAGCCGCGCTCGCCGGCGACGATCACCCGGAGGCCAGTGAGCGGGTCGATGCGCAACTCAGGCAAGCCGCTTCTCCATCGCCACGTGCTCGATGCCCTCTTCGACGAAGGTGGGCCCGTACTCCTCGTATCCCGCGTGCTCGTAGAGCGCGCGGGCGTAGGTCTGCGCGTGGAGGGCGATCGTCTCCGCGCCCGCGCCGGCCGCGACCCGGTCGGCCTCGCGCAGGATCGCGGCCGCTACCCCGTCGCCGCGCCGCTCGGGCTCGACGGCCAGCCGCCCCAGCCGGGCGACCGCTCCGCGGAAGAGCAGCCGGCACGTGCCGATCACGGCACCGTCGTCCACCGCGACGATGTGGGTGGCCTCCGGGTCGCGGCCGTCCTGGTCGGCCTCGAAGGAGACGCCCTGCTCGTCGCAGAACACGCGCGAGCGCAGGGCCAGCGCGGCGGTCACCTCGTCCTCGCTGATCGTCTCGCGGACGTCCACAGTCAGCGCGCGTAGCGGTCGATGTCCTCCGACAGGGCGTCCTCGTTCGAGTAGCCGCCCTGATGCACGAACGCCAACTCGCCCTTCGAGTCGTAGAACGCCGTGCTCGGGAAGGCCTGAACCGCATTGAAGACGGCGGCGATCTCGAGCTTCGGGTCCTCGAAGTGCTTGTACGGCACCGGCTCCTGCTTGAGGAACTTCTCGGCGTCACCGCGGTTGTCGTTCGAGTTCACGCCCAGGAACACGACCTGGCCCTTCCGCTTCTTCGCCTGGTCGCGGAAGAACGGGAATTCGAGCCGGCAGGGGCCGCACCAGCTGGCCCACTTGTTCACGACGATCGGCTTCCCGCGGTCCTGTTCGAGCTTCGCCTTGAACGCGTCCTGACCCCCAGGGATGAAGCTCGCGGAGGGCGGAGCGTCATCGGAGTTGCAGCCCGCCAGGGCCGCCAGCACCAGTAATACGGCGGTCAGCCGGCGCACGCGCCCAAGGATGGCAGAGGCCGTACTGACCTCATTTCGGTTCTGGGTGTGCTTCAATAGGTAGACGCCAAGCGTCCCCCAAAGGACCTGGCCCGCCGTCGCTCGCGGGACTCAAGAGAACGGCGGAGCAGCACAGGCGTACCCCGCTGTCTCCTGACGAGCAACTCGGTACGCCCCTCTTTACCGAAGAACGCCTTACCGTGGCTGAAACAAGCTCCGTGGCCGAAGCCTCGCCGGTTTCCGGTGATGAATTGAAGCGCGCTGAGAAATTCGCGCGTGAGTCCTTCGTGCTCGAAGGCGAGGACGCCGCAACCGCGCTTGCGGACAACAGCCCGCGCCGCGCCGCGCTCGACGCGGCGCTGAAGGAGATCGACGCGGGCCGGACCGAGCCGTCGCTCGAGTGGCGCCGCGAGTTCTCGCTGATGCTCGGGCTCGAGCGGCTGCTGGCCGAGCAGGAGCCGCACCTCGCCGACGGCACGACGCTCTCGGCACACCAGGTGGACGCCCTGTCCGGGACGCTGATCGCCCTGGAGTCGGAGCTCCTGATCGGGCGCAACGGCCGGGGCGGCGCCTCGCTCGAGGAGCTCCACTCCGGCGAGGTCGAGCTCGAGGGCGACGAGCTTCCGGACGAGGAGCCGCTCGACTGGGACCCCGCCGAGGAGGCCGAGGAGGAGGCCGCGGCGGACTCGGTGGAGGAGGACCCCGGCGCCGCGCGCCGGTTCTGGTTCGAGCACGCCACGGGTGCCGGTAAGACGGTCGCCGCGCTCGGCTTCGTGGAGGCGTCGCGGACGGGCGGGATCCTGATCCTCACCCACCGCCGCAACCTGGTCGACCAGTTCCTCGGGGAGCTCCGCGACCGCGGCTACAAGAAGCGCATCTCGGCCCCGCTGCTCAAGAACGGCGCGGGTGAGACGCCGGCGGGCGGGCCGGTGACGGTCGAGACCTACCAGTGGTTCGTGCGCAACGCCGGGAAGGTCTCCGACGCGTACACAATCGTGATCTGCGACGAGGCGCACACCGCGCTCGGCGAGAAGACGAGCGCCTCGATCCGCCAGTGGATCGGTCCGGTCTTCGTCGGCATGACGGCGACCGGCGCGCTGATCGCGCGGCACGTCACGGACCTGTTCCCGACGCAGACCTCGCGCTTCGACCTCGCACAGGCGGCTCGGCGCGGCGTGATCGCGCCCCTGCGGTCGGTGCGGATACCGCCGGGAGTCGGCGTGCGGTCGATTGCGAATGTGCCGCTGCGCCGCGGCGAGGTGGACCAGGACTTCGACCAGGAAGAGCTGGCCGCCCTGCTCGACCAGACGCCGTTCAACCTGGCGGTGGCGGACCTCTACAAAACGCGCTTCAAGGACCTGCCGGGCGTCGTGTACTCGGCGGGGGTCAAGCACGCGCACAACGTCGCCAAGGCGTTCCAGGACGCCGGGATGAAGGCGAAGGCGGTCTCCGGCGAGACGCCGAAGCGGGAGCTCACGCGGATCCTCGCCGCGTACGAGCGCGGCGAGATCGACGTGCTCGTTAACGCCCAGCTGCTCGCGGAGGGCTGGAACTCGCCGCGCGCGACCGTCTGCATGCACCTGGCGCCGACCGCCTCCAAGCGCGTCTACCAGCAGCGCGTGGGGCGCGTGACGCGGCGCACGCCCGGCAAGGAGTCGGGCATCGTCGTGGACTTCGTACACCCGGCGACGCCCAACGACGACCCGGTCGTGACGCTGCACTCGCTGCTCGACCGCGACGTGTACCGCGGCGGCGCGATCGTCGTGGGCCCGGTGCGCCGGGGACGCGGCCGGCGGCTGCGCGTCGAGCGCCGCGTCGTGCCGGTGACGGCCGACGCCGACCGGCGCGCCCAGGTCTTCGAGCGCGAGCTCTGGCGAATCGCGGTGGAGCACCTCAGCTGGGGCGAGCAGCAGGCCTGGGCGATGCTCGCCGGCGCACGCGTGGCGTCGAACAACTGGCGCCGGGCCAAGGCGATGCTGCACTTCGACTCGACCGGCGAGCTGCGGCGGCTGTTCCTGATCACCTGCCTGAGGCGAAACCGCAACACGCAGCTGCGGCTGCGGGCGCTCGGGGAGGTCGGCAACCTGCGCGACGCGGAGGCGTTCGACGACGCCGTCGAGATCGTGGGCGGATGGTCGCGCGACGAGCGCCGCGAGGGCGTCAAGGTGCTGCTCCAGGCGCTCACGGAGCGCCAGATCGGGCGCCGCGACCAGGCGGCCCGCTGGCTGTGGCACCTGGCCGAGTACTCGCGCGAGGTGCACGAGGAGTACGCGGTACAGCGCTGGCCCGAGACGAAGCGGCTGCTGGGGCTCCTCGTGAACTCGGCGGGAGCGGCGCACGCCCGCAACGCGCGCCGGCTCGTGCAGGCCGCGCGCAAGCAGGACCGGCGGCTGTCGGCGGCGCTCCTGGCCGCCGCCCTGGCGCACACACCGGAGGCGCAGCAGGTCCTGGACGGCGCCCGGATGCGAATGGCGCGCAAGCCGAGCGCGCTGGCGCGCGAGCTGCTGCGGAACTTCCCGAAGGGCAAGCGCCGCCGCGGGGGCAGGCGCCGCAAGAAGAAGGGCGCGGGCGAGTCGAACGGCTCCGCCGAGGCGGTGGCGGCGAGCGCAGCGAATGGGCCGGCGGGGGATGAGTCGGCGGGCGAGTCGACGGACGACTCGACGGATGCGCCGCCGGAGTCGGAGGGGAACGGCGGCGGTGAGGGGAATGGCGGCGGCGGGGGCGGCGAAGAGTCCGGCGAGGCTGCCGACAGCGACGCCGGCGAAGCCGAGCGCGACGCCGACGGGGCGGCCCCCGACGCCGACGCCGCCGACCGTGAGGCCGACGCCGCCGACCGTGAGGCCGACGCCGACGCCGACCCCGCCGATCGCGACGCGGCGTAACCTCGCCAGTTGGACGATCCTGCTTTAGGTCCCTATACGGGGCCCTATCCAGGATCGTCGAATGGATCAGCGCAGCAGGTGCACCTCGCCTGCGTCGAGTGTTACGGGACCGTTCGCGGTCTGCACCAGGAGTGCGCCCGAGTCGTCGATTCCGGCGGCGATTCCTTCACCGTCCGACCATCTGACGCGCTCCCCCTTCAATGCATCTCGCGACCGCCACGCGGACAGCACCTCTTCATCCGGAGCGTCGAGCCAGCGCGACAGCGCCGGCAGGAGCTCGGTGAGGACGCTCTCGGGAGTTGCGCTCACCCCGGCGAGCGCGAGCGACGTGGCCGTGTCGGCGATGTCGGCCGGGAAGGACTCAGTTGTCACGTTCAGGCCCACTCCGAGCACGGCCCAGCCCTCTTGGGGCCTCCCCTCCAGGAGGATCCCGGCGAGCTTCCGGCCGTCGACCCAGACGTCGTTGGGCCACTTGATCGAGGCGTCCACCGGAAGCGACTCGCACACCGCCACGGCCGCCGCGAGCGGCAGCAGGGCGTGCCGCTCGTCGAGGTCGCGCAGCACCAGGGACAGCAGCAGCGCGGAGCGCGCCGGCGCGGTCCACATTCGTCCCTGACGCCCGCGGCCGGCCGTCTGCTCGTCCGCCGTCACGACCGTTCCGCCGAGCGCGCCCGCCACGGCGAGCTCCTTTGCGCGCTCGTTGGTCGAGTCGGTTACCCGGTAGTGCACCCGTGGCGTGCCGATCGTCACGGCCGACGAGCTTCGCAGAGAACCCGGCCTACGCGTGAGCCAGGCGGCGCAGGAGCGCGCGTGTGAGCACGGCCGCGAGTACCAGCTGGAGGACGTCCCAGGCCAGGAAGCCGACGCTCAGCTCAGCCTCGCCGCTGAGCACGAAGGCCGACACGGCGGCCGCGACCCCGAGACCGGCGAGGGCTGCTCTCGCCGCCCAGCCGGCGCCGAGGCCCCAGCCGACGCCGACAAGCACTCCTCCGGCGATGACAAGCAGCTCGTACATCGCCTAACCCCCTCCTCCTCCACCGTCGGCGACGGATTGCAGGTGCAGCAGCAGGGCACGGTGGGCCCCCTGCGCCGGAGTCGGGTCGGCCGCGTCGACCTCCTGGCGCAGCCTGCCCAGCAGTTCCTCGAACACGGCCGGGTCGCCGCGCTGCTCCAGGGCCTCGATGCCGGGTAGCACGCCCCGCAGCATGGCGATGTACTCCTTCTCGCCGGCCTTGCCCTCGCCGTAGGCGGTTACGAACGATCGCGTGCGCTTGACGGTCTTGCCGCCGGCCGGGTCGTCGGCGAAGACCCTGGCCGACTCGAGCAGCTCGGCCTGCCAGCGGGCCGTCTGGAGGATGTCGGCGCGATTGCCGGCGGCGAGCACGGCCATCGTGATCGCGATGTCGGCGCGTTCGAGGACGCAGCCCTGCGCCACCAGCGCGGCCCCGGGCTTTCCGCCCAGCAGCGCCGTCAGCGCAGCGATGCGACGTTTGTCCGTGCCGGCCTCCGCGAGCAGCGCGCCGATGTTGTCGAAGCGCTCGCGAACGCCCCCGAGCCAGGCGGCCGGCGTCGAGCGCTCGCGGAGCGCCGCCAGCGCCGCTTCGACCTCGGCCTCGGCCTCCCCGTGACCGAGCGCCAGCAGCCGCGTGAACACCGACCGGTGCCGCTCGATCGTGTGCGCGAGGACCTGCTTGGAGTTGCCGAGTCGGGTCCCGAGGCTGAAACCGCTTACGGCCGCTCCCTCGACCAGCTCGACGAAGTCGACGCGCGCGA
The DNA here is from genome assembly GCA_046735115.1 of Actinomycetota bacterium. GTDB lineage: Bacteria > Actinomycetota > Thermoleophilia > Solirubrobacterales > Thermoleophilaceae > JACVRW01. The sequence continues at coordinate 9,063 of JBKPSR010000120.1, forward strand.
TCTGCCCGGCGCTGCCGGTCGGCGGCGCGAAGCTGACGCCGATCCAGCGATTCTCCCCCGGCTCCATCGCCTTTAGGACCACCCGGCCCATTGGCTTCGCACGGGTGCGCCGCAGCCCGAGCCCGTCGAGGTTGACCGCCCTCACCCTCTCCCGCAGCACGGCATCGAGCGCGTAGCCGAGCTCGAGGTCGCGGCGGAAGGTCGCGGCGTTGTGTACGAGCGCGCAGATGCAGGTCTCGGCGGCCTCGACGCCGCGGGCGGGCGTCGTCGAGAGGCCCATGTTGCGCTGGGCCTTGTTGTTGTCGTCGAGGATCTCGAGATCCTGGTCCGGCCAGCCGGGCGCCCGGCCGCGGAGGCTCTGGCCCGCGAACCGATCCCCCGGCGAGGTGACCTCGATCGCCAGGCACAGGTGGGTCGACGCTACGGGGTTCAGGTGCCAATGGAACGCCGGCGTCGTGATCGGCCCCGCATCGCTGGGAGCGAACGTGACCGTCGGGTCGGGATCGGGGAACGAGACGTCCGGGTCCGCTGAGCTCGCGTCGAGGAAGTTGCTGCCGGTGCCGAGCGGCGAGACGAGGAAGTGGGCCGTCGCCGACACCGACGCGCCGGCCGCGTTGGCCTCGCGGCGGCGGATCCGTGCGAACGCCCAGTTGTCGCCGACGTTCCCCGTGCCGTTGCCCGCCGGCTCGTTGGGCGGCTGGTCGTTCGTGAACGTGCCGGGCGAGGTGCCGCGCCGGTTCCACACGTCGGGCGTCGCCCAGAACGCGGGCCGGATCGACGGCTCCACTCCGGTGTCGAAGCTGGTCGGGCTGTCGGTCCAGTCGCGCACGAAGACGTCGTCGGCGGGCGCGACGTCGCTGAAGAACACGTAGAACGGATCGATCGAGGCCGGGCGGACGGTGACGCCGTCGTTGCCGAGCAGGCGCTGGTTCGGGAAGTCGGCGTTTCGCAGGTAGGTGACGCCGTTCGGAAAGTTCGCGAGCGTGGGCTGGTTGAAGCCGCAGTAGGCGCCGTGAAAGTCCTTGCCGACGGCGATCAGGTTCGCGTAGTCGCCGATCGTCGGCTGGAACGTGCCGCCGAGGTCGGGCAGGTTCGCGACCAGCAGGTCGGCCCGGACGCTCGCGAAGCGGTCGTCGGAGATCTCCAGATGGGTCTCGAAGCGGTTCCCGCCCGCTGGCGTGGTCAGCCGCTGGTAGAGCAGGCCGACCGTTCCGCGGACGTTGACCGCGAGCCCCGGGTTCGTCACCTGGTTGATCGTCCGCAGGTCGCCGGTCCACGTGGTGCCACCGTCGTCCGAACGCCTCAGGTGCAGGCGGAAGCCCGGCGCGACCGCCGGCATGCCGTCGCACCAGGCCAGGTAGACGCGCCGCCGGTTGCGCGGGTCGACGGCGATCGCGATGCGCGAGCTGACCCGAACGCTGCCGAGGAGCGTCCCGACCGGCGGCACCGTCACGCCGGTGACTACGCGCCGCCCCGCCAGGCCGTCGGCGGGGTCGGCCAGCGCCGCCCAGCTGCCGCTTCCGCCGTTGTCGTCACGGACGACGACGATGTCGGAGCCGCCCGCCCGAACACCAATGAACGTCGCGTAGACCACTCCCGCCCGATGGACCGCGCTGCGCACGGACGGCCGGTCGCTCCCGGCTCGCGCCTCGATGTCCACCGGCGCGCCGAAGCCGGCCGGCGGCGCGCCCGTGGCCGCGTCGAGCGAGAACTGCTCCTCGGCGGTGCCCGTGTTGGCGCTGACGTACACGCGGTCCCGCGTCCCCCCGTTGGCCCCCGCCCAGGAGGCCTCGACCCACGGCTGGTCCGGCCCTGCGCGATCGATCAGCACGGTCATCAGCCCGACCGGAGGGAACGACCCGCCGCGGAGGATGTCCATGTTGCTGTTGTCACCGCGCAGGATGCCGGCATAGAGGCGGCCGTCAGTGCCCGAGAACCGCAGCGAGATGTCGCCCGTCATGTTCCCCCCCGGCACGCAGACGTTCAGCGCCCAAGTACTCCCGCCGTCCGTCGAGACGAAGATCGGCGCGCTTCCTGAGCCGGCGGGGTCCGGGGTGAACGCCGACAGCGCGATCTGGCGCGGGTTGGCCGGGTTGGCGGTCACGCTCGCCTCGCTGTCCTGGCGCGTTTCGTCGCTGAGCGTGTTCGGGATGACGTTGACGACCCGGATCGGCACCGCTCAGCTCTCCGCCTCGCTCGCCGCCAGCAGGATCTCGATCCGCCCGAGCAGGCCCGGCGCGTGAAAGTCGAGCGGGTCGAGCGCGGTGAACCCGCCCGGCACGTCCGGCACCTTGACCTTGCCGGCGGCGAGCGTCTGGCCACCCGCCGCCTGCAGGATCCAGACCCCCTCCTCGCCCTCGACGAAGAGCGGCACCTCGGACCACTTCTGGGTGCGGGGGAACGGGAAGACGACGCGCGGCTCCTCGTCCGGACGGCCCTTGAGCGTCCGCCAGGCCTTCAGCACGGCGGCCCGGAAGCGGGGAGCCGCCTCACCCACCGTCTCCGGCCGTTCCGGCGCCTCCGTCGCGACCGACTCGACGCGCATCACCACGCCGTAGACGACGGCGTCGGCGAGCCGGAGCCGCTCCTGGAGCGCCTCGTCGAACTGCCGCAGCTTCTCGTCGAGCAGCGCCCGGCGCACCTCGCGCTCCTCACGGCGGGTGACCGCCAGGCGGTCGACCTCGGTGACGGCGATCTCCTCGCCGAACTGCAGGCTCGTCGCCAGGAACAGGTGGCGGGAGCCGCGCCGCAGCCTGCCGGAGTCGGACAGGTGCACGGTGACTTCGCGCCCCGTGACGTCCCCGACGGCCTCGGGCGCGCTGATCACCTCGTCCACATGCACGACCGCGGTCGGGTACTCGTCGCTCTCGAGCATCTCGACCTGCGAGCCGCCGGGTTGGCGGACCGTCCCGAAGAAGACGAACGGCGCGGTTCGCGCGCCCTGGAGGAGCTCCGGAGGGAGAGACACGCGCATAGCGGTTCTATCCCGTCCGCGACTGCAATGTCAACGACCCCGTTGTCAATGCACAGCTTCCGGCCGCAGCCGGACCTCGACGTCCACGCCGAGGCCGAGCGTGCCGGCTGCGTCGCCCCGGTTGATCGCCAGGGCGAGTGTGCGATAGGCGTCCTCGTATACGATCAGCTCACCCGGGTTGACGTCGGCGAAGGTCTGCGCGTACGTCGCCCGGTAGCGCTCGCCTCCCGCCTCGACCGCCACGCGCCCGCCCAGCGTGATGCCGGTTCCGGCCAGGCGCTGGTGGTCGACGTTCAACCCGACGTTCCCGAAGTGGTCGATCACGAGCGCGTGAGCCACGACGGCACCGTCCTCGTCGTGCGGCTCGGGGAGCTCCACCCGCGTGAGCGACTCGGGATCGAGCGGGTCGCCCGCGTCGGCGAGCTCGGCGCCCGCCGCGAGATGGGCGGCCACCGGCGCGAAGATGTCCCGCCCGTGGAAGGTCGCGGAGACCGGCTCGAGCCGGTGCGGGGAGCGGGTGATGTCCACCGCGTGCTCCACTCCCTCGCACCGCGCCCACGCGAGGCTGAGCAGCCCGTTGTCGGGGCCGACGAGGATGCGGGCATCGCCGGTCCTCAGGGCGATGGCGCGCCGCTCGGTGCCGACCTGAGGATCCACGACCGCCACGTGAACCCCGACCGGCATGTACGGAAGCGTGTTCCGCAACACGAGCGCGCCCTGCCGGACGGCGTAGCGCTCGATCCCGTGGGTGATGTCGACGATCTCCGCGTCCGGATGGATCCCACGGATCACCCCGTGGCATACGCCGACGAAGTCGTCGTCGCGCCCGTAGTCGGTGAGGAGCGTGACGATCAGGCCGGCACCCTCCGCCGCGCCACGTCCGCGATCAGAGCCTGCACGAGGCCGTCGATGTCGTGTTGCTCCGCCTCCACATCCACGCCCAGTCCGTGCTCCTCGGCAGTCGCGGAGGTGATCGGCCCGATGGAGACGATCCGCGCGTCCGCGGGTGGCCGCGCTCCCGACTCCAGCAGGAAGCGCACCGTGGAGCTGGATGTGAACGTGACGTACGTGGCACGCTCGAGTCCGGCGCGCTCGGCATCGCTCAAGGGGTCCGCGACGGTGTCGTAGAGCGCGACATCGTCGACCTGGGCGCCGCGCTCGCGCAGCGCGTCGGGCAGGACGGAGCGGGCCTCCGCCGCGCGCGCCACGAGCACGCGCCGCCCCTCGACGTCGACCGGCGCGAGCGCCTCGACGAGCGCCTCCGCGACGGACCGCGCGGGCACGACGTCGGCGCGGATGCCGTGCTCGGCGAGCGCCGTGGCCGTCCCCGGGCCGATGGCTGCAACGGTCGCGCGCGCCAGCGCGCGCGCGTCATCTCCGGCCCGGTTCAGCGCGTCGAAGAGAAGGCGGACGCCGTTCGGGCTGGTGAGGCAGACGAGCGCGTACTGGTCGATGCGGCCGATCGCCTGCCGCAGCTCGCCGTCGACGGGCCGCGGCTCGATGCGGATGGCAGGTGTCTCGACCACCTCGGCGCCCAGCTCGCGCAGCCGGCCGGCCAGGCCGCTCGCCTGGGCGCGTGCGCGGGTCACCGCCACGACCTCGCCGTGGAGCGGGCGCCGCTCGAGCCACGCGATCGTCTCGCGGAGCTCCGCGACCGGGCCCACCACGGTGATCGCGGGCGGGCGGATCTCCTCGGCCTCCGCGCGCGCCGCGATCCCGCCGAGCGTGTCCAGGATCGTGCGCTGTCCCGGATGCGTGCCGCGCTCGACGACGGCGGCGGCCTCGCTCGGATCGCGCCCGGCGCCCGTGAGCCGCTCCGCGATCAGCGGCAGCTGCCTGATCCCCATGTAGAGGACGAGCGTGCCGGGAAAGCGGGCGAGCGCCCCCCAGTCGAGCGCCGAGCCCGGCTTCTCAGGGTCCTCGTGCCCCGTGACGAACGCCACCGCCGAGGCAGCGTCGCGGTGGGTCACCGGGATCCCGGCGTACGCGGGCGCGGCGATTCCCGCCGTCACCCCCGGCACCACCTCGAACGCCACGCCGGCCGCGGCGAGCACCTCGGCTTCCTCGCCGCCGCGGCCGAACACGAACGGGTCGCCGCCCTTCACCCGGACGACGCGCTTGCCGGCGCGCGCGAGCTCGACCAGCAGGGCGCTCGTCTCGTCCTGTGAGAGCGCGGCCGCGCCCGGCTCCTTGCCGACGTAGCGGAGCTCCGCGTCCGGCCGCGCGCCGTCGAGCGCGCCCGGCGGAATCAGGCGGTCGTAGAGGATGGCGTCCGCGGAGGCGATCAGCTCGAGCGAGCGGCGCGTCATGAGGCCCGGATCGCCGGGCCCGGCGCCGACGAGATAGACGATCCCGCTCACGCCGGGAACGCTATCCGGCAGCGACCATGCGCTCGGCCTCCGCGAGCAGCTCGTCGGCGCCCGCTGCGCGCAGGCGCTCCGTGACGTTGTCGCCGATGAGGCTCGTGGCGTCGAGGAACGGCAGCTCGAGCTCGTCGCGCACCCAGCGCGACCCGTCCGGAAGCCCGACGAAGGCGGTGAGCTTCATCGAGCCCTCCTCGCTGCCGGTGGCGTGCACGCCGATCGGCGTGTTGCACGTCGCCCGGAGGAGACGCACGACGTTGCGTTCCTCCACGAGACAGGCGTCCGTCTCGAGGTGCCTCAGGTCGAACACTCCCAGCGGCGCACGCTCGTCGGCGTCACGTGCCTCCACCGCGATGCACCCCTGACCCGCGGCCGGCACGAAGACGTCTGGATCGAGCGGATGGCCCTCGTCGCCGCGTCCGAGCCGCTCGAGGCCGGCCTGCGCGAGGACGAGTGCGTCGAAGTCGCCGTCCGCGAGGCGCCGGAGCCGGGTGTCGACGTTGCCGCGAACCTCACGCACGTCGAGGTCCGGCCGCACGGCGAGCAGCAGAGCACGCCGGCGGAGGCTCGACGTTCCCACAACCGCCCCCTCGGGGAGCTCGTCGAGCGACTCGGCGCCGCAGATCGCGTCGCGCGGGTCCGCGCGCTCGCCGGCGGAGGACAGCAGGAGGCCGCCCGGGAAGTCCGTCGGCACGTCCTTCGCCGAGTGCACGGCGATGTCGATGGCGCCCGCAAGCAGCGCGTGCTCGATCTCCTTGACAAAGCGGGACTTGTCCCGGGAAGGGGTCAGACCCCTTGAGTCGGGGACGCTTAGGGGGTCTGACCCCTTGAGTCGGGGGGACTCATCCCCCGAGGTCGTGATCGGCACTATCTCCACCTCGTCCGGCAGCCGCTCCGCGACCAGGCGCGCCTGGGCCAGTGCCAGCGCGCTTCCGCGCGTGCCGAGTCGGATCACCGGCCGGTCTGGCGGCGGCGCCGGGCGTCCAGCTGGGTCACCTCGGCAGCGTGGGCCTCGGGCCGCAGGGCGGCCTCGAGCCCGAACAGCTCGTGCAGCGCGTGCACATAGCGGTAGGAGGTGCCCTCGCCTGCAGCGTCGCGCAGGATGCGCGTCGGCTCGTGCAGCAGCCGGCTCACCACGGCGCTCGCCAGGGTGGCGACGCGCTCGCGGTCGGCCTCGGAGAGCGACTCCCAGCGCGACTCGTTCTCGCGCAGCACCTGCTCCACGATCTCGTCGCCGCGACGGCGCAGTGCCGAGATCGTCGGCACGACGTCGAGGCTGTCGAGCCAGTCCTCGAATCGCTCGACCTCCTGGCGCACGATCACGAGCGCCTCGTCCGCCTCGGCCTGGCGTCCGGTCAGGTTGCGCGCGACCTCGGTCTGTAGATCGTCCATGTCATACAGAGCGATCCCGGGGCAGTCGCGGACGCTCGGCTCGATGTCTCGCGGTACGGCCAGGTCGATCATCACGAGCGGTCGTCCCATCCGCGAGGCCGCCACGAACTCGAGCTCCTCGCGCGCCACGATCTGGTGCGGCGCGCCGGTCGAGCTCACGACGATGTCCGCGTGCTCGAGCTCGCCGGGCAGCGAGTCGAACGGGATCGCTCGGCCGCCGTAGCGCTGAGCGAGGCCGAGCGCGCGGTCGTAGCGGCGGTTGGCCACGAACAGGGCCTCGACACCGCGGTCGCGGAGGGCGCGAGCGGTGAGCTCGGCGTTCTCACCGGCGCCGATCACCAACACGCGGCGCCCCGACAGGTCGCCGAGGAAGTCGGTCGCCAGCTTGACCGCCACCGACGAGACCGAGACGGCCGCCTTCGACACCTCCGTCTCGGTGCGCACGCGCTTGCCCGTGCCGAGCGCGTCGCGGAACAGCCGGTTCGTGACCGGTCCGGTCACACCCTCGACGAGCGCCATCTCGTAGGAGCGCTTCACCTGTCCCTGGACTTCGGCCTCGCCGACGATCATGGAGTCGAGCCCGGCGGTCACCGAGAACAGGTGCTCCACCGCCGCGCGCGAGCGCAGCGAGTAGATCGCGCCGAGCAGCTCGGTGGGGCGGAGCCCCGCCTGCCGCGAAAGGATCCCCAGTGCCACGCTCTCCGCCTCCACCGGGTCACCCACGACCAGGTACAGCTCGGTGCGGTTGCAGGTCGAGATCGCGACGGCCTCGTGGACGGCCTCGTGGCCCACGAGCTCCGCCAGCACGCGCGCCGCGCGCCCGTCGGGCAGCGCGATCTTCTCGCGCAGCGGGAGCGGCGCGGTCTTGTGGTTGGCGCCCAGGGCGAGCAGCTCGCCGGTCACTCGTCGTCCTCCGATCCCACCAGCTCCGAGATCTGACTGTCGATCCGAGCGATCTTCGCCCCGATGATCGCGACGTAGACGAGGATCAGCGCCACGAACACCACGTAGGCCCCCGCGACGTACTTTCCGGCCTCGTCAAGCGGCAACGCGGGCACGGTTCCTCAACCTCTTGAGTTGCATCGACGCATGCTTGGCGGTCAGCTCGAGCTTCCACAGCGTCACGAACAGGAGCGCCATTCCCAGCAGCGAGACCAGGAACGTCAGGCGCATGTCGCCCGGCAGGTCGCCCCCGGTCTGAGACAGCACGCGCGGGTGCGTGAAGGACTCGGCCATCCGCACGGCCGCGAAGTTCAGCGGCACGAAGGCGCCCGCGATGATGGCGAACACGGACGAGTAGCGCGCCTGCCTGCCCGGGTCCTCGATCGAGAAGCGCAGCGGGTAGTAGACGCAGTACAGGAGGAACACCACGAGGAACGAGACCAGCACCGGCTCGTCCCACACCCACCAGTGGCCCCACGACGCCTTGGCCCAGATCGCGCCCGTCGCGAGCACTCCCACGCCGAGGATGATCGAGAGGTGGATCGCGACGTACGAGCGCAGGTCCCACGACGCGTCGCCGCTCCGCAGGTGCCGTATGGCGAACACGCCGCCGGCCACGAACCCGCACAGGGCCACGATCGCCATCGGCACGTGCACGTAGAAGATCTTCTGGACGAAGCCCTGGTCGGCGTCGTTCGGCGCGTAGAAGAACACCAAGGCGAACGCCGTCGTGATCGTCACGACGGTGGCTGCTGCGAGTGGAGCGAGACCCTTGGAATACATCAGTCCTCGAGGAGGAAGTCGAAGACCGCAACTGAGAGAAGCACGAACACCACATCGTAAAGACTGAGAAGCCCCAGCCAGCGGCCGAGGTCCTCCGCCACCGCCTCTTGGCGGAACAGCGGCTCGGTCGCCTGGGCGCAGGCGATCAGGACCGGAACCAGCAGCGGCAAGAGCAGCAGCGGCACGATGAGCTCGCGCGCGCGGGTCTCGGCGGCCAGCGCGGCGACCAGCGCGCCCACGGCCGCCACGCCCAGATTGCCGAGCGCCAGCACCGCCAGGAGCTCCGGGAACGCGCCACCGAGGCCGGGGCCCAGGAGCAGCAGCCCGAAGGCGGGCACCGCGACCAGCTCGACCGCCGTCAGGAACAGGAAGAGCGCGGTGGCCTTGGCCACGAACAGCGACGTACGGTCCACGGGTGCCAGCAACAGCCCGTCGATCCCGCCCTGCTCGCGCTCCGCCGCGAACAGGCGCGATACCCCGATCACCGCCGCGAGCAGGAGGGTCACCCACAGCACGCCCGAGGCCAGCTCGCCATCGAGCGAATTGCGGTCGAGGCCGAAGTGGAACAGCACGTAGACCGTGATCGAGAACAGCACCATCGCCGGCACCGACTCCTTCGTGCGGAGCTCGATCAGGAGGTCCTTGCGGAGGATCGCCCGCGCCGCGGCGATCACCGGTACAGCCCTGCGTCGACGGGCGCCGGCCGGCCTGCCTTGAGGCCGAGCGAGACGTCGGCCTCCTCAAGCGCCCCCTGTACGTCATGGCTCACGAGCACGCGCGTCCGGCCGGACGACCTGCCGATCAGCGCTTCGGCCAGCTCGGCACCCGAGGGGTCCAGGTTCGCGCGCGGCTCGTCCAGCAGGAGCAGCGGAGGGTCGTGGAGGACAGCGCGCGCGATGGCGAGCCGCTGCACGAGGCCCTTCGAGAGGTCGCGAACGGGCTCGTCCGCTCGGTCAGCGATCCCGAGCTCGGCGAGCAGGCTGTCGAGCCGGCCGTCCGAGATGCCGTGGAGGTCGGCGTGGTAGCGCAGGTTCTCACGCCCGCTCAGCTCGCGATACAGCAGCGGCTCGTGCCCGAGGTAGCCGATCTGGGCCGGCAGCCGCCAGCGCTCCGCGGGCAGGGCCGCACCCAGCACGCGCACTCTGCCCCCGTGCGGCCGGAGCAGCCCGGCGAGCACCCGCAGGAGGGTGGTCTTCCCGGCGCCGTTCGCGCCCAAGACCGCGAGCGTGGCCCCAGCGGGCACGCTGACGCTCACCCCGGCAAGCGCCACCCGCTCGCCGAAGCGCCGCTCAAGGCTGTCGAGCTCGATTGCCGCTTCCACCAGGGCGGAAGCCTATGGCGGCGGGAGCAGCGCTCAGTGCAGCGCCGCGACGGCCTGACCGAAGGCGCTGTACGCGGGCTTCGGGTTGCCGTTCACGTCGAGCAGGCCGGTGTGGAGCCCCCACATGTCGTTGTAGTTCGGGGGATACGGCTGGTGATCGCGCCACGAGTAGTAGACGACTCCTCGCAGCCGCAGCTTGCGTCGCAGCTTGGCGAGCAGTCTGAATGAGCTCCCGATGCGGGAGGCCTGCCCGGCCATGCCCACGTTGTAGCGGTGGGGCGGCCCGCCGGTGCCCCAGCCGATCTCGGTGATCCACAGGCGCGCGCGCTTGTCGCGGTGACGGTTCATATTGCGGCGGACCCGGTGCAGAAGCTCGGAGAGCTGGGCGTTGTTGGTGGCGTAACCGTTGATCGCCAGCGTGTCGAAGTAGCGCTTCCCGCGCGCCTTGTAAAGCCGCGCCACGAACTTGTCCAGCGGCATCGCGGAGCTCAGCTTGCTGTCCGGGAGCCCGGCGGTGACGATCTCGGCGCGTGGATCCTCGCTCTTGATGGCCTTGCCGACGACCCGCAGCATGCGCGCGTACTCGCGCGGCTTGGGGTGGTCGCACCAGTAGACACCGAGGTTCGGCTCGTTCCAGATCTGCCAGGAGTGAACCGGGAGCCTGGCCACGCCCGGGTTCTCGCGCCACAGTGAGCCGTTCGGCCCATAGCGCCGGACGGCCGCGCGTGCGTACTCGGCCATGGTCGAGAGTTGCCGCGGCGGGCACCACGGGCGCTCGCTGCTGCCGCGCCAGTAGAACGCTGGCGGGTTGTGCAGGACCGGCAGCACGGCGATCCCCTGCGCTGCCGCGTTTAGCACGAAGCCGTCGTAGAAGCCGAAGCGGTAGCTGCCCGGCGACGTCTCGACGGTCGCCCAGTCGAACACCTGGCGGATCAGGCGCACGCCGAGGGCATGCTGCTGGGACATAGTCGTGGAGCGATACTGGCCCGGGTACGCGAAGGCGTCCTCGGAGGTGATTCCGACGAAGTCGCGCGGAGCGGCGGCCTGCGCGGTGGGCGCGCAGGCAAAGACGAGCGCGCAGACGAGCATAGGCGTGAGCCGCGTTAATGCGGACAAGCGAGTTCCCCCTCCCGGGTCACAGGAGTTACTACGACACGCATCGGCGGCTCCCCACCGCCACTTGAGGCTTGATTCCCTCCTTGCGCGAGAACTATGCCTCCAAGTTCCCCAACTGCGCATAAGCTCAGCAGGTGGCTCGGATGGTAGGGATCAACCACGTCGCCCTCGCGGTGGGCGATCTGGACGAGGCGCTCGAGTTCTACGGCCGCATCTTCGAGCTCGAGCTGCGCGGCCGGGTGCGGGGGATGGCCTTCCTCGACATGGGCGACCAGTTCCTGGCGCTCGCCGAGGGCGAGGATCCCGTGGCCGACCGCAAGCGCCACTTCGGCCTTGTGGTGGACGACCGCGGACGCGTGCGCGCGGCGCTCGAGGAGGCAGGCGTGGAGATCCAGCCGAGCCGCGGGCTCCGCTTCCGCGATCCGTGGGGCAACCTCGTAGAGGTGGTGGAGTACGCGGACGTGCAGTTCACGAAGGCGCCGCCGGTGCTGAGCGGGATGGGGCTCGAGGGGCTCAGGAAGTCCGAGTCGGCTCAGAGGGAGCTGCGCGAAAAAGGCCTGCGCTGAGGGCGGCCAACCGCGTCGACGATCCTGGATAGGCCCCCGTATGGGTGGTTCGGGCAGGACTGTCGACTCTAGGCGCCGCGCCCCAGCAGCTTCGCGGCGTGCTCGAGCGTCGGCTCGACGATCGGCCAGGACTGCTCGATCGCCTTGGGGTTACCCGGCAGGTTCACGATCAGCGTCCGGCCGCGCACCCCGGATACCCCCCGCGTCAGCAGGCCGAGCGGCGTGTGCCCGCGCGCGTCGGCCCTGATCGCCTCGGCGTAGCCGGGCGCCTCGCGCTCGATCACCGCGCGCGTGGCCTCCGGCGTCACGTCGTCGATCGTGAGGCCGGTGCCGCCCGTCGTGAACACGAAGCGGACGCCCTCGATGTCGGCCAGCCGCTTCAGCGCCGCGACGATGGACTCGCGGTCGTCGGACACCACCTCGTGGGTCGCGTCGAGCCCGGCGTCCTCGCACAGGCGCACGAGCGCCGGCCCCGACACGTCCTCGCCCTCGCCGTTCGCCAGCGAGGTCGAGATCGTGAGCACGGCCGCCCGGGCGCTCACGGCTCGCGGCGCCAGTCGTGGCGCCCGCCGGACTTCTCGAGCAGGGAGACCTCGGCTATCTCCACACCGCGCTCGATGCCCTTGACCATGTCGTAGACGGTCAGCGCGGCGACCGATGCCGCGGTGAGCGCCTCCATCTCCACGCCGGTCCGGCCGCTCGTACGGGCCTCGGTCTCGATCTCCACGCGCTCGTCGCCCACCTCGATCCGAACGTCGACGAACGAGAGTGGCAGGGGATGGCAGAGGGGGATCAGCTCGGCCGTCCGCTTGGCGGCCTGGATCCCCGCGATTCGCGCCGTGCCGATCACGTCGCCTTTGGGGGCGTCGCCGCGCGCCACCGCGGTCGCCGTCTCGGGCGCCATCCGGACCACAGCCCGCGCGATCGCGCGCCGGTCCGTCACCGCCTTGTCGCCCACGTCGACCATCCGGGCGCTCCCGGCCTCGTCGATGTGTGTGAGCTCGTCAGGCAGGCTGGTGGACCCGCTGCGCCGCCGCGATCAGGTCGCGCACCGACCGCTCGTCGCCGCGCCGGAGCAGCTCGATCGGGTCGGGGTCGCCGTTCACGATCGACTCGAAGAAGACCTTGCGGTCCTGGTAGGTGGGCAGCGTGCCCTTCGCCCAGCCGCGCACCTCGTTCAGGAGGATCGCGAGGCGCGCGTAGGGCTCGCCGTACTCCTCGGCGATCTCGTTCCGGATCCGCTTGGCGAGCGCCGGCGAGGCGCCGGCGGTCGAGATGGCGATCGCCAGCGGACCCGTCCTGATGATCGCCGGCAGGATGAAGTTGCAGAGCGGCGGAACGTCCACGACGTTCACGAGCATCGCGCGCCGCTCGGCGTCGTCGTACACGCGGATGTTCACGTCCGTGTCGCTCGTGGCCGCGATCGCCATGAAGACGCCCTCGAGGTCCTCCGGGCCCGCGTACTCGCGCCGCTCCCAGCGGATCGAGCCCTCGGCGGCGAGCTCGCGAAGCGGCTCGATCGCGTCCGGGGCGATCAGCGTGACTTCGCCGTCGCAGGCCAAGAGGCCCTCCACCTTCTCCAGCCCGACGTCACCCCCGCCGATCACCACACAGCGCCGGCCCGTCAGCCTCAGGCAGGCGATGTAGAAGGGCGTGTCGAGCATGCCCTGGACGCAGCTCTGGTCGCAGATCCCCTTCCGGAGCTGGCAGACGCATTCCTTGCCCGCGTAGGCCTGTGCCGGCATGTGGAAGAGTCTAGGCATGGCGAGGACCTAGGCCAGCGTCCCGCTCAGCCCGCCGGGAATGGAGCTCCCGTGCTGATCGTCGTCAACACGAGGGACCGTGACTCGATCCTCGGCCGCTCGTCGCGCGATGACGAGGGCCACACCCCCAGCACTGCGTACGGGTGCCTGGCGATCGTCGACGACGAGCTCGTCAGCGCTTGAACACGTCGCGCAGCGACTTGCCACCCACCCGCGCCAGCGGCAGCAGGCCGCGGCGCAGGGCCCCGGGCTTGTCGGCGTCGCGTCCGTAGAGCAGCCGCGCGGACGCCTGCATCGCCTTGCCGAGAGCCTCGTCGTACGGGTGCCACCAGAAGTCGCGCGTGCGCGACGGCTCCCACGTGACGAGCTTGATGTTCACGCACTCGTAGAGCCCGAACTTCGAGTGGGAGCGGCCGAGCCCCGAGCTCTTCACGCCTCCCCAGGAGCACGAGCAGGCGCCGTGGCTGAACATGTGGTCGTTCACCCACACCATCCCGGCCTGAACTCGCCTGGCCATCCGCTCGCCCTTCGCGCGGTTGAGCGTCCACACGGACGCGCCGAGGCCGAACTGGGAGTCGTTGGCAAGCGCGATCGCCTCGTCCTCGTCCTCGACCGTCACCACCGGCACGACCGGGCCGAAGATCTCCTCGCGCATGATCCTCATGTCGTGCGTCACGCCCGTGAGCACCGCCGGGCGGAAGAACGGCTGGTCGGCGCCGCCGCAGTGGAGCGTCGCGCCGCTCGCGACCGCGTCGTCAACCAGCTCCGTGACGAGCCGCAGCTGCTCGGGGGAGACCATCGGGCCGATCTCGGTCTCCCAGTCGAGCGGGTCGCCGACGCGGAGCGCCTGCGCGCCCTCGACGACTCCCTCCACGAACCGGTCCGCCACGTCCTTCACCACGTACACGCGCTCGATGCCCGAGCAGGTCTGCCCCGCGTTCGCGAAGCCGCCCCAGAGGCAGCCCGAGACGGCGTTCGGCAGGTTGGCGTCGGCGCAGACGATCATCGCGTCCTTACCGCCCAGCTCGAGCACCGAGCCCTTCATGCGCTGCGCGCACTCGAGGCCGACCTGGCGGCCGACCTCGACCGACCCTGTGAAGAAGATCTTCGCGGCGCTCGACTCGACCAGCGCCTGCCCAACGGCGCCGCCGCCGTGGACGGCGCGCACGAGCCCCTCGGGCACCCCGGCGCGCTCGAAGATCTCCTGGATGCGCTGGCCGATCAGCGGCGTGAGCGAGGCCGGCTTCACGACGACGCCGTTGCCGGCCATGAGCGCGATCGCGACCTCGCCAAACGGGATCGACCACGGGTAGTTCCAGGGCGCGATCACGCCGACCACGCCGAGCGGCTCGTAGGTGAAGCGGGCACGCTTCTGCTTGAGGAAGATCGGGAGCGGGATGCGCTCGTCGTCGAGGATCTCGGGCGCCGAGTCCGCGAGCCACCGCAGCGAGTCGATCGTGGGCAGCAGCTCCATGACGTACGACTCGTTGAGCGGCTTCCCCTGCTCGCGCGAGAGGAGCTGGGCCAGCTCGCCGATCTGGTCGATGATCGCCTGCCCGGCGCGGCGCATGTAGCGCGCGCGATCGGTCAGCGGGAGCTGCGCCCAGAAGGGCTGGACGCTCGCCACGTCGTCGACCACGGACTGCACCTCGCCCGGCGTGATCGTCGGCACCGCGCCCAGACGCGTGCCGTCGAGCGGGCTGAGCGACTCGAGCTCGGTTGCCTCCGCCGGCCTCAGTGCAGCTTCCATGAGCGGAGATTCTGTCAGTCGCGGCCGCGCGCTCGGCGGATTCGCTCGAGGCGCTCGCGCAGCGCGGCCTCCTCGCCGTGCTCGGACAGCTCGAGGAAGCGCTCGCCGACGGCGTCGGCCGGCATCAGCTCCTGCTCAGAGACACCCTCGGGGCGGGAGTGCGGGTAGTCGTAGTCGAGTCCTCTGCCGAGCTTCTTCGCACCCGGATAGGCGGCGCTCCGGAGCGCCGCCGGGGGCTCCGGCGTGCCGTGCTCGCGCACCCACGCGCGGGCCCGCTTGATGCCCTCGTACGAGGCGTTCGACTTCGGCGCGAGCGCGAGGTATACGGCGGCCTGGGCCAGGTTCAGCGCGCACTCCGGCATCCCGACGTGCTCGACGGCCCGCGCGGCGTTCACGGCCACCTCGAGCGCCTTCGGGTCGGCGTTCCCGATGTCCTCGCTCGCGAGCACCACCATCCGCCGCGCGATGAAGCGCGGGTCCTCGCCGCCCTCGATCATCGCCGCCAGGTAGAGCAGCGATGCGTCCGGGTCGGAGCCCCGCGTGGACTTGATCCAGGCCGAGATCAGGTCGTAGTGAAGGTCGCCGCCCTTGTCGTAGAGGATCGCGCTGCGCTGGAGCGCGTCCTCCGCGACGCGCAGGGTCACCGGGCCGCCCTCGCCCACCGTCTCCGCCGCCAGCTCGAGCGCCGACAGCGCCGTGCGCGCGTCGCCCGCTGCGCGGGCGGCCAGGAAGTCGAGCGCGTCGTCGTCGACCCTCGGCGCTTGCGCAAGGCCGCGCTCCGCGCCGAGGGCGCGCCGCAGCAACGCCGCCACGTGCTGCTCGTCGAGCGGCCGCAGCTCGTAGATGCGGCAGCGGGACAGGAGGGCGGAGTTCACCTCGAAGTAGGGGTTCTCGGTCGTCGCGCCGACCAGCACGACCAGCCCGTCCTCGACCGCCGGGAGCAGCGTGTCCTGCTGCGCCTTGTTGAAGCGGTGGATCTCGTCGAGGAAGAAGATCGTCCGCTCGCCGCTTGTCTGGAGCCTGTGCTGAGCGCGGTCGAGCACGGCGCGCACCTCGGCGCGCCCGGCATTCACCGCCGAGGCCTCCTCGAACGCCGCGCGCGCGTTCACCGCGAGCAGGCGCGCCAGCGTGGTCTTCCCGGTGCCGGGCGGCCCGTACAGGATCATCGAGTGCGGCCGGCCGTCCTCGATCGCCGTGCGCAGGGCTGAGCCGCGGCCCAGCAGGTGCTCCTGGCCGACGAACTCGCCGAGCGACTCGGGTCGCATCCGCGCGGCGAGCGGCTGGGTGCCGGGATCGCCGCCTTCCGGCCGCGCGGCCGGCTCTTCCATCTCGAAAAGCTGTCCTTCCACCTATTCGATTGTCGCAGCGCGCGCCATCAGCGCCGCGCCCTCGGCGTCGCTCAGGCCCTCCGCGGCGAGCCTGCGCCAGGTCCAGAAATCGAGCGCCAGGGCGACCATCGGCCCCCCGCCGAGGGCGTCCTCCAGCGCGGCCATCCGGGCGTCGCCCGTCTCACGCATCACGGCATCAAGCTCTGGCACGAGGGCGCGGTCGCGGCGGACGTTCTCGGCCATCCGCGCCGTCTGTCGATACCAGCGATACAGGGAGCCCAGCACGGCCTCGAGCCCCTCGGCGGGGTCGAGGGCAGGCGGCGGATGCTGCTCGAACCAGTGTCCCTGGCAGGCCGCGAACAGCTCCCGCTCCTCGGGAAAGTTGTTGTAGACGGTGAGGCGCGTGACTCCCGCGCGACGGGCGACCTCGGCCACGGTCGTTCGGGCAGGCCCCACCTCCTGATGCAGCGCCACGGTCGCCTCGGTGATCCGGCGGCGCGTCTCCGCCTGCCGCTCCGCCCTCGCTTTCAACTCATACTTGCGTTTCACTAAACACAGTGTACAGTGATCGCATATGACAACCACAGTTCAAAGCCCTCAGACGCTCATCGACGGTCCCTTCGGCGCCCGGCTCCTCATCGACGCCGGGGACTTCTCCCTCGTCGAGCACCCGATCGCGCCGCGCACGCTGGCCGGTCCTTCCCACGTCCACCAGCACGAGGACGAGTACTCGTACGTCCTCGAGGGCGAGGTGGGCTTCGAGGTCGGCGACGAGCTGTTCACCGCCTCCACGGGCCAACTCGTCGCGAAGCCGCGCGGCATCTGGCACGCGTTCTGGAACGCCGGCGACGTGCCCGCGCGCGTGCTCGAGGTGATCTCCCCCGCCGGCTTCGAGCGCTACTTCGGCGAGCTCGCGCAGCTGATCCCGCCCGTGCGCCCGGAGCGCGATCTGGTGGGCCTCGCCGAGCTCCAGGCGCGCTACGGCCTCGAGATGGACTTCGCCTCGATCGAGCGGCTCAGCCGCGAACACGGGCTAGGAAGCCCGTAAGGGCGGCCGCGCACTCCTCCGGCGCGTCCTCCCAGACGAAGTGGCGCGCCCCCTCGACGACAACCAGCTCCGTTGTCGGCAGCTCGCGCTCGAAGCGATGGGCGCCGGCCACGGGCGCGAACGCGTCGTCCTCGCCCCACACGAGCAGCACAGGCACATCCAAATCGGCCAGGTCGAAGCGCTCCAGCTTCGAGAAGTCGCCGGAGCGGTACATCTCGAGCTGGCTGCGGCGGCGCTCGTCGTCCGCGTACGCCTTCCAGTACTCGTCGAGCGCCGCGTCGCTCATGCTCGGCGACTGCTCGCGCAGCACGTGGCCGAAGTCGTCGCGAGTGAGCGCCGCCAGCAGCTGCTCGCCGGTTCCCGGCTCGCGCAGGCCCTCTGCCATGCCGTGCCACCTTCCGTCCGGGAAGAAGCCCGTCGAGCTGATCACGAGCGCCTCGACCGCGTCCGGATGCTCGCACGCCCACCACAGCCCGATGAGGCCGCCCCAGTCGTGGACGACCGGCACGCAGCGCTCGATGCCGAGCTCGGTGCGAAAGCGCTCCACCGACTCGACGCGCCGCTCCCAGGTGCCCGGCGGGTCGGGCGGCGAGTCGCCGAAGCCGGCGAGATCCGGCGCGACGGCGCGCCAGCCGGCGGCGGCGACGGCGGGCATCACGCGCTCCCACATGAAGGAAGACTCGGGGTAGCCGTGCAGCATGAGCGCCACCGGGCCGTCCGCAGGACCGCTCTCGCGGAATGAGAGTCCGGCGGCGAGCATCTAACCTTTGAGCATGACGGCCCCGGTTCCCGAGGACAAACTCCGGCTCGGCGGCATGGCGCTGCGGAACGGCCTGCTCGTCCACGGGCCGACGCATTGGGCGGCCGCCGTGCGCACAGACGACGGCGAGCTCAAGGTGGCCTCGGGACGGAAGCCCGACCTGGGCGGGCGTGCCGCCGAGCGGCTTCCAGGCATCCGAGGCGTCGTCAAGCTGGCCGAGGCGATGGCCGTGATCCCGCTCGTGAAGCGCGCCCTCCCCGAGGCGCGGCTGCCGATGCAGGACCTGAAGACGATCGGGACGATGGGGGCCGCGACGGTGGCCGGCCACGCGATCCGCACCGCCGGGGCGCGCAGTGCCGGCACGCGCACGGCGGGCCGTGAGGTGGCGGTGGCGCTCGTGAGCGTCGCGCCCGCGTTGCTCGCTCTCCGCAGCGGGGACCTCGCCGCCTACCACGGCGTCGAGCACAAGGCGATCGCCGCCTACGAGGAGGGCTCGGACGCGGCCGAGGCGCAGAAGGAGCACGACCGCTGCGGCTCCCACCTCGTGGCGCCGATGCTCACGGCCGCAACGGTCGGAAACGTGGCGCTCCGCCGCGCCGGGCTGCGCGGGCCGGCCGCCGAGGTGGCAGTGGGGCTGGGCAGCGCCGCGGTGGCGGTGGAGATGTTCGTCTGGGGCGAGCGCCATCCGGACTCGGTGCTCACGCGGCTGATGCGCCGCCCCGGCTTCGAGATCCAGCGCGTGGTCGGCACGCGCGAGCCGACCGAGGAGCAGCTCGAGGTTGGCCGAGCCGCGCTCGCGGAGATCCTGCGCGTCGAGGGTGGCTCGGTCGAAGCGGACCGCGTCGAGGGTGGCTAGCGCACCGACCCGCTCGCGCCTCGATCCCGAGGTCTTCCGGCTTCCGGTTGAGAGGATCCGCGAGGGCTACTACTCGGACGCGTACTTCAACCTA
Source organism: Actinomycetota bacterium (assembly GCA_046735115.1). Lineage (GTDB taxonomy): Bacteria > Actinomycetota > Thermoleophilia > Solirubrobacterales > Thermoleophilaceae > JACVRW01. The sequence goes on from JBKPSR010000120.1 coordinate 28,119, forward strand.
ACCCGCCAGCTCCTGATGGAGACTGGCCACCGCCCGTCGGTAACTGTCCAGGTCTTCCAGAAGCAGCACTCGGTGCTCGGCGGCATCGACGAGGCCATCGCCGTCCTGAAGCTCTGCTCGGACGACTGGAGCGCTCTCGACGTGCAGGCCCTCCACGAGGCCGACGAGATCGCGCCCTGGGAGCCCGTCCTCCAGATCGACGGCGATTACGCACTGTTCGCCCACCTCGAGACGGTCTATCTCGGCGTGCTCGCGCGGCGCACGCGGATCATGCGCAACGTGCGCGAGGTGGTGGACGCCGCCAACGGCAAGCCGATTCTGTTCTTCCCCGCCCGCCACGACCACTGGCTCGTCCAGACGGGCGACGGATGGGCCGCCCACGTTGCGGGCGCCATCGGCGTCTCGACCGACGCCCAGGCGTCCTGGTGGGGCGGCCGCGGCGTGGGAACCGTGCCGCACAGCCTGATCGCCGCATTCGGTGGTGACACCGTAGCCGCGGCGCGCACCTGGGCCGACCGGTTCGCCGACGAGATGAACGTGACGGTCCTGGTGGACTTCGCGAACGACTCGGTGCGGACTGCTCTGGAGGTCGCGGACGAGCTCGGGGAGCGGCTCTGGGGCGTGCGGCTCGACACGTCGGAGCTGATGGTGGATCGCTCGCTGTGGCCGAGGATGGGCGACTTCAAGCCGACCGGCGTGAACCAGGAGCTCGTCGAGCTCGTGCGCGACGCGCTCGACCGCGCGGGCCATCAACACGTGCACATCGTCGCCTCAGGCGGATTCGACGCGAAGAAGATCGGCGAGTTCGAGCGTGCCGGCGCGCCGGTGGATGCCTACGGCGTCGGATCGTCGCTCGTGCAGGGCGCGAACGACTACACGGCCGACGTCGTCCGGGTGGAGGGGCGCGACTGCGCCAAGGCCGGTCGCCGCTTCAGGCCCAGTCCACGGCTAGAGCGCGTGCTGTGAGACTCATGCCGGGGCCGGTAATGACCGATTGGTGTACTGGATGAGGGGAGCCCTCCGCAGTCTGCCCGTGCTCGCGTCCCTGCTGGCGCTGGCGCTCGCGGCTGGCCCGGCCGCGGCGGCGAGCGGCGGCTCGGCGGAGTGCACCGTCCCCTTCGAGCTCGCGCACGCGCAGCAGCTCGGCGAGATGCGCTTCGACCGGGGACCGCTCAAGCTGACGGTGCTCGACACGTCGGAGCTGACCTGTGGGCAGGCCAGCGACGAGCTGCGAGCGGCGCTCCGGGAGCCCGGGGCGGACGTGCCGGATGGGTGGAAGTTCGACGCCTCGTCGCGGGTCCTCTCGCGTGAGGATGGAACGGACTCCTTCCGCATCGAGCCCGCGCCGTCGGACGTGACCGTGAGCGGCGATGGCGGCTCCTTCTGGGACGGCGTCGAGAGCTTCGCGCTCACCTGGCTCCCGATCATCTTCATGGGCCTGATCGCCGTTGCGGTGGTCTGGATGGTCCAGTACATGCCGCGGACCAAGCCGCAGGAGATCGCGCCGTCGTCCTCGAGCTCAGTGCGCTGGCAGGACGTGGCGGGTGTCGAGGAGGCGAAGGACGAACTGCGCGAGGTCGTGGAGTTCATGCGCGACCCGAAGCGCTTCAAGCGGCTCGGCGCGAAGGTTCCGAAGGGCATCCTCCTGCACGGCCCGCCGGGCACCGGCAAGACGCTGCTCGCAAAGGCCGTGGCGAACGAGTCGAACGCCAAGTTCTTCGCCCAGTCGGCCTCCTCGTTCGTAGAGATGTTCGCCGGACTCGGGGCCGCGCGCATCCGGCGGCTGTTCCGCCACGCGCGCAAGGCGGCGCCCGCGATCGTGTTCATCGACGAGCTCGACGCCGTGGGAGCCACGCGCGGCAGCGACATCTCCGGCGAGAAGGACCAGACCCTGAACCAGCTGCTCGTCGAGCTGGACGGGTTCGGCGCTACCGACAACGTCGTGGTGATCGCGGCCTCGAACCTGCTCGAGAAGCTCGACCCCGCCCTGCTCCGGCCTGGGCGCTTCGACCGCCAGATCCTCGTTACGCCGCCCGACCTGAAGGGCCGCCGCAACATCCTCGCGGTCCACACGCGCGGGAAGCCGCTGGCGCCCGACGTGGACATGGAGGCCATCGCACGCCAGACGAGCGGGATGACCGGCGCCGACCTGGCGAACATCTGCAACGAGGCCGCCATCTTCGCCGGCCGCGACCACCGCGATCAACTCCGCACGAAGGACTTCCAGGCGGCGCTCGAGCGCGTGGTCGCCGGGATGCAGTCGCGCCGCGTGATCACCGAGCACGAGAAGCGGGTGGTGGCATACCACGAGGCCGGCCACGCGCTCTGCTCAGAGCTGCTCGCGTCGGTGGAGAAGGTCCACCGCATCTCGATCATCCCGCGCGGGAAGGCGCTCGGGTACACGCTGAACCTCCCCGAAGAGGACCGTTACCTGAAGACGAAGGAGGAGCTCCTCGACTACATGGTCGTCCTCCTCGGCGGGCGCGTGACGGAGCACCTCATCTTCGGCGAGATCACGACCGGGGCGGCCGACGACCTGCGCAAGGTGCACGACATCAGCCGCTCGATGGTGACGCAGTACGGCATGGGCACGGAGCTGATGTCGAAGCAGGTGCCGACGGACGACTACTCGATGTCGGACTACACCCGCCGCCAGGTGGACGAGGAGCAGCAGTACCTCACCGACCTGGCGCACCGCCGCGCGCTGAAGATTGTGAGCGAGAACCGGCCCCTGCTGGACTCGCTCGCGCACACGCTGCTCGAGAACGAGGTGCTGGAGCGCGAGGACATCGAGCGGCTCGTGGGCGACTACCGCGGCGGCGGCGGCGACGGCTCGAACGGCCGCTCCCCGCTCGTGCCGATCAAGGAGCCGGGCGCGCCGCGGGTGGCGGCCTCCGAGTCATACGAGGGCGAGGCGGGCGCCGACTAGGACGCGAAGCGTCCGGTTACGGCGCCTGGAGGGCGCCGCTGTCATCAGGACGCGGGCACGAATGCCCGCGGAGCTATCCTCGGCCGCCCGTGTTCGGACGGATCGATCACATCGGAGTGGCCGTCGACGACCTCGACGAGGCGATCGCGCTCTACGAGGAGCGGCTCGGCATGCCGCTCCAGCACCGGGAGACGCTGGAGGAGCAGGGCGTCGAGGCCGTGCTGCTCGGCGTCGGTGAGAGCCACGTCGAGCTGTTGAGGCCGCTCGGCCCGGACACGGCGGTCGGGAGGTTCCTCGAGCGGAGCGGTCCCGGCCTTCACCACGTGGCCTACGGGACGGACGACATCCAGTCCGCGCTCGCCGCCGTGCGCAGCGCCGGGCTGGCGCTGATCGACGAGCGGCCGCGCACCGGCATCCGCGGCAGCCGCGTGGCGTTTCTGCACCCGAAGTCGACCGGCGGGGTGCTCACCGAGCTGGTCGAGGCCCCGGAGGGCCATTGATGGCTGATCCCCCCCGACGCATAGACATCGGCTTCCAGGGCGGGCAGGTGCTGCCCGTCCGCGTGACTCAGGAGGCGCACGACGCCTTCAAGAAGGCGCTCTCGGACTCCTCCTCCGAGCGCTGGTTCGAGCTCGAGACGCAGGACTCCGACGTTCACATCGACCTGTCCCAGGTCGTCTACGTGCGGCTCGACACCGAAGAGCACCGTGTCGGCTTTTAGCCAAGCGCCGGGCGCTGCCCGGCGCGCAGGCACGGACTTCTAGTTGGAAGCGCTGGCCGCGCTGGATCTCAGGCTGCTGCGCCTGCTGCGGACGCGCGGGCACGCGCCCGTCGTCGAGACGGCGCTCGTACGGCTGGCGCAGGCGGGCGAGAACGGGCTGCTCTGGAACGCGATCGCAACCATCGGCGGGACGTTCAGCGCGCGGCGCCGCGACGACTTCGTGCGGGCGATCGAGATCGTCCTGATCACGCTTTTCCTCAACACCGTCATCAAGTACACCGTCCGCCGAGCCCGGCCCCTGCTGGAGGAGGAGCTCCCGGCGCTCACGCCGGTGCTGTCGGGGCGCTCGTACCCCTCGGCGCATGCGTCGACCTCGTTCGCCGGGGCGCGGGCGCTCAGCGCCGCCGGGCTCCCGGGCACGCCGCTGCGCGCGCTCGCGGCCGCGATGGCGCTCTCACGGCCCTATCTCGGCGTGCATTACCCGTCTGACGTGGTGGCGGGCGCGTTGCTGGGCGACGCCGTCGCGCGCCTTATGACCCCGCCTGCCCCCCGGCCCGCGTAAGCGGGGGATCGGGCGTGACGCGCGAGATCACCCGCGCGATCAGGTCGGTGAAGTCCATGCCGGCGGCCTGCGCCGCGTAGCGCGCTGGGCCGGTCTCGGTGAGGCCCGGAATGGTGTTGATCTCGAGGATCTGAGGCGTGGTTCCACCCTCGAGGATCAGGTCCACGCGGCCCAGGTCGCGGCAGCCGGCGGCGCGATAGGCCTGCGCCGCCACCTCGTTCACTCGCTCGCGCACGTCGTCGTCGAGCTCCGCCTCGCGCATCGTGGCCGCGCCAGGGTCGTAGTGCGCCCGGAACGTGTAGAACGGCTCGTCCGTCTCGATCTCGATGATCGGGAGCACGTCCGGATCCTCGGCCGACCCGAGCACGGTTACGGCGAGCTCTCGGCCCGCCACGTAGCGCTCGATCACGACCCGGTCGTCGTAGTTGAGCGCGCCGACGATCGCGGGCCCGAACTGCTCGGGCGCCTCGACGAACTTGATCCCGAGCGACGAGCCCTGTCGTGCCGGCTTGAGGACGAACGGGAGGCCCAGCTGCTCGGCGAGCTGGTCGAGGCTCTCGGCGGCGCCGAACTCCGAGAACGCCTCGCGGTTGAAGGAGTGCCACTCCGGCGTGGCGAGGCCCTGGGCCTGCATCAGCTGCTTGAACGAGTGCTTGTCGAGGCAGCGGCTCGAGGCGTGGACGTCCGAGCCCGTGTACGGCACGCCGAGGATCTCGAGAAGGTCCTGGAGCGTGCCGTCCTCGCCGCCGCGCCCGTGCATCGCCACGAACACGAAGTCGGGCCGAAGCTCGCGGATGCGGCGCACGAAGCGGGCGTCGGGGTCGAGGACCATCACGTCGTAGCCGAGTGTCGCCAGCGCGTCGGCGGCCCGGCCGCCGGAGCGCAGGCTCACCTCGCGCTCGAGGCTGCGGCCTCCGCATGCCACGGCCACCCGAGCAGCCATCCTCGTCAGCGCCTCTGGTGCTCGGCGATCAGGACCGACTCGAACGTCCGCGTCGTGGCGCGGCGCTCGGCGGCCTCCGCGAACGCGATGTCGAGGAGCGTGTCCGCCAGCTCCGGGAACGGGAGACCCGCCGGCTCGAACAGGTAGAACGCGAACGAGCCCGGCACCGTGTTCGGCTCGTTCAGCACGACCTCCGGCGCGCCCTCGATGTCCTTCAGGAAGAAGTCGTAGCGCACGACCCCGAACAGGCCGAGCGCAATGTGGGCGGTCTTGGCGGCGCTCACCAGCGCCTCGGCGGCGGCGTCAGAGATCGGGGCGGGGATGAGCCGGTCGGCGCTCGCCATGCCCTCGGACGCGCCTCCCTCCTTGGCCCCGCCCGCGGCCGACTTGCCCTCGCCGCCCTTGCCCCGGCCGCGCAGGTACTTGTCCTCGAAGGACAGCGCCTGATCGGCCTCGCGCACCGGCTGCTCGACGGCGGAGGCCCGAAGCTCGGTGCTGCGGGCGCCGATGATCGCGACGTTCACCTCTATGTGGTCGTCGAGCGCCGGCTCGACGAGGGCGATCCGGTCGAGCTCGAAACAGAGCTCGAGCGCATCCTGCAGCTCCTCGGGCCGCGTGACCCGCGCCACCCCGATGGACGAGCCGAGCGTCGCGGGCTTCGCGTAGCAGGGAAGCCCTTGCTCGCTCGCCCGCTCGAGCACCTCCTGCCGGTCGTGGCTGAACTCGTCGCGGTGGATCAGGGTGTGGGGCGCGACCCGTGTGCCCGCTTCGGCGACCACCAGCTTCGTGAGGTGCTTATCCATGGAGATCGCGGCGGCCGTGACGCCGCCGCCCACGTACGGCAGGCCGCTCAGCTCGAGCGCGCCGAGCAGGCTGCCGTCCTCGCCGCCGGTGCCGTGGATCGCGTTGATGGCGACGTCGACCTGGATGTCGCGGTCGCCCTTGAAGCGCGAGCCGCCGGGCACCGCGAAAGGCGAGCCGTCGCGGCCAAGCCGGAGCTCGCAGGGCTCGGCGCCCGCCGGCGCGTCGGCGCCGAAGGACCCGATCTCCCTGAGCGCGTCGCCGGTCCACCAGCGGCCGTCGCGCGCGAGGTAGACCGGGATCGGCTCGTGCTTCGGCTCCATCACGGCCATCAGCTGCTGGGCGCTGATGATCGATACGTCGTGCTCTACCGAGGGACCGCCGAACAGGACGGCGACCCGCTGACCCTGCTGTGTCATGGGCGCGGAAACATACTTCCCGAGCCGTTGTTGACCGCCTCCCCCCGAGCCACGCTCAGGCGGCGGCGTCCATCGGCGCGTATAGGTCCGGGAGATCGTTCTCGAACAGCACCACGTCGCCTCGCCGAGTGGTCTTGGCGAGCAGCGCCTCGGCCTCGGATGCGTTCGCCACGATGTGGATCTGCGAGTCGGGGAAGGACGCCGCGGCGAGCCCGGCGAGGATCGGCCTCGAGCGCTCCTCGCCGACGAGCACGACCAGGTCGCACACCTCTGCCGCCCGCGTGCCGAAACGCTCGTTCTCCTCGGCCTCGCGCTCGCCGAGCTCGACCATGCCGGGGGTGACGAGCAGCCTCCGCTCGGCCTCGTGCGACGCCAGCACCTCGAGCGCGGCCGCGGCGCCGACCGGGTTCGAGTTGTAGGCGTCGTCGATCACAACGATGCCCGCCTGCCGGTTCAGGATCGGCGCGAGGCGATGCGCCGGCGGGGAGACGCGCGCGAGCGCCCGTCCGATCGCGTCGAGCGAAAGGCCGAGGCTCGTGCCCACGGCGGCCGCCGCGAGCAGGTTCCCGACGTTGTGCCGGCCGAGGAGCCGCGAGCGGACGGGCACCTCCGCGCCGCCGCGCAGGCGCAGGGTGAAGCTTGTGGTGCCCTCGGCCATGGAGATGCCGGCCGCTGTGATCTCCGCCTCGGGGGCGCCCGCGGTGCTGAAGAGCAGGACGCGCGCCTCGGTGGACTCCGTCGTCCGCATGCAGCGTGGGTCGTCGGCATTCGTCACGTAGACGCCGTCGGCGGGAAGGCCCGCCGCGAGCTCTCCCTTGGCGCGCTCGATCGCGTCGAGGGAGCCGAAGCGCTCGAGGTGCGCCGGCCCGATCGCCGTGAGGACGCCGACCTCCGGGCGGACCAGCTCGCACAGCTCGGCGATGTCGCCCAGCCGGTAGGCGCCCAGCTCCGCGATGAAGGTCGTGTGCTTCGTGGTCAGGCCCTCGTTGATCGCGCGGACCACGCCGAGGTAGGTGTTGAACGAGGCAGGGGTCGCGTAGGTCGAACCGCGCAGCTCGCACACCGAGGCGACGCACGCCTTGGTGGTCGTCTTGCCGAACGAGCCTGTGATGCCGACCACGAGCGGCTCGATCTCCTCGAGCTTCCGGCGGGCGCGCTGGACGAAGCGCCGGTTGTCGAGCGCCTGGATCGGCTGCACCGCGGCGTTCGCCACGAAGAGCAGCTCGGGCGCCGCGACGACGGACAGCAGGCCGGTGGCCGTGCCGATCGCCGCGGCAACCCAGGCCGGGGCGCCCGCGATCGCGGCGATGGCGGCGCCCAGGAGCACGAGGCTGGGGATCGCGAGCGCGACCGCGAACAGCCTGCGCGCGCGGGCGGTGAAGACGAGCGGTTTCGCCTGGCGGCGGCGGATGAGCCGCTTGCCCATGGCCGCCATGGCGGCTCCGGCGACGACGCCGAGCAGGAGCACGAGGATGTCGAGATCGGCGGCAGCGGAGAGTGTGAGCGCGATGCCGGCGGCCGCGCAGAGCCCGAGCGGCCGCCGGTCGGCTCGCGCGCGGCGCCTCCGTACCCACACGCGCAGGCGCGCCGGCTCGTAGTGCTCAAGCTGGAACAGGTGAAGCAGCACATGCAGGCGGCCGGCGATCAGGACGATCAGACCGGCGGCCGCGGCCACCAATCCGACTACGGTCATCGCGCGGCTGCCTCTCGCGGCTGCTCCAGCAGGAAGCGGCGGGCGACCGCCCGGAACCGGCCCGGCGAGTCCGCGTAGCTGTAGTGGCCGGCGCCGTCCAGCACGACGAGCCCCGCATCTGGAATCAGCGTCTCCATCCGCTCCGCCATCCAGAGTGGCGTGTCGTCGTCCTCATCGCCCCACACGAGCAGCGTGGGAGCGGCGATGCGGGGCAGCCGGTCGCTCAGGTCCGTGGCGATCACCGCGCGGAAGGTGCCGCGCATGGCCTCGGACGCCTCCAGGTAGTCGCGCGACGCCACGCGGGAGCGCATCCGCTCCTGCAGCCGGCGCCCGGGCCGGCCGCCTACGGTGGCGATCGCCCGGCCGAGCTTTGCCACGGCTACCCTCCGCCGGTACCGGAAGCCGCGCTTCGGCGGGATCCCCGCCGAGTCCACGAGCAGCAGCCTCCCGACCCGCCGCGGCTCGTCCGCCGCAAGCGCGATCGACACGCGGCCGCCGTGGGAGTGGCCGACCAGGTGCGCGCGCTCGACGGCGAGCTCGTCCAGGAAGTGGACCATGAAGCGGGCATAGGAGTCCACGTCCCACGCCTGCTGCGGCGGCTCGCTCTCGCCGAAGCCGGGCAGGTCGAGCGCGATCAGGTCGGGTGCCCCCTCGAGCGCGGCAAGGATTGGCGCCACCGCTTCGATGTGCGCCCCCCAGCCGTGGAGCACGACGATGGGCAGGTCGCCGGGCGCTCCGCCGGACGTCGTCCGCCTGACGTAGCGCACCTGCTGCGACCCGATCCGGACGGTCTGACCGTCCTCTAGTTTCGCGGGGGCGAGCATGCGGGTTCGAGTATGAAGATAGGCATCGTTGGCATGCCGAACGCGGGAAAGTCCTCGCTGTTCAACGCGCTCACGCGTGCCGGCGCGCCGGCCGCCAACTACCCGTTCACCACCGTGGAGCCGAACGTCGCCGTGGTCGGAGTGCCCGACGAGCGGCTGGACCAGGTGGCCGCGACGGTCGGCGCACGGCCGGTCGTTCACGAGACGATCCAGTTCCACGACATCGCGGGACTCGTCCGCGGAGCGCACCAGGGCGAGGGGCTCGGGAACCAGTTCCTGGCCAACATCCGCGAGACCGACGCGATCCTGCACGTCGTCCGCGCGCACGACGACGCGCAGGTCGTGCACCCGGAGGGGAGGGTGGACCCGCTGGCGGACGTCGAGACGATCGAGACCGAGCTGCTGTTCGCGGATCTGGAGCAGACGGAGCGGCGCCTCGAGCGCGTGGCGAAGCAGGCAAAGTCGCTGGACAAGGCCGCGGTGGCCGAGGAGGCGTGGTTGCGCTCGGTCGTCGACGCGCTTCGCGCCGGGCGCTCCGTTCGGACTGTGCCGGAGCCCGATGCCGCGCCCGGAGCGGCCGTGAGGTTGAGCGCCCTCACGTCGAAGCCCGTGCTCTATGTCGCGAACGTGGCCGAGGGCGAGCCCCTCGAGCCGCCACCGGAGCTGGTCGCCCACGCGGAGGAGCGCGGCGCCCGCGCCACGGCCGTGAGCGCGCGGCTCGACGCGGAGCTGTCCGAGCTGGACGACGACGAGGCGTCCGCCATGAGGGACGAGCTTGGGGTCGCCGAGTCGGGCCTCGAGACCGTCATCCGCGAATCGTTCGCGCTGCTCCACCTGATCCAGTTCTTCACCGGCGGCCAGGACAAGGAGGCGCGCGCCTGGGCGATCCCGAGCGGCACGCGAGCCCGCCGAGCCGCGGGAGCGATCCACACGGACATGGAGCGCGGCTTCGTGGCGGCGGAGGTCACGCCCTGGGCCGACCTGGTGCACGCGGGGGGCTACACGGCCGCTCGCGAACAGGCCCGCACGCGCGTCGAGGGCCGCGACTACCTGCTGCAGGACGGCGATGTCGTGACCTTCCGGTTCACGCCGAGCTGAGTTCCTCCGCCTATCGCCGGAGCGTGGCAGAAATCGTCCGGTCAATGCCCTTGCAGCCAAGCGGACCAGGGCGGATCATGGGGACGTGCGCCGCGTCGTCATCGTCGCCTATCCGGGTGTCCAGACGCTCGATGTCACCGGACCCGCCGAGGTCTTTCGCGCCGCTGGCCTGATCAAGCCGCCCGGGTACGACGTGACCGTCGCCGCGCCCGAGCGGGAACCGCTCGCGACCTCGACCGTCTCCCTCGTTCCCGACGAGCGCCTCGAGGACTGCACCGGGCCCATCGACACGCTGGTCGTCGCCGGCGGCACCGGCAGCCGCCGCGCGGAGGACGACAAGCGGCTCGTGAGCTGGATCGCCGAGGCCGTCGGGCGATCCCGGCGCGTCGCGTCCGTATGCACCGGAGCATTCCTCCTGGCAAGGGCCGGCCTGCTCGACGGCCGGCGGGCCACGACCCACTGGGCGAGCTGCCCCGACCTGGCTGCCCGCTATCCGGCGGTGGCGGTCGAGCCGGACCCGATCTTCGTCCGCGACGGCGACGTCGTGACCTCGGCGGGCGTGACCGCCGGGATGGACCTGGCCCTCGCGCTTGTCGAGGAGGACCTCGGCCGCGACGCGGCCCTCGAGGCGGCGCGGTGGCTGGTCGTGTTCCTCCAGCGTCCCGGCGGGCAGGCGCAGTTCAGCGCTCAGCTCGCCGCGCAGGCGGCAGATCGCGCGCCGCTGCGCGAGCTCCAGGCCTGGATCCCGGACCACCTCGACGACGATCTCTCCGTGGCGGCGCTCGCCAGCCGCGCCTCTATGAGCGACCGCAACTTCGCCCGCGCCTTCCGGCGCGAGATCGGCATGACCCCGGGCGCGTACGTGGAGAGCGCTCGCGTGGAGCGTGCGCGGATCGCCCTCGAGACGGGTGACCTGCCCGTCGAGGCGGTCGCGCTCCAGGCTGGCTTTGGCACCGTCGAGACGATGCGGCGCGCGTTCCGCCGGCGCGTGGGCGTGAGTCCCAACGACTACCGAACCCGATTCCGGAGGCAGGCAGCATGAGAATCGCCATCCCGCTCTATGACCGCTTCACGGCACTGGACGCCGTGGGGCCGTACGAGGTGCTCTCGCGGCTGCCCGGCGCCCGCGTCACGTGGCTCGCGCACGAGCCGGGGATTGTCCGCAACGACATCCGGATGCTGGGCATCGAGGCGCAGGCCGCCTTCGAGGAGCTGCCGGATCCGGAGATCGTCCTGGTGCCGGGCGGCACCGGGACGAACGAGGTGCTCGACGACGAGCGCCTGGTGGGCTGGATCCGCCGCGCCCACGAGACCTCCGAGTGGACGACCTCGGTCTGCACCGGCTCGCTGCTCCTCGGCGCGGCCGGGGTCCTCGACGGCCTCGAGGCCACCAGCCACTGGCTCGACCTTGCCGACCTCGAGCGCTTCGGCGCGCGGCCGACCAGCCGGCGCGTGGTCGAGCAGGGCAAGGTCATCACGGCCGCCGGCGTGTCGTCGGGGATCGACATGGGGCTCGTCCTCGCCGCGAAGATCGCCGGGCCCGAGGTGGCGCAGGCGATCCAGCTCGGTATCGAGTACGACCCGCAGCCGCCCTTCGACTCCGGCTCGACCGACAAGGCGCCGAGGGAGATCGTCGATCTCGTGCGAGGGCTGGCGGCGGCCCGCGGGTAAATCACCGCAGCGGGGCGCGCCTCTGGCGCCGCGCTCAGCGCACTCGGACGGGCGGGCCCTTCACGGCGCCGTACGTCACGCGGTACAAGCCGGCCCGTGCCAGCCCGACGTCGTAGCGGCCTGAGCGCGAGGTGTACGCCCGCCCGGCGAAGCGCCAGCGCCCGTCCTCGCGGCGCTCGATGCCCAGCACGCGGCTGTGCGGCGCCGGCTCGAAC
>JBKPSR010000121.1:0-30558 GCA_046735115.1 Actinomycetota bacterium
GGCCAAGCTCGCGGTTGCGGACTTCGAGCGGCTGGGTGCCGCCCGCGACGCCGACGCCGCTGCGGCGTTGCTGCGCGAGCTCGGCGCGAGCGGGCGCGCATGGCCGAGGGGCCACGGGCGGCTCACGAAGCGCGAGTCGGAGGTGCTGCCGCTGCTGGCGGCGGGCCTCTCGAACGCCGACATCGCCGAGCGGCTCTACATCAGCCGCCGAACGGCGGAGCACCACGTGGCGAGCATCATCGGGAAGCTCGGCCTCCGCAACCGCGCGGAGGCCGCCGCCTACGCGCTGCGCGAGCTGCCCGAAGACCGGTAGCGAGATAGGTATTCACACCGATGCCCGCGGCGGCGCGGCGGGCGATCCTCCGGGCACCCGACCCAGGAGGAACAGATGTCTTCCGCAGATGCCAACAAGACCGCCGTGCGGGACTGTTTCGAGAAGGCCTCGAAGGGCGACTTCGAGGCGCTCCACTCGATCGTCACGCCCGACTACGTCATCCATCCCGACGAGGTCCGCGGCGCCGACGGGCTCGCCGAGATGGTCCAGGGGTACCGCGACGCCCTCTCGGGCCTGAGCGTGACGATCGAGCATCAGTTCACCGAGGGCGACTACGTGGCCACGCGCACCACGATCCGCGGCCGGCACGACGGCGAGCTCATGGGCGCGCCGCCAACCGGCCGCGAGGTCGAGTTCACGGGCCTGACCATCAGTCGCTGCCGCGACGGGCTGATCGAGGAGGAGTGGGAGCTCGCCGACGTCGTCGGCCTGCTCCGGCAGGTCGGAGCGCTGCCTGAGCTGGCCGAGGCATAGCGCTCAGCGCTTCCTCGACCTGGCCCCCTACGGAGACGGGCGCGGCTGTTGCGCCGGCGGCAGCTCGAACGAGCTGCTCACGGAGCCGCGCATCGTCTCCGGCGGGACCGCGATGGTCTCGGGCCCGCGGCTAAGGGTCCGGTTCAGGGTGCACACCCGATGTGGGCTGGGCGGGCGTCCCCGAAACTGATCGCATGCCGTGCTTCATCCTTCATCACCGACACGAGCCGAGCGAGTGCCCGGCCGTCTTCGCCGCGTGGCGAGGCTTCGCGAGCCCCCTGCGGCACCGGCCCGCCCTCGGGTCGTGCCTCTTCGACGACCACCAGATCTGGTGGCAGGTGGAGGCGGAGAGCCCGGACGAGGCCCTTCGCCGGTTGCCCTGGTACGTGGCGGCGCGGACGACCGCGATCCGGATCGCCGAGGTGCCAATCCCGTAACAGCGGCAAGTGAGGTGGACTAACCCGGGGTTGGATACTTCTCCCGTGCAGCCCAGGCGCGTCAACCCGCCCGCCCTCTATGCGGGCACTCCGTACGACTACGCAACCGTCGCACCCGGGGGAGGGCTTGTGTTCACCGCGGGCGCCTGCCCGCTTGACGCCCACGGGGAGGTTGTGGCGCCGGGCGATCTCGAGGCGCAGACGCGCCAGGCGCTCGACAACCTCGCCGTCACGCTGTTCGCGGCCGACTCGAGCCTCGAGCAGGTCCTACAGACGACCGTGTACGTCGCCGGGCGCGACCGCACCGACCTGCTGAGGGTGTGGGATGTCGTGGAGGAGCGCTTCGGCGAAGCTCGGCCACCGAGCACGCTGCTCGGGGTGAGCTTCCTCGGCTACCGCGATCAGCTGGTCGAGATCGAAGCCGTCGCGCTCCGCGCTCGCTAATCGCCGCCCAACACGCGGAGCACTACCTTGCCGCGCTTCCCCCTCGCCAGGCTGCGCTCGAATGCGTCGCGCGCCTCGGCCAAGGGATACACCGAGTCGATCGCCGGCTTCAGGGCACCCTCGTCGGCCAGGCGGGCGAGCTCCTGCAGCTGATCGCGGTTCGGCTCGACGATGAAGAAGACGGTCTCGATGCCCTCGGCCGAAGCGGGAGCCTCGTCGGCGACCGACACCAGCCTGCCGCCCTCCCGCAACATGGCCGGCGCGCGCTGCAGCAGGTCGCCACCGGCAGTGTCGAAGACGAGGTCGACGGGCTCGACGATCTCGTCGAGCGACCCGTTCGTCCTGTCGATTGCCTCGTGCGCCCCAAAGCTGCGCGCCAGCTCGAGGCTGTGCCGGGACACCACGGCGATCACGTGTGCCCCGCGCCTGCGCGCGAGCTGGGTCGCCATGTGGCCGACGCCCCCCGCGGCGCCGGTGATCACCACGCGCTCGCCCGCGTCGAGCCGCCCATGGTCGAACAGCCCCTGCCAAGCGCTCAACGCCGCGAGCGGGATCGCGGCGCTCGCGACGTGGTCGAGCGTGGACGGCTTCAGCGCGAGCACGGCCGCCGGAACGGATGCGTGCGTCGCCGCGACGCCGTCTCTGTCGAACGGGGTGAGCGCGTAGACCGCGTCACCGGGCGCCACATTGGAGACCTCGCGACCCACGGCGGCGACCAAACCCGACAGCTCGTAGGAAGGGATCGCGGGAACGCGGTCGACGGGCCAGTCGAGCTCGTCACGCGTGATCGCGGCGGCGTGGACCTCGACGAGCGCCTCGTCGGCTTCGAGCGACGGATCTTCGATCTCCTCGACACGCAGTCCACCAAGGCCGGGGGAGTGCAGACGAATGGCTTCCATTTTTTTTTTTGCAAATAACTTACTAGAAAGATACTTACAAACAAGTCAAATCAGGCATTTATTATTATCCTTCTTCCGTGCCCAGGGACCCGCGCGACCGCGTCGACGAGATTGTGGCCCAGTGGCGGCGCGAGCGCCCCGACCTGGACTTCGCCGCGCTCGGGCTGATCGGTCGGCTGCTGCGGGTCACGCACCTCGTTGACGAAAAGCTGCGACAAGGAGTCGCTCCGCACGGGCTCCAACCGGGCTGGTTCGACATCCTCGCGGCCCTCCGGCGCGCCGGAACGCCCTCTGGGCTCAACCCGACCGAGCTGATGCGCTCGACGCTGCTCTCGTCCGGTGGGATGACCAAGCGGCTCGACCGCCTCGAGGACGCCGGGCTCGTGAAGCGCCGCCCGGACCCTGAGGACCGCCGAGGGACCCTCGTCCGGCTCACCCGCCGCGGCCGCAGCGTCATCGACCGCGCGCTCGAGGCGCACCTGGCGAATGAGGAGCGCGTGCTCGGCTCGCTGTCGGCGAGCGATCGCCGTGCCCTCGACGTGGCGCTTCGAAAGCTCCTCTCCGAGCTCGAGCCCCGTGATGTCACATGATGGGTTCGCCGGCTCGCCTGCGGGCGATTCGGTCGAGCCGGTCGCCCAGGTGCTCGTTGGTCACCGCGCCGACGACAGCGCCGATGACGACCACGAACCCGACGGCGAGCAGCCACGACTGGATCGAGAAGGCGACGCCGATCAGCCCGTACCGGTCGGCCGACCAGGTGAGCAGTATCGGCACGTAGATCCCCGACGCGGCGCCGAGCAGCGCGCCGAGCACCGCCGACACGCAGGCACCGGGGAGCAGGCGTCGCCAGTCCATCGGGCCCAGCAGGATTCTCGGGGTGAATAGCCAGAGGACGGCGCCGAACGCGGTGGAGACGGCGATCGCGGTCACCAGTCCGCCCGCGTCCTCGAGGGCGCCGCGCAGCGGCGACGACACAACGATCCAGGCCCCGAAGGCCGCGAGCCATGCGAGGCCGCGCCACGCCTCGGTCCACCCTGTGGGCGGGACCTGGTAGGCGCGCTGGAACATCTTCTGCAGCGCACGCGTGAAGGAGGTGGCAGACAGCACGAGGATGATGACGCTGACCCACGTGACGGCGCTCTCCACGTCGGTTGCGTCGTTGAAGAGCGCGTCGACACTCCGCGCGGCGCTTCCGTGCAGGTCGAAGCGGTCGTTGATCCGGTCCGAGATGTCGCCCTCCCCGGGACCGAAGGCCGCGGCGACGACCAGGAAGGGAATCAGGGAGGTGAACGCCTGCGCGGCGAGCACGGTGGCCTGCTGGGCGCCCTCGACCTCGACGAACCGGCGCAGGCTGTGGCCGCCGAAGTCGACGACCGCGCCCGGCAGGGAGGGCAACTTCACGAGTCGCCGAGGCCAGGGCTCAGCAGCCGGAGCTCGCGGCCGCGGCGCACCGCGTCCCGCCGCTCGGACACATCGAGCTTCCGGTAGATGTGCTTGAGGTGCGTCTTGACGGTGTTCACCGAGACGAACATCTCTCCGGCGATCTCGGCGTTGGACATCATCGTGGGCAGGAACCGCAACACCGCGAGCTCCCGGTCGCTGAGCGGCTCGAGCAGCGGGTCGCCGCCCGACCGGCGCTGCCCCGGTTCCCGTTCGAGGGCCGACAGCAGCTCCCCGGCGAAGGCGCGATGGGCGGTGCCGTTCGAGATGCGGCGGCGCAGCAATGAACGCACCGGCGCGCCCTGGCGAAGGATCGCGTTCGCGTAGCCGCGCGGCTCGGCCAGGTCGAGCGCCCGCTCGATGGCCCGCAGCGCGCCGGGCTCGTCATGGATGGCGTCGCGGGCGATCGCGTCGATAGCCCATGCCTCGGTCCGCGACACCGGCATGAGCGCCTCGCGGTCGTCCGCGAGGAACCCGGCGATGGCGCGTATCGCGGCCTCCGGGTCCCCAATCGCGAGCTCCAGCCGAGCGACCCCTATTGCGGAGTCGGACAGCTCCAGCGAGCCGATCACCTCGAGCGCCTTGCGCGCCCTCGCGGGCTCGCCCAGGCTGAGCCAGAGGTCGGCCTCGATCATCGCGGCCGACACGCGCAGCCAGGGCGGGAGCCCTTCGCCAAGCTCGCTGCCCCGCAGCAGGTCCAGCGCGGTGACCGGATCCCCGCGACCGGCCTGGATCGCCGCCCTGATCTGGGCCACCACGGGTGCGATCAGCGGCTCGGGGCTGCGGCCCACGGCGTCGCGAGCCAGGTTCCCCGCCCGTTCGGCCTCCTCGAGCTCATTCCACCAGAGATGGACGGTCGCGAGCGTTACGTAGGCGATGGCCGTATGGGGCACCTCGGTCCACCCGCGGCGCTCGGCCAGCTGTATTGCCGTCCGCGCGCGGCTGTGGGCCTCCACCAGCCTGCCCTGACGAGCATCGACCCCCGCGAGGTAGCTCTCGGCGATGAAGAGCACGAAGTCGTTGCCGTACTCGAGGGCAAGCCCGGCGGCCGCCTGCAGGTGCTCTAGCGACTCCTCGAACTCGTCGGCCCAGAACTCCGCGATTCCCAAGTTCGCAAGCGTCAGCGCGCGCACCTCTACCGCCACAGAGCGATCCCAGCGCTCCTCGAGCGCGAGCCGCGCGGCGCTGACCGCCTCGGCCACGTCGCCGTCCAGGCGAGCACGGTACAGGGCGGTCGCCGTGGACGTGACCGTGAAGCGCCGCCGCCTCTCCTCCGGGAGAGCATCGGCCAGCTCGTAGGCGCGGACCAGCAGCTCGTCGGCGTCCCGGATCTCGCCCGCCTCGAGCAGGAGGCCCGCCATTGCGAGAGCGAGCTCTGCGTCCGTGCTCACGACATCGGCCGGGATGCCCTCCGCGAGTTTTCTCAGCAGGTGGCCCGAGCCCTGCACCACGCAGACGAGCCACTCCGCTCCCACGACGTCGGCGGCGAGCTGCCAGTCGCACGCGGCGACGGCGTGCCTGACCGCCTCGAGCGGCTCCCCGTGAGCCGCGAACCAGCTGCCTGCCGCGGCGTGCAGCCGGGGGAGCTCGTCGGGAAGCCGGCGCCGCAGCTCCGCGCGCAGCACCTCGGCCAGGAGCGGGTGATAGCGAAACCAGCTGCCATTGGAGTCGAGTGCCTCGACGAAGCCGTCGATGCGCTCCAGCTCGCGAAGTGAGTGCTCTCCCTCGGGGGCGCCGGCCAGGGCCTCGGCGAGCTCGCCATTGAGCCGCTCCACGATCGAGGTCCGCAGCCGGAAGAGGAGCCTGTCCTCCGGGTAGCGGCTGATCACCTCGGACATCAGGTAGTCGCTGACGGCGCGGTCGTCCCCCGTGAAGCCCGCGACGAACGCGCTCGGATCCTGATGAGTTCGAAGCGACAGCTCCGCCAGCCGCAGCGCGGCCGCCCAGCCCTCGGAGCGGGCCCAAAGTGTCTCGACGTCGTTCGGATCGAGCGCGAGCGGAGTGAGGAGCTCGGCCGCCTCGGCCGGCGTGAACGCGAGGTCCGCCGCCCGGATCTCCGTCATCTGGCCCGCGACTCTGAGGCGCTGCAGCCTCAGCGGAGGGTCGCTCCGGGTGGCGAGGACCACGTGAAGGCCTGTCGACGCGTGCTCGAGGAGCCAGTCGACGTCCGGCGGCACCTGTCTCGTACCGACCTCATGGAAGTCGTCCAGTACGAGACGCAGAGGCTCCGGCAATTCGTTGAGAGCCGTGCGAATCGCGCCGAGCGAGCCGGCGCCGCGCGTCGGGACCGCCAGCCCGGCCAGCTGTGGCCAGGCGCGTGCCGCCGCCTCCAGGACGTCCAGCCAGAACCTTCGCCGCGTGGCATGCTCAGGGCGGAGCGCGACGTGCGCGATCGGGTGCGCTGCCGATGCCATCCAGGCACGCAGCAGAACCGTCTTCCCGGAGCCGGCTGGGGCCGAGATCAGCGTGAGCGGACGGTCGACTGCGCTGTCGACCATCTCGAGCAGGCGCGGACGGTTCAGCACTGAGGCCGAACGGGGGGCATGTTCGGGTCCAAACAGGGTGCGAGTCCCTTCGCCGGTTGAGCACTCACTCTACTCCCGCTCATGTTCCCCCCATAGCGCCCGCAAGGATTCTGGCGTAAGCGATTGCATAGGCACTGCCGATGCAGCGCGCGACGCGGCGACGGCGCCGGCGTCCGGCTCGGCGCCGTCGTAGAGCAGCACTACAGCGGTGCCGGGCCGCGCCGCCACGAGCCTCTCGCTCGTCTCGAAGCCATCGATCCCCGGCATGCTCGTGCCGACGAGCGCCAGCTCTGGCCGAAGCTCCACGACGAGCTCGATCGCCTCCTCCGCGGAGGCGGCCTCCCCGACGCTCCGGAACCCCGGCGTGGCGTTCACCACAGCACGCGCCGCTCGCCGTCGGCCCTCGTCAGGGTGCACTGTCAGGACTCCCACAGCGCTCATCGAGTACAGCGTCCCAGCCGGGTGGTGAGCGGCCAACGGGGCGCGCGCCACTCTTCGACTCGTTCACGCACCACCCCCCGGGGTGGTGCCCGCCCTGGGGTGCGCTCGTGGGTACCCCGCACCGCGTCGGACGTCGAGGTACCCACTCGATAAGGCGCCGCCGGCGTGGATGGTTACCGTCGCAGCGGCGCTGGGGTCCTGCTCACCCGCGTGACCGTCGCTGTGACACTCGCCGGGATCGACTCACCACCAGCCGCCCGCGGCGCCGGGCTCAACCAACATGCGCGATCGCGTCACCGCGGTTGGGGGCGCGCTCGACGTCGCATCGGCGCCCGGACGGGGCGGTTCATGGCCGGCTCCGTCCCGATCTCGTCGTGAGCTCTAGGTCACGAGGTCCCTTCGAGCGGCATGCCTCCTTTCGGGGCTCGGCTCGTCCTCGTAGCCCGCGCCGCCGTACATTGCGACCTGGTAGATCACGATGATGTCGATCGCGAAGATCGCGAGCGACCAGAACGGATAGGCCGGGATCGACAGCAGCGCGGCCAGAGCGCTCAGGCTCGCGGCGAGGATCGCCACGAAGCGGCCGTACAGCTGGCCCGCCCAGAGCGAGAACGCCGCCAGGAGCTGCAGCGCGCCGAGTAGCAGCGTGATCCAGCCCCAGGTGTTGAGGTTGCTCAGGATGTACTTCTGGTCCTGGATGAAGAACTTCGAGTCGCCGATTGCCGCGATGCCGTAGATCACGTTCAGCACTCCGGCGATCAAGAGCATCACGCCGGCGAAGGTGACCCAGCCGGAGTGTGTTTTCGTCATCCGTGCCTCCTTTCGGGTTCGAGGCACCATTGCGCCGGAACGAGTGATGCGGCGTCACCCGGGGAGGGTGATTCCAGATCACCCGGACGCGGGTGACACTCGCGCCATGTTGATCGCAGCTGACTACCCGTTCATGGACGTCTTCTGGTCGATTCTCATCTTCTTCCTGTGGGTGGCCTGGCTCATGATCCTGTTCAGGATCTTCGCCGACCTGTTCCGCAGGCACGACATCTCAGGATGGGGGAAGGCCGCCTGGAGCATCTTCGTGATCTTCCTGCCGTTCCTCGGCGTGCTCGTCTATCTGATCGCGGAGGGCTCGAACATGGCTCGGCGCGACACGCAGCAGGCCGCCGCCGCACGGGCCGAGTTCGACCAGTACGTCAGGGAGGTCGCATCCTCGCCCGCGCCCACGGGAGGGGGAGCGCAGGTCCCGCCGCCGACGTCCTAGCCGCCGCGCGGCGAGCTATCCGAGAGAACAGGAGGTCGCCTTGACCTCCTCCTCACGTCCTCGGCGCCGGCTAGCCCGAGCCGCGCCCGCAGGGCCATAGCCCCGCCGAGCCTGGCAGGCATCGGTTTGTGTCAGGCGTCGACCGCGGCTGGCGCGTGCGCCTCAGCCCTCCATCGCGGCGATCGCGTCCGACATCGCCGCAAGCTCCGGCTCCACCGTCCGGATCGTCTCGGGCGTGAGGAAGCCCTCTCCCAACAAGCGTCCGCCGGCGTCACGGAACGCGCGTTTCAGATCGCGGGCCCAGACGTGCTCGATCAGGACCAGCCCGGCTGCCTCGCCGGGATCGAGCCCGGAAGCCATCTCCTGGATGTCCCGCTGGGTGAATCCAAACGAGTGCTCGTCGCCGGCGGCGGGTGGAGAGGCGGCTCCGTCGTCGAACTCCAGGCCGAGCAGAGCTCCCACGATCGCGCCGAGCTTCTCGGCGTCCGGGTGCTCGAGGACGACCGTCTCGTCGGAGTCGGGGTCTCGAGCGATGAACAAGAGGTCGAGGACGCGGATCGTCCGCTCGCTCTCGAGCTTCGCCAGCTCGTCGATGATCCTGCCCTCGAGGTTCGCGTCTCGGTCGAAGCCGATGCTGATCAGCTGCACCGGGCCAATCTCTGCCAATTCAAGCCTCCGCAGGTTGGCGGCCGCCCTCGAGGAGCTCCGCTTTTTCTCGATCGAATTCCGCCTGGCTGAGCACACCGCGCTCGCGCAGCGTCGCCAGGCGCTCGAGCTCGCCTGCTCGTCCGCTGGCCCGCCAGGGCAGGTGCAGGGACATCCGGGGCGCCGGCTCGTCCGGGAACTGCTCGAGCGTCTGCCGGCGGATCAGCTCGAGCCACAGGAAAGCGAGAACGGTGAAGATCGCGATCCCCCAGAGGCGCTGCGTCCAGGGGACCGGGCCCCAGATGACGAGCAGGAGGATCGCCACGCCGAGCCCGGCCCGGACGAGCCCGGGACGCTCGCGCAGCGCGTAGGCCGACGCGCGTCGAGCCGCCGTGGCGCGGCGTCCCGCGCCCGCGAGCCAGGCGCCGACGACGACGAACAGCCCGAACAGGAAGCTGCCCTGGGAGACGTCGACGAGGAGGGACGTGGAAATCGCCCAGGCGTCGTCCGCGACCGCGTGCGCGTTCGGCGCGTCGGCAAGCGCGTCGACGACGGCCGATCCCCCCAGCGTGCGTATGGCGTACAGCGCGACACCGGCGAACATGATGCAGCCGCCGACCTTGACGATCGTTCTGCGTCTGTCACGCGACAGCGCGATCGCTCCGGCGAACACGGCCAGGGTGAGCCCAAGCAGCACCCAGAGAAGCGTCTTGAAGAGGTCGAGCGCGTCCCGCGCGGTCTGGAGGTTGTCTGCCTTCAGCACCTGGAGCGACGTGACCGAAGGCGGAAGCTTCTGCACCGCCGCCGGGGGCAGCCCCGTCGCCGTTGCCATCTGCTCGAACAGGCTGCCGAGGTCGAGCGAGACGTCCCCGCTCGCCACGTCGCTCTCGAGGATGCGTAGGAGCGTCCGGTGCGCGGCCCTGTTGGCCGCCTCCCACGCCTGAAGGGCGGCGGCGGTGCCGAGCACGCGCCCGGCATTGCGCTGCGCGACCTCCTTGAGCCCGGCGGCCGCGGGCTTGGCGAGCCGCACGAGCCGCGGCGGGAGCACCTGCGCGATCCGCGCTTCCACCTCGTCGCTCTGATAGAGGCGGTCGATGATGAACAGCCCCACCGCCGTCCTGATGTCGTCGTCCTCGAGCAGCGCGCTGCTCGTGTCGACCCAGTTGTCGGTGTTGAGCGCCTGCCGATTCGCCCATATGGCGAAGCCGAGCGCCGTCCACAGCAGTGTCCCGATGACGAGCAGAGCCGTGACGGCGATGCCTCTGCCGCGCATGCCGCGATTCTGAGATCCGGGGGGGTGAGCTGGAATCACCCAAGCGGGGTGATGCGCTCGTGGCCGGCCGGTTCGACAATCGGGCGGTTCGAGAGACGGCCAGAATCACCTATCTCGGCCACGCCACCGTGCTGGTCGAGCTCGGGGGCGTGCGCATCCTCACCGATCCCGTTCTGCGCGCGCGGGTCGCCCATCTTCGCCGCCACGGTCGGTCGCCGGGCGTGCCCCGCGACATCGACGCGGTCCTGATCTCGCACCTGCACCACGATCACCTCGACCTGCCCTCGCTGCGCCGGCTCGCGGGCCGTCCGCGCGTCATCGCGCCGGCCGGAGCCAGGTCGCTCGTCGGGCGCGCGGGCTTCGACGTAGAGGAGCTCGAGCAGGGGAGGGGAACGGAGATCAGCGCTGTGCGGGTCGAGGCGGTGCGCGCCGTCCACCCGCCGGAGCGCCTGCCGGTGCGCGGGCCCTGGGCCGAGCCGGTCGGCTTCGTGATCGGCGCTCAGCCGTCCGTCTACTTCGCGGGCGACACGGACCTGTTCCCGGAGATGGCGGAGCTCGCCCCGCTCGACGTGGCGCTCCTGCCGGTGGCCGGCTGGGGCCCTCGCCTCGGCCCGGGGCACATGGATGCCGAGCGCGCCGCCCGGGCCGCGGCCGTGCTTCGGCCGCGCGTCGCGATTCCGATCCACTGGGGGACGCTCCATCCTCGTTTCACGCGACGCGGCGAGTGGTTCAGCGGGCCCGGGTCCGAGTTCGCCGCTCAGGTGGCCGCGGTGGCGCCCGAGGTGGAGGTGCGCGTGCTGAGGCCGGGGGAGTCGACGTCGGTGGCGGCGTAGGCCTCCTGGCCGAGGCCGGCGAGCCAGCCGCGGAAGATCCGGTGCACGCGCTCGGCGCCGATCACGTGCTCGTCGGGCCAGTCGATTCCACGGAAAGAGCAGAACGGTTAGCTCTGGTCGCCGCCCACGCCGCCGTGGGAGCCGACAGCTCTCCGAAGGCGGCGACCTCGTCGCCCTCGTCCCGGTACGTGCGGTCGGCGAGCAGGACGACCGCCGCGCGAAGCAGACCTGCCGGGCTCACGCTGTCCAGGCTAGTCCAGCCGTCGTACCTCGATCAGCTCGAGGCCGAGCGACTGGATCTGCTCGAGCAGCCCGTGCAGCTCGGACTGATCGCGGATCTCACCGCGCAGGGTGGTCTCGGCCGGCTTGACCGAGGCGGTGAAGTCCTCGAAGACCTCCGTGACGGTGTCGCTCAGCCGACCCTTGACCCTTATCTCGTAGCCAGCGGCGGCCACGTGGGCGAGAATCGGGCGCGCCAGGGTGATGCGTCGTCACCCCGGCGGGGTGATGCTTGTTCACCCGACTGCCCGTCAGCGTTTGCGATCGCCATGACTCCAGCCTCGGCAGCGGCCAGGCTCGCGGACGAACAGCTCCCCGAGCTCAGCGGCCCGATCAAGGACGCGCACAGCGTCGAGCTGAAGCTGCGGAACGCTGAAGCGAGGGGTCGGGAACGCCGACGTGCGGCAGGTCGGCCGGAGACAGGCCGCTTCGAGACGCTGCTGTCCAAGTCGCAGCGCGCAGTCTTTAACGAACACGCGCCGAAGGAGGGCGTTCCTCACGGGGCGAGGCTGGACCCCACGGGCGACCAGGAGGCCAAACGGTGAAGGCGCTCGAGTTCTTTGCGGCGCGCCTAGGCGCTGGAACCGTCTCGCCGGGCGGGGCGACGGAGGTTGCTGACGATCAGTGACACCACGGTCACGAGGTAGATCTGTCCGATCAGCGCTTCGGACACAGCCAGGGTATGACCGACGTTGCTGCGGGCGACGAAGTCGCCGTACCCAACGGTCGCGAGCGTCGTGAAGCTGAAGTAGAGGCAATGCGAGACGGTCGCCGACTGCCCCGCCGCGAAGAACGGCTCGCCGCCGAAGCGATCGATCGCCCCGTAGGCCAAGCCGAACGCCATGCCCACGAGCATGTAGAAGGAGAGGACCCCGAAGACCGCCTCGAGGCGCACCTCGTGGGCCGCGCGAAGGTCGCGGACCACACCCACGGCCACGGCCGGAGGACCGAGCGCGATGAGCGCGGCGTTCATCGTTCGCGCCGCGCCGTCCCCGATCCCGCCGCCCGCGGCGCGCACCACTGCCACCGCGAGGGCCGCGAGCGCCACTGCCGAGGCGATCCGGACCAGCCGCGGGCTGAGGTCTGCGGCATGGAAGGCGAGCAGGAGCGTCGCCCCGGCAAGGGCGGTCACGATCACCTGTTGGACGGCGCCGGGCTCGACCGTCCCCTGAATGACGAAGGACAGCACCGTCGCCAGGAGCAGGAAGCCATAGCTCGCGGCTCTGCGCCTCTGTGGCGGCATGTCGCTACGTATTCCGGAAGCGGCTGCGCATCCCTGCCATGAGCACCGCGAGCCCAGCGGCAGTGCGCACCGAGGACGGCGGGCGGGGGCTCGGCCTCCCGATCGCGATCTTCGCCTCCGCGCAGTTCGTGATGGTGCTCGACAGCAGCGTCATGAACGTGTCGATCTCCCAGATCGTCGCCGACCTCGACACGACGATCCAGGGCGTGCAGCTCGCGATCACGATGTACACGCTCGTCATGGCCGCCCTGATGCTCGCGGGCGCGAAGCTGGGCGACATACTCGGCCGCGACCGCACGTTCGCGATCGGCCTCGCGGTCTACGGGCTGGGCTCCTTTACCACGGCCCTGAGCCCCAACCTGACGGTCCTCCTCATCGGCTGGTCCCTGATCGAGGGCCTCGGCGCGGCGCTCGTGGTGCCGGCGATCGTCTCCCTGATCGCTGCGACGTACGGCGGACGGCAGCGCGCGCTCGCGTTCGGCATCGTGGGAGGTGTGGCGGGCGCGGCGATCGCCGCCGGGCCGCTCATCGGGGGCTGGTTCACGACCGAGCTGAGCTGGCGCTACGTCTTCGCGGGCGAGACCGCGATCGTGATCGTGATCCTGCTTCTGCGGCGCCGGCTGCAAAAGGGTCCGGCGGTAGAGCACCCGCCCAGGCTGGACGTCGTCGGCGTCGCACTGTCGACGCTCGGGCTCGGCTTCATGGTGTTCGGCATCCTGAAGAGCAGCGAGTGGGGCCTGATCGAGCCACGCGGCGCGCTCACGATCGGCGGGCACGAGATCACACCGTTCGGCTTCTCCGCGGTTCCCTTCCTGATCCTTGCCGGCCTCGGATTCCTGGCGGCGTTCGCCATCTGGGAGGAGCGGCGCGAGCGGCAGGGTCGCGACACGCTGCTCGACCGCTCGCTCCTCAGGATCGAGCAGCTCCGCGCCGGGCTCTCCACGCTGATGATGCAGCAGCTGATCCTGCTCGGGACGTTCTTCGTCCTGCCCGTCTACCTGCAGGTGGTCCTCGGGTTGGATGCCTTCGAGAGCGGCAAGCGGCTGTTCCCGATGTCGGTGTCGATGTTCATCGCGGCGCTGGCGGGCCCGCGGCTGGCGGCCGGCTTCGCTCCGAAGCGCGTGGCGCAGGCCGGCCTGCTGGCGCTCGTGGCGGCCACCGTGTTCCTGCTCGGGACGATCGACGTCGAGCTCAACGAGACCGAGTTCGGACTCTCGCTGGCACTGTTCGGCGTGGGCGCCGGCCTGCTCCTCTCCCAGCTCGGGAACGTGATCATGTCGTCGGTCGATCCCGCCAAGATCAACGAGGCGGGCGGCCTCCAGGGCACCGCCCAGAACCTCGGGGCCTCGCTCGGCACGGCGCTGATCGGGGCGGTGCTGATAGCCGCGCTGACGAGTGGCTTCACGTCACGGATCGAGGACAACCCGGCGGTCAGCGCCCCGGTCCGCGAACGCGTCACGCAGGTCGCCCAGGAGGGCATCCCCGTTGTGCCGGTGGACGATGTCGAGCGGGCGGTGGTCGACGCGGGCGTCTCTGCCGGCGAGGCGAGCGCGATCGCGGACGATTACGGCGAGGCCCAGCTCCACGGGCTGAAGCGCGCGCTCGGCGCCGTCGCCATCTTCGCCGTGCTCTCGTTGTGGTTCACGCGGCGGCTGCCCGGCCGGGCGGCGAACAATGCTCCGCCGCCCGCTGCCTGAGCGTGCCCGACCTCACGTCAGGAACTCGTCGCTGCGGGTGAGCAACGCGTACAGGACGAGAAAGTCGATCGCGAGGACCGCGATCGCCCAGAGCGGAAACACGAACATGACCAGAACGGTCAGCATTCCGCTCAGCCCGGCGAAGCCGACGCCGAGCCAGAGCCCCCAGGTGTTCCGCTGGAGGATGAGCACTCCGGTGACGATCTGCGCCAGCCCGACGAGCAGCCAGAACCAGCCCCACGCGGTGAGGTCGATCCCGTACAGGATCTCCTGTGCCTCAGATGCCAGCGTGTCGTCGTCGGACAGTGCTGCGATGCCGCTGAGGGCGTTGTAGCCGCCCGCCGTCAGTGCGGCGATGCCGGCAAAGGTGATCCAGCCAGAGCGCTGTGTGACGTTCCTAGCCAACTTCATCTCCTTGGAGTGGGGTGCGTGTGGTCTGCGATTCCTGCTCCTCGAGTGCCTTGTAGATCGCCCACCCGATCGCGACCATCGGGACGGCGAGGAACGCGCCCACGATGCCGAGCAGCTGGCTCCCGACGATCACCGACGTGAGCGTGACGATCGGGTGCAGGTTGACCGTCTGCTGGTAGACGAGCGGCGTGACGAACATGCTGTCGAGCTGCTGGGCGACCAGGATCACGATGGCCATCGCGACGGCCGCGCCCGTGCCGACGGCGGCGAGCGTGACCAGGACGATCACCGCGCCCGACACCCAGGCGCCGAGGATCGGGACGAACAGGGTCACGAAGCTGAGCAGCGCCAGCGTGCCGACGTGCGGTGTGCCGATCACCAGCATGCCGATGGTGATCACCGTCGTGTCGATCAGCGCGATCAGGCTGATGCCGCGGATGTAGCCGCTGGCCCCGTTCCAGGCGGCGGAGCCCGCCCCGGCGACGCGCTGGCGGCGCTCCGGGCTGAAGCGGCCCTGGATCCAGCCCCAGATCACGTCCCCGCTCGTGATCAGATACAGCAGGAAGACGAGGACGAGAATGGCGCCGCTGACAATCTGCGCCGTGAACGAAATGACGCCGAGCGCACCCGCCAGCACGCCGCCGGCGGCGTCCTTCGCGGCCGGCAGGATGCTCTTCAGGAAGTCGTGAATCTGGGCGTCGTGCCGGCTGACCCAGTCGTCGTTGTCCCCCAGCCATGCCACGACCTTGTCCGCGCCGTCGCTGACGTCTTCCCCGACTCCACCGAGGTTGCCGAAGAGGGAGTCCGTGAACACCCAGGCGAGCCCCACCCCGATCAGGACGACCCCTACCAGGCTCGCCGCGATGGCGATCCCGCGGGGGACGCCGCGGCTCGTGGCCCAGGCGATCAGCGGCAGGAGCTGCGTGCTGATCAGCGCCGCCACGATCAGCGGGACTGTCGCGGTGCGCGCGTACCAGATGGCTCCTCCTACGAGAAGCCAGCCGGCGGTGATCAGAAGCGCCTTGGCGCTCCAGCGTGCCATCGTGCTGCCGGCAGCGGCACGCGCCGGGGCCTCGGCGGACATGAGGGGGTGATTCGACGGTCGGCGTGCCCGTCCTGCCGAGGCGTCCCGCTGGCGCCGGGCGATCACCCAGGACGGGTGACGAGCGCTCACCCGCGGCACGGGTAGCTTCGGGCCGACCCGTGTCCGGCCAAGACGTGACCGACGTTCAGGCCTCGCTCGAGGAGTACCGCGGCGTTCGCGAGCAGCTCGAGCGGGCGCTGCTCCCGCTGGCCACGTCGGTCGACGGCCGGCGCTTCAGCTTTCAGACGAGCCTCCACGGGCTCGAGCTCGAGGCCGGCGGCTATGTGGTGATCGAGGCCGACGGCTCCACCCGGCTCGGGCAGCTGCTGTCGCTCGACCTCGACAGCATCGACGTCACGGGCCCCGGTTTGCCGCAGGTGCGGGTCCGCGCCGGACGGGGCGAGGGCGTGGTTCTGGACGGCGACGGCCGGCCGTTCCACGACGCGACCATGCGCCGCGCCGGGCCGGACCAGGTCGGCGAGTGGCTCGAGCGGACGCGCCCGGATCGGGCCGTGCTCGAGGTGGGCGAGCTGGCGCTGGCACCGGGTGTCCCGATTCGGCTCGACGCCGGCGGCTTCGGGCGTCACACGTTTCTCTGCGGCCAGTCCGGCTCCGGGAAGACCTACTCGCTCGGCGTGCTCCTGGAGCGGCTCCTGATGGAGACGAGGCTCCGCGTCGTGGTGCTCGACCCGAACTCGGACTACGTGCGGCTGGGAGAGCCGCGTCCGGGAGCTGATCCGGATGCGGCCGAGCGCTTCGCGGCCGTGGCAGACGAGGTCGCCGTGCGCAGCGGCGTGAGCGGTCCAGGCGCGATACGCGTACGCTTCCGCGAGCTCGCACCAGCCCACCAGGCGGCGCTGCTCCGGCTCGATCCGCTCGCCGATCGCGAGGAGTACGCCGATCTGACCGCGGTCGTGGAGGACGAGAGCCTCCGCAGCATCGCCGATATCGACCGCGTCGATTCGAAGGCGCTCCGGCTCCGCGCTCGCAATCTGGGCATCGATGACTGGGGGATCTGGCCGGGCCCGGACGGCGAGTCGCTCGTGGCCGAGCTCGAGGACCCGGAGGGGCCGCGCTGCCTGGTGGTCGACCTCGGCTCGCTCGGGATGCGCGAGGAGCAGGCCGTCACGGCCGGCGTCGTGCTCGAGCGCCTCTGGCGCCGCCGCGCTGCCCGCGAGCCGATCGCGATCGTGATCGACGAGGCGCACAACGTCTGCCCGGCAGACCCCGCCGACCCGGTGACGGCGCTTGCGACGGAGGACGCCGTCCGAATCGCCGGCGAAGGCCGGAAGTTCGGCCTCTACCTGATCGTCGTGACGCAGCGCCCGCAGAAGGTGCACGAGAACGTGCTCTCGCAGTGCGACAACCTCGTCCTGATGCGTATGAACTCGACCGCGGATATCGCCTACGTCGGGCGGGTCTTCTCGTTCGTCGCACCCGGCCTCATCGACCGCGCCACCACCTTCCGGCAGGGCGAGGCACTCGTGGCCGGCAAGATCGCCTCGCACCCCGCGCTGATCCGCTTCGGCGAGCGGCTCACGCAGGAGGGTGGCGCGGACGTGGCGGGCTGGGCGTGACGGTCAGTGGACGAGGGCCTTCAACACGATCAGCAGCGCGCCGATCATCGCCACACCCGCCGCCTGGCCGAGCGAGCGGAGCACGCCGGCACCCGATAGCCGCGCGCCCGTGAAGCCGTAGACCCCGATCAGGCCGAGCCCGGTCCACTTCGCAGCGGTGAATGCGGCCGTGTCGTCCAGCACGCCGATGGCGGCAAGGACGAAGAACACGCTCGGAAAGGCGACTCCGAAGACCACCGCGGCGCTGTCCGCCAGCCAGTGGCGCAGCTCGGCGCGCCCGGCCCGGCGGCGCTGGCCCGCCTCGAACCCGATGAGCTCGCTGTACAGCTCGGCGAGGGCGACGGCGACCGCCGTGCCGACCAGCGTGGCGGTGACCACCCCCGGCGCGGGCGGATGCGCCTCGAGCGCCACGATCAGCGCGAGCCCGATGATCGCGCCGTAGATGACCCGCGACACCTGCCGCGACGCGAGGTGCGTTGCCAGGAAGCGGCGCACCGGACCGCCGGCGGGCGGGCCGATGGCGGAGTCGGTGCGCTCGGATGCGTGCACGGCGACCCGATTATCCTGGCCTTGTGATCGACGAGAGCAACGAGTTCGGCGCTCGGGTCGCGAACCACCTGCGCGAGGAGATCGTCGTCTGGATGACGACGGTGTCGCCGGCCGGCGCGCCGCTGCCGATGCCGGTCTGGTTCATCTGGGACGGCGCCGACAGCGTGTCCATGTTCAGCCAGCCCGGAGCGCGCGTCCGCAACCTCGAGGCGAACCCGAACGTGACCCTCAACTTCACCGGCGACGGCCGCGGCGGCGACATCGTGGTCCTGTCGGGCACCGCGCGTCTCGATCGCGACGGTCCCTCGGCCGCCGAGTCGCCCGGCTACCTCGCCAAGTACGACGAGCGCATCGCCCGGATCGGCATGACCCCCGAGACGTTCGCAGAGCGCTACAGCGTGCCGGTGCGCATCGAGCTCACGCGCGTGCGCGGGCACTGACTCAGCCGTCCGGCGGGAGGCCGAGCTCGCGCACGGCCTCTTCGGGCTCGCGGTACAGCTCGTTGCGGAACAGCCGGCCGTCTCGGAGTGTCCAGATGTGAGCCGTCCGCTCCGCAAGCTCGGCCCCGCTCCCCTTTCCACGCGCGCGCATTGTCATGACGATGACCACCCGCCCGTCCGTGCCTTCCGCGACCCGCTCGACGTCGACGTTCCACTCGGCCCAGGCCGACTCGATGTCGTCGTAGTACTCCCGTATGCCCTCGTGGCCGACGTACGAGCGCCCGCTGATGCCGAGCATCGACTGGAAGACGATTTCCGGGTGGCAGACCGCGACTCCGGCCTCGCGGTCGCTCGCGGTGATCGCATGCGCGAACCCGCGCGCCGCCGCCTCGTTCACGGTCTCCATCCCCGGCGAAGTATCCCGCGCGGACGCCGGCGGCTACGCCACGCCGTGGCATGATCGGACGCGGCCGCACTTGCGCTCCCTACAAGAAGAACGGGAAGACGTCAGCACGAGGTAGCCCGCCTCAGGTGCTCTTGACGATCAGCCCCTCGAGCGTGTTGGCGGCGTGGCGGCACGCGTCGATGGCCTCCTCGAGCCGCTCGTAGATGTCCTTCCAGCGGATCACGACCATCGGGTCGATGCCGCGATCGAAGAGCGAGCTGAGCGCCTCCCGCTCGAGCCGGTCGCCCTCATGCTCGAGGTCGTAGAGGACGCGGATGTGCGGACGAAGCTCCTCCGGGTGCGAGAGCGACCCGAGCGCGGTGCCGAGCTCCTGCCCGGCCTGGTGCAGGACGGCGGCGAGTGCGATCGCCTGTTCGGTCGGGGCCTCGACGCGATACAGCCCCATGAAGTCGGCCACCTCCTCGGCGAGGTCGACCACGTCGTCGAGCTCCGAGATGAGCTCGTGCGCGTCGGACACGGAGAACGGGGTGGCCGCCCTCACGTTCAGGTGGTGGATGACGTCGTGTGTGATCCGGTCGCCCGCCGTCTCGAGCTCCTTGAGCTCGAAGCGGAGCCGGTTGCCGTCGTCCGGCCAGTCCTCGATCAGCTTCGACAGGAGCCCGGTGGCCTTCTCCAGGTTCGCGCCGGCCCGCTCGAAGAGCTCGTAGAAGCTGTCATAGCGCGGGGCGCTGGCGAACGGCCAGAGGCCGCGCTCACCGTTCGACATGTCGCAGCCTCAGCATCGCGGTGGCCTCGACGATCACAGCGAACCGGGCCGATCCGGTTACGACTCTGTGAATACCGCCGCTTCAGGCCTAAGCCGGCCAGCTGGAGGCGAGCGCCTCGAGCTCCCGGCGGAGCCGTTCTACGACCGGGTCGCTGGCCCCGAGGCGGCGCTCCACGACGCGCAGGCTCGCCCAGTAGTGGCTGAGCTTCGAGGCGACGTCGTCGGCCACCGGGCCGCCGTCCAGTGTGAGCCGGAGCTCGCGCAGCTTCGAGACCTTGTCGGCTGCGAACACGGCCGCGGCGTCGGAGGGGCCGAGCGCAACCTGCGTGCGAAGAGCCCGCTTGCGCGCCTGGTCGTCGGAGATAGAGGGGTCCTCGCTCACGGCCTGCACGAGCGCGGCGACGGTCGCGCCGAATCGCTGCCGGAGCTCGAGCGCGGTCGTGTCGGTGTCCTCGAGCACGTCGTGGAGCACCCCCGCCGCAACGACCTCGTCCGCGTACCCCGCCTGACCGAGCAGCGCGCCAACCTCGATCGGGTGCATCACGAACGGAGCGCGGTCCGCGCTCCGGAGCTGCCCGGCATGGCGCTCGACCGCAAACCCCACCGCCGCCGTCGAGATCGGCATTCCGGGCGCGAAGGAGCGGCTGAGCTCGGGGGGCACGAGCGTCGACACTGAGCCGATTCTCTCTGAGTCGGCCCGGCCGTGAACATCAAAAAACCGCAATTTGCGGGTTTGGTTCGGGGTTGTCGAGATGACCGCACGCCGAGTCTCCTCCGTCGTGCCACTCGGGTCGGAGGGAACGACGGCTTTGAAAGGGAGGGCCTCCTGGACCGTTCTTTTTTTCGGGCGACAGTCCCGTGCAGGCTCCCTATATGGGCCCCTATCCAGGATCGTCGCCACGGGAGCCACCTCTTCATTGCCGTCCTTCCGAGGGGACTGGACGGCGGTGGGATCATGCAGGTGAGACCCCAACCGCCGGAGGTGGTGGACATGTGTCACGAGCGCTGGATGCGCAGGCAGAGGCGGCGTGAGGAGCGCTTCGACGAGGAGCTTCGGTACCTGTTCGACGACGTCGAGCGCCGGGACCCGCCCGCTCCGGTCGTTGAGCACGACCGTGACGAGGAGCAGGCGCCGGACGAGCGCCCGCTCGTCGAATCAGCCAGGCGCGACTAACCGGTTCTCGCTGCCCTCACCCCGCCGGCTTCCGAGGGTGGGGCGAGTTGTGTACCGAGCTCGGTACATAAGTCGACCCACCCTCATGTCAGGATCCTGCCGGCGTGGACCTGGACTACGTGCGCGGCATCTTCGAGCTTCACAACTCGTCGGGCAGGGTCTTCCCCGACATCCTCGCGCGCGAATACCTGCACCCCGAGGCCGAGTTCGTCCAATTCGCGGCCGCGCCCGGCGCGGGAACGCACCGCGGGCGCGCCGAGGTGGCCGCGCTATTTCGGGATCGGTTCGAGGCGGGGGCGATGCTGATCGAGGAGCTCGAGCTGACGGCGGTCGATGAGCGCAGGGCGATCGCCGTCTTCCGAATCCGGATGCGCGGCGCCCGCAGCGGAGTCGAGACCTCCATGCGGCTCTGGAACCTGCTCACCTTCGAGGGAAGGCGGATCCTTCGCATCGAGGAGTTCAGCGACGAGGAGGACGCCCTCGCCGCTGTGCACGGCGGATCCTCCTAGCCCGGCTTCGTCGCCGCCTGGATCCCGACGCCCGGGACGGTCCTGAAGCGGATCGGCCGGCGTGGTTCGAGGCCGGCTCGGCGCTGCCAGTCCGCGATCTCCTCGACGGCCCAGGTGCCGGACTGGCTCGTCAGAGCGAAGTAGAACTCGAGCAGGGCGCCGACCTGACCGGCGTCCTTGGCGGTTCGCGGCCGGAACTCGTCGAGCACCGCGTACACGCCGCCGGGGCGGAGCGCCGCGGCCACGCGGGCCGCCAGCTCGCGGTTCTGGTCCTCGCTGAAGTGGTGCACGAGCTGGGCGACCAGGACTAGGTCGTAGGCCTCCGTGCCCAGGTCGTCGGCGAGCGCGTCGCCGGGACGGTGGACCACCCGGTCGCCCATTCCCTCGGCGGCGAGCAGCGGCGCAGCCTGCTCGACGGCCTGCGGCAGATCGAGCACCTCGGAGCGCAGCCCGTCGTGGCGCCGGCAGAGCGCGACCGAGTAGTAGCCGTGCGAGCCGCCGATGTCGAGCATGTTGCGGGCGCCCTTCGGCACGGGCATCCGCCTCACCGCCTCGGCTGCTGCCGCGTTCGCCATCGCGCGCATCCCGCGCTGGTAGAGCCCCCAGTCGTCGGCCGTCAGGTCCGCGCTGTGCAGCTCGAGCGGCTCGCCGGTGCGTACGTAGTCCTCGGCGCGCTCCATCCAGTCCCATTCGAGGAACTGGAACAGCAGCTTGTCGGCGACCGAATTCGGACTGCCGGCGAGCAGCCACTTGCGGGCGACGGGGGTGAGCTCGTACGTCCCGTCGCGGGCCTTCAGGTAGTCGGCGCCTGCGAGCGCGAACAGCAGCTTCTCGGTGCCCACGGGATTGGTCCCGCAGCGCGCCGCCACTTGGTCGGGCTGCGCAGGCCCTTCCTCGAGGGCCTCGAATACGCCGAGCTTCGTCCCGACCATGATCACCCGGGCGAGCGTGTACGCCATCTGAGTGTCGAGCAGCGGCTGAGGCGCCAGGTTGAGCCGGACGATCAAGCGCTCGAGGGGATTCTCAGCGACGGCGCCGAACTTCACGCCGCCACTGTAGCTCCGCACTCGTGCAAAGAAGGCGGCACAACGTCGACGGCCTACCCGCGGCGTCTGCGGTGCCCGTGCTCCGTAGAGCCTCGCAGGGGACGGAACCCGGTCGCAGGAGCTCTACAGCTCACGCCGCCGTGGCGGTCTCGAGCCCAGTGAACAGCCGCGCTTACCGAGCTTCAGCGCCTGCGCGCGGGCGGCCGTTCGCGGCGCCCGCGGTGACGGCGGGCACCGGATCGTGGACTTTTCGGTGCGGGTCCTCCATGTTCTTCTGCCGCACTGCCTCCACGTCGCCCTTGTAGTCGCCGCGGCCGGTGGGGTCGCTCAGCGCAAGCGAGACGAGCTCGAACGCGCTCAGCGCGACATGCGGCACCCACTGGCTCCGCCCCTTGCGGAACTGGCCTGTCATGAACGGCGTCGCGGCGAGCGCGACCGCGCCGACCGCGTCGATCGCCAGGTGCGCCCGGTACGGGATCGCCTTGACGATGCCGAGCGGGTACCTCGTGAGCGCGCTGTAGCCGGCGTGGATCGCTCCGGCGGCGCGGACCTGCACACCGGCCGGCGTTCCCGAGATCCCGGCCACGCGCGGTAACACCGTCGTGAGGGTGGCGCTCACCGTGTAGTCGGTCACGCCGTGCAGGGTCGCGTCGATCGGCCGGGGGAAGCCGGCCGTGCTCCTCTTTCTCATGGCTTCAGCACCACCTTCACGCACTCGTCTTCCTTGTGCTTGAACGTCTCGTATCCGTTGGGCGCCTCACCCAGCTCCAGCCGGTGGGTCACCACGAAGCTCGGGTCGATGTGGCCCGCCTTCACGTGCTCGTACAGCGGCTGCAGGTAGCGGTGCACGTGGCACTGCCCGGTCTTGATGGACAGGCTCTTGTTCATCAGCGCGCCCGCGGGGAACTTGTCGATCAGCCCGCCGTAGGCGCCGATCACCGAGACGATCCCTCCGGGCCGGCACGCGAGGATCGCGTCGCGCAGCGCGGCGCCGCGATCGGTCTCCGAGCGGGTGGCCTGCTTGATTCGCTCGGCGGTGTGGACCACGCCGTGCCCGGACACGGCCTCCATGCCGACGGCGTCGATCACCGCGTCGGGCCCGCGCCCGCCGGTCAGCAGCTTCAGCTGCTCGACGACGTCCGCGTCCTCGCCGAAGTTGATCGTGTCCGTGGCTCCCGCGCGATTGCGCGCCATCTCGAGCCGGTAGTCGATGTGGTCGACCGCGATCACCTGCTCGGCGCCGAGCATCACGGCGCTCGCGATCGCGAACTGGCCCACCGGCCCCGCGCCGAGCACTGCGATGCTCTCGCCGCCCTGGATCTCGCAGAACTCCGCGCCCATGTACCCGGTCGGGAAGATGTCTGAGAGGAACAGCACCTGCTCGTCGTCCAGGTCGTCCTCGATCTTCAGCGGCCCCACGTCGGCGTAGGGGACCCGCGCGTACTCGGCCTGGCCGCCCGCGTACCCGCCGGTCAGGTGCGAGTAGCCGTAGATCCCGGCGCTCGGGTGGCCGAAGGTCTTCTCGGCCAGGCCCGCGTTCGGGTTCGAGTTCTCGCAGACCGAGTACAGGTCGTGGCGGCACGCCCAGCAGTTGCCGCAGGCGATCGGGAACGGCACGACGACGCGGTCGCCGGCCTGGAGGTTCGACACGCCGCGGCCGACCTCGACCACCTCGCCCATGAACTCGTGCCCGAGGATGTCGCCCTTTTTCATCGTCGGGACGTAGCCGTCGTACAGGTGGAGGTCGGACCCGCAGATCGCGGTCGAGGTGATCCTCACGATCGCGTCGCGGTCGTTCAGGAGCTTCGGGTCGGGGACGTTCTCCACCTGGACGGAGTTCCGCCCGGACCACACGTTGGCGCGCATCAGGCTTCCACCTTCTCGAGCTCTGACTCCGCGAGCGGCTGCGCGGGGCGCTGCTTCAGCTTGCGCTCGGCCCGCTCGCCCTCCGGCGACCCCTCCGAGCGTGCGACCTCGCCCGTCTCGGCGAGCTGCTTGAAGCGCCGGAGGTCGTCCTTCACCTTCGCCAGGGACACCGAGCCGAGCACCTTCTGCACAACTTCCCCGACCTTGCCCGCCGCGGAGCCGCGCTGCAGCTCCACGTGGATCTCGGTCCCGCGGTCGCCGGGCGCGTCCCTGAACGAGACGAAGGCCTCCACAGAATCCACGTACTCGTGCGGATACTCTCGGCTGTCCCACAGCCGGCGTACCTCTTCGCGCGGCTTGTCCACCGTGATTGCCGCTCTCGAGCCCATCAGCCACCTCCTGAAGTTCCACGTGTCTGGCGCGGATGCCCGAGCGCGACGGCCAGAAACTTAAGGGCCTGTCCCTTTAAGTTCCGCCGAACGCCAACATGCGGCTTCGCGCCTGATTCGGGGCTAAAGGACTCGGCCCGGCCTCCCGACAGGAGATACATGTCCCGTGTTGTGGGGTCCGCCTCCCCCATGCTGCGGTCGGTGGCACCGGCCGCGGCCTTCGCGAGCCTCTACTTCCTCGTGGCCGCGCTGACGACCTCGCTCATCGGGGACCCCGGAATCGCCGTCCTGTGGCCGGCGAGCGGCGTCTATCTGGGCGTGATGCTCGTCGCCCCGCGGCATCTGTGGCCGTCGCTCGCGTGCGCGGCCGGGGTGGGCAGCCTCGCTGCATACCTGCATGCCGGCAGCTCGCTCGAGGTGAGCGTGGCGTTCGCCGTGCCGAGCAGCGCCGAGGGGCTGCTCGCCGCTGTGCTCGTGGAGCGCATCGCGGGCGGGCGCTTCGCCCTCGAGGGCCGACGGGATCTCGTCGCGCTCGTGGTCGGTGGCGCCGTGGTCGCCAACGCGCTCGTCGCGCTGTCGGCCGGAGCGGTGGCCGCGCAGACGTTCGGCGCCTCGTTCGGCGAGAGCTGGCTGCGATGGTGGAGCGCCGACGCGCTGGGCATGATCGCCGTCGCGCCGCTGATCGTCTGGGCGCACGAACGGTGGGGGCTCCGACTCGCGGCGCTGGGCGGCCTCGGAGTTTCACTTGCCGCGACGCTGCTTGCGTCGCGCGGCGCGGATCTGGTGGCGGGAGCGGCCGGCGCGGATGACCAGGTCTACATCGTCCAGGCGTTCCTCGCTCTACTCGCGCTGGGCTCGCTGGCCTTTGTCGTCACGGCCGGCGAGCGCCGGAGCGCGCGCGTCGCCGACGCCCGGAGCCGTCGCCGGCTGCGGCAGGTCGTGGACTCGTCGCGCGACGCCTACCTGGCTGTGGACGGTCGCGACCGGATCAGCGGCTGGAGCGCCCCCGCCGAGGCGATGTTCGGCTGGGCGGCGGGCGAGGCTCTGGGCCGCTCGCTGACGGAGGCGATCGGCCCCGGCGCCGGCCCCGCCACGACCACTCCCGAGGGGAGCGAGCTCGCGCTGATCGCGCGTCATCGCGACGGCCGCCAGTTCCCGGTGGCGCTGACCATCCGGCCCGGCTCCGAGGGCGACGTCGACCGGTGCCACATCTTCATCCGCGACCTGAGCGAGACCGAGCGGATGCGCGAGGAGCTGAGTCGCGCGAAGGCGGAGCTCGAGCGCCGGCGGCTCGCCCGCGACGGCGTGCGCCAAGAGCTCGAGCGGACCACCGGCGAGCTCGAGCTCGCCGGAGGGCGCATCGACGAGCTGACGCGCGAGCTGGCGGCGCGGGGCGCGGAGCTCACCGGCGCGCGGCGGGCTCAGGAGCGCCTCGCCGGCGATCTCCGCGACGCGCAGGCGGCCGCCAGGAGCACCGAGCAGAAGCTGGCCGGCGATCTCCGCGACGCGCGGGCGGCCGCCAGGAGCACCGAGCAGAAGCTGGCCGGCGATCTCCGCGACGCGCAGGCGGCCGCCAGGAGCACCGAGCAGAAGCTGGCCGGCGATCTCCGCGACGCGCAGGCAGCCGCCAGGATGGCCGAGCAGAAGCTGGCCGGCGCCCAGGCGGAGGGGCGACGCCTGGAGCAGGAGCTCGCCGAGGCGAAGCGGGCCTTCGACGAGGCGAAGCACGAGCATCAGCGGCTCGGACGCGAGCTCTCCCTCGCCACGGCCGACCGCGACACCGTGCTCGGCGAGCTGGACGACCACGCCCGCGAAGCCGCCCGGCTCGAGGCCGCGCTGGTCGACGCCGGACAGGAGCACGCCCGCTTCAACTCCGCCCTGCAGAGCGCCGCGGAGGAGCTGGCCGACGCGAACGCGCGAAACCGGGCGCTCGCAGAGGAGCTCGACGATGCGCACGCGGATAAGGCGCGCGCGATCGAGGAGCTGGAGGACACGCGCGCGCTCAAGGAGCGTGCGCTCGAGGAGCTCGACGGTCTGCGGGCGGCGCAGGCGCGTGTCGCCGCGGAGCTCGCGGCCGCGCGCGCGGAGCGCGCCCGCGCGCTGGACGAGGTCGAGGCGAACCGTGAGGAGCTCGCCGGCGCGGAGTCGGTGCGGGCTCGGCTCGAGCGGTCAGTCCAGGAGGCCGCGCAGCGGATGGCTGCGCTCGAGGGGGAGCGGCGCCTGCTGGCCGAGCACTCCAACGAGATGATCTCGCGCTACGACGAGCGCGGCATCTGCCTGTACGCGTCGCCGGCGGCCGGGCGGCTGCTCGGCTACGAACCCGAGGAGCTCGTCGGGCGCGCCGGCGCCGAGCTGCTCCACCCCGAGGATCGGCACCGCCTCGCGCGCGCCCGCGCGAATCGGGCCGCGAGCACCTTCGAGGCCCGGCTGCGGCGCAAGGGGGGCAACTTCATCTCGGTGGAGGTGAGCATGCGCCCCGTATGGGGACAGGCCGCCGACCGCATGCTGGGCGTCACGACGATCATCCGGGAAATCGCGCGCCCGCACGGGCTTCCCGAGCGCATCCACCCGCACGACGAGGCGCGCCTCGTCGCACCCGGGCACAGCCCGCCGAACCAGTCGGCTGCCTGACCGGCGAGCCCGTCTAACCCTGAGCGGCCGCGACCATGAGCCGGACCGTCGGCGACGGGCCGGGCCGTCATCGGACGTTAAGGCGGGGCTCCTACCGTTGTCGGCATGTACTTGCGCCGGCGAGGGGTCGAGGAGCTGAGGAAGCCCTAATGCGCGCGGCGCGGCTCCTCGTGGTCGTGGCCCTGCTGGTGGCGCTGCTGATGGACGCGCTCCCGGGAGACCGCGCCGCCGCCCGCATCCCGCCCTTCACCAAGGTGGCCGTCCTGTTCCTGGAGAACCGCGGCTACGACCAGATCATCGGATCGCGGCAGGCGTCGTATCTGAACCGAGTGGCCCAGCGCGGGGCGCTCGCGACCCACTACTACGCGCTCGCGCACCCGTCGCTTCCGAACTACCTCGCGGTGACCACGGGGTCGACGCAGGGCGTCACGAGCGACTGCAACTCGTGCGACAACTCGGCCGCCTCGCTTCCCGGCCAACTCGAGGCGGCTCACATCCCGTGGAAGGGGTACTTCGAGAGCATCCCCTCGCCTGGGTTCGCAGGCAACGGGGTGGGCGACTACAGCAAGCACTACAACCCGTTCGCGTACTCGGAGCAGGTCGGCGAGGGCGCCGTCGCGAGGGAGCACATCGTCGACTTCGGCTTCCTGCGGGGCGACCTGCACCGAGGGTCGCTGCCGCGCTTCTCATGGATCACTCCGGATCTGGTGCACGACGGCCACAACGGGTCCGTGCGCGCGAGCGACCGATACGTCTCGCGGCTGGTCCCCCGCATCGTGCGAGCGCTGGGGCCGGACGGGGTTCTGTTCATCACGTGGGACGAGGCGCAGGGAGTCACCGGCCCGGCCGGCGGGCGCGTTGCCCTGATCGCCACCGGGCCGGGTGCGCGGCATCACGCACGCGTGAACGCCCCCGCCGATCACTACTCGCTCTTGGCCACGCTCGAGGGCGGGCTCGGGCTGCCGCGCCTCGGCCACGCCAGGGCCGCGCCCGTCGGCCCGCTGGCCGCGATGCTCGAACACGACTGACGGGCCGTGCGGCGCCCACGCGCCACACTTCGGGCGTGGCCTTCTTAGTCACCATGGCGGTCGCGACCGCCGCGGTCGGGATCGAGATGCTCGAGGCGCTCGCGATCGTGCTCGCGGTCGGCGTCGAGCGGCGCATGCGCGACGCGGTGATCGGTGCGGTGGCCGCGGTGCTTGCCGTCGGCCTGCTGGTAGCGGCGGTCGGCCCGGCGCTGATCTCGGGGACGGACCTCAGCTCGCTGCGAGTCGTCGTCGGCGGCCTCCTGCTGCTCTTCGGGCTGGA
Organism: Actinomycetota bacterium; assembly: GCA_046735115.1. Lineage (GTDB taxonomy): Bacteria > Actinomycetota > Thermoleophilia > Solirubrobacterales > Thermoleophilaceae > JACVRW01. Next base: position 28,379 of record JBKPSR010000121.1, read on the forward strand.
GTGGCTGCGCAAGGGGATCCTGCGCATGGCGGGCCTGCGGCGGCGCAGCTCCTCGTACGAGGAGTACCTCGGGGAGCGCGCCGCCCTGGCGGGCGATCCGGCGCTGGGGCGAAGCGACTGGGCCGCCCGGGTGGTGGCGTTCAAGGGCGTATTCCTTGAGGGCCTCGAGGTCGGGATCATCGTGATCGCGCTGGCGGGCAGCCCCGGACACGCGGCCCCGGCGTTCCTCGGCGCCGGCCTCGCGCTCGTGGCAGTCGTTGTCATCGGGCTCCTGCTCCACGCCCCGCTGCGGCGGCTGCCGGAGACCCAGCTCAAGCTCGGCGTCGGCGTCGCGCTGACCGCGTTCGGCACCTTCTTCGCAGCCGAGGGCATGGGCGTCGACTGGCCGCTCGGCGACGCCGCGCTGCTCTACCTGGCCGCGGGCTTTGCCGGGATCGCGTGGCTGGCGGCGCGGACGCTCGCCACCGCGGCGCGCCAGCGAGCGGAGGCCGCACTGTGAGCGGATTGCTGCGCTCGCTGCGGTCGCTCGTCTTCGGCGAGACCTGGACGATCCCGCTCGGAGTGGGAGCGGCGCTACTGATCGCGGCCGGGCTGCGCGCGGCGCTCGCCGACTCGTTCTGGCACCACGCCGGCGGGTTCCTGCTCGCGGGGCTCGTCACGGCGACGCTCGCGCTGGCTCTGTGGACGGGTCGCTGAGAGCGCAAATCGACATCGGGGCGTAAGAAATCCGCTGCCGGCGGCGCATACCTCCCATGACCGTGAACCACAATGGTCGCGCGGCGCTCGCTGCGCTCGACCACGCACACGGACACACCGGCCGCGGCACCGTCGACCGCGCCGCCGCTCGCCGCGCCGCCCGCGGGCTGTTGGGCGCCCTGGGCGCCGACGTCGACAGCGAGGCACTCGCCGACACGCCCCGCCGCGTCGCGGACGCCTACGCGGAGCTGCTCACCCCGCGGCCGTTCCGGGCCACCACGTTCCCGAACGACGACGGGTACGACGAGCTGATCGTCGCGCGCTCGATCCCGTTCCACTCGCTGTGCATGCACCATCTGCTGCCCTTCCACGGGATCGCGCACGTGGGCTATCTGCCCGGAAAGCGCATTCTCGGGCTCAGCAAGCTGGGGAGGGTGGTGGAGCTGTTCAGCCGCGACCTCCAGATCCAGGAGCGCCTGACCGTCCAGGTGGCGGACTGGCTCGAGGAGCAGCTCGAGCCGAAGGGCGTGGGGGTCGTGCTCCAGGCGGAGCACATGTGCATGTCGCTGCGAGGCGTCCAGAAGCTGGGCGCCAAGACGGTGACGTCCGCGATGCGCGGCCTGCTTCGAGAGGACCCGCGCACGCGCCAAGAGTTCCTGTCCCTGACCACGAGGGCCTCTGATGACCACTGATCGGACCCACGTCATCGTCGGCGCGAGCCTCGCCGGCGCCAAGGCAGCCGAGACGCTGCGCGAAGAGGGCTTCGGCGGGCGTGTGGTGCTCGTCGGCGCAGAGCAGGAGCGGCCCTACGAGCGGCCGCCGCTCTCGAAGGACTACCTGCGCGGCGAGGCCGAGCGCGAGAAGGTCTACGTGCATCCCCCGAGCTTCTACGCGGACAACGAGATCGAGCTGCTGCTCGGCCGCAGCGCGGAGAGCCTCGACACGAACGCGCGCCGGGTGACCCTCGACGACGGCAGCGCGCTCGCCTACGACAGGCTGCTGCTCGCGACGGGCGCCGAGCCACGCCGGCTGCCGATCCGGGGCGGCGAGCTGGACGGCGTGCTGTACCTGCGCAGCGTCGGCGACTCCGACGCGCTCCGCGCGCGGCTCGACGCGGGCGGCGCCGTCGTGGTGGTGGGCGCCGGCTGGATCGGGTCGGAGGTGGCCGCCTCCGCCCGCCAGCGGGGGCTCGACGTGACCGTCGTCGACCCGCTCGGGGTGCCGCTCGAGCGCGTCCTGGGCCCCGAGCTGGGCGCGGTCTACCGCGACATCCATGCCGACCACGGCGTCCGCATGCTGATGGGCACGGGCGTCGAGGCCTTCGAAGGCGACGGGCGGGTCGAGCGCGTGCGCACGAGCGACGACCGCCTGCTCGACTGCGACTTCGTCGTCGTTGGCGTGGGGGTGGAGCCGCGCACGCGGCTGGCGGTTGAGGCAGGCATCGCGGTCGGCGACGGCGTGTCCGTCGACGCCTGCCTGCGCAC
>JBKPSR010000122.1:0-19374 GCA_046735115.1 Actinomycetota bacterium
GCTCGGTCGAGCTGACCTGCCCCGTGCGCACCAGGGTGGCGAGCTCGGTGGCGGGCGTGAGGAGAAGGTCGTTGGGCACGGCGGGGGCAGACTATCCCGGGCGGGGTAGGAACCGCGCCGGCGATGCGGTTCGGCTGGGCGAACGACAGCGGTGAAGGGGTGGTCGCCGCTGCGCCGCGGGCGCATCGACGCCCCGCCGCCCCCTCGCGCTGGCCCCCACTGGCCCCACCGGCTGCAGCGGGTTGCGAGGCGGCAATGGGGGCGTGGTGAGCCGGCGCCAGCTCGGGGCGCTCGGCTTCAGTGCTCATGGGATTGCCGAGTGGGTGAGGACCGGACGGCTCATTCCGTTACACCGCGGTGTCGACGCCGTTGGCCACGATCGGCTCACATCGCAGGGACGATGGCTTGCGGCCGTCATCGCCTGTGGTCGCGGCGCGGTGCTCTCGCATCCGGCCACAGGGTCAGCTTGGGAGATCCGCCCGAGCAGCGCTGCGGTCACTGACGTGACGGTCCATCGCCCGCAGCCTGCTCGACCTCGCCGACGGTGATCGATGACCAAGCGCTGCGGCGTACGGTGACCGAGGCCGAGTACCGGCACCTCTTCGACCTCACCACCCTCAATGCCGTCGTTCAAGCGAACCCCGGCCGGCGCGCGGCGAAGCCGCGCGCCGTTGAGCCCGCCGGGCAGCGGACGAGGTCGCCGCTCGAGGACCGGTTCGTCCGGTGATGCGCGTCGCGGCGGAAACCGGGCTGCGCGTTGCGGCGGAGGCTCAGGCCGGCGTCAGCGTCGACAGCTGGCCGCGGGCCTCGTCGTACTCGGCGCCCAGGCGGCCCAGGATCTCCTCAGCCAGCGCGACGTAGTCCGCGCCCAGGTCGGGCGCGTAGTCCAGGATCGAGACGCCACGCTCCGCCGACTCGGCGTAGCGCACGCTTCGGCGCACGACGGTGTCGAAGACCTTCTCGCCGAAGCGCTCTCTGAGCTGCGTCTGCGCCTCGCGGGCGTGGACCAGCCTCATGTCGGCGATGTTCACCACCACGCCCAACCAGTCCAGCTCCGGGTGGAGCGACTCCTTCGCGAGCTCGATCACCTCAAGCGCCTGCTCGACGCCCTGCAGCGAGAAGTACTCGGCCTCGGTCGAGATCAGCGCGTGGTCGGCCGCCACGAGCGCGTTCACGGTCAGGAGGCCCAGCGCCGGGGGGCAGTCGACCAGGATCAGGTCGTAATGGCGGCGCAGGTCGCGGAGGGCCCGCTTCAGCGTGAGCTCCCGGCCCATCTTGCCCGCCAGCACCAGCTCGGCCTCCGCCAGTCCGAGGTTCGCCGGCAGCACGCCGTCGTGGACCGCGTCGGAGGCCTTGGCCGCCCCGGACAGCACCTCGGCCACAGTCGGAGTCGCGTCGGCGGGCACGTCGTAGTAGTCGGAGAGGTTCCCCTGTGGATCGAGGTCTGCCACGAGGACATCGAGCCCCACACGGCGGAAAGCGTCGGCGAGCGTGCGGACGGTCGTCGTCTTCCCGGTTCCGCCCTTCTGCGAGAGCACCGTGATCGTCTGCGCGGTGGGAAGCATCGCCATGGATGGCTTTATAGTTTCGCGTTCGTTTCCGCGTCGTGCGCCTGAGCCGAGCAGGCCACGCAAACAGGAGGTAGAGCACTGCAGGCATCGCGTGGCCTGTACGACCCGAGCTACGAGCACGACGCCTGCGGCGTCGCCTTCGTCGCGCGGGTCCGAGCGCCCGCCTCGCACGAGGTCGTGGCCAGGGCGCTGCACGCCCTCGAGCGGCTCGAGCACCGCGGAGCGGAGGGTGCCGATCCCGATACGGGGGACGGCGCCGGCATCCTGATCCAGGTCCCCGATGCCTTCTTGCGCGCGGAGGCCGGCGTCGAGCTCCCGGAGGCCGGGCGCTACGGCGTGGCCGTCTGCTTCCTCCCACCCGGCAACCCGGCCGAGGTGATGCGCCTCCTGGAGGAGGGCGTCGAGGCCGAGGGGCAGACCGTGCTCGGCTGGCGCGAGGTGCCGGTAAACGAGGCGGCGTGCGGGAGCGCCTCGCGGGCGGTGGCGCCGCGAATCGCCCAGCTGTTCGTCGGCGCGGCCGACGGCATCCAGGACCAGGACGAGTTCGAGCGCAAGCTCTACGTGATCCGCCGGGTCGTCGAGCAGGAGGACGCGGCCGACCTCGCGATCCCCAGCTTCTCCAGCCGCACGATGGTTCTGAAGGGCATGCTCACCGCGCCGCAGCTCCCGCGCTACTTCCCCGACCTGCGCGACGAGCGCGTCGTGAGCCGGCTCGCGCTCGTCCACTCGCGCTTCTCCACCAACACCTTCCCGAGCTGGGAGCTGGCGCACCCGTACCGCATGCTCGCGCACAACGGCGAGATCAACACCCTGCGTGGAAACCGCAACTGGATGCGCGCGCGTGAGCTTCAGCTCTCCTCGCCGCTGTTCGGCGACGACATCGTCAAGGTCCACCCGCTGCTGCGCGACGACATCTCGGACTCGGCGTCGCTCGACGGCCTCATGGAGTTGCTCGTCCTCGGCGGCCGCTCCCCCGCGCATGCGATGTCGATGCTGATCCCCGAGGCGCACCGCGGCCGCCCCGAGCTGCCCGAGGAGGTGCGCGACTTCTACGCCTACCACTCGTCGCTCGTCGAGCCCTGGGATGGCCCGGCCGCCGTGGCGTTCAGCGACGGCCGCGTTATCGGCGCCACGCTCGACCGCAACGGGCTGCGTCCGGGCCGCTGGCTCGTGACGAAGGACGGCTGGGTCGTGTTCGCCTCGGAGACAGGCGTGATCGAGGTGCCGCCCGACCAGGTCGCGTCGAAGGGTCGCCTGCTGCCCGGCAAGCTGTTCCTGGTCGACCTCGAGCGCGACGCCGTCGTGCCCGACACGGAGATCAAGCGTGATCTGGCCGCCCGCCGTCCCTACGGCAGGTGGCTCGCCGATCGCGTCGTCCACATCGAGGACCTCCCGGAGAAGACCCCGCGCGTGCCGCGCGTGGAGCCGCTCCGGGCCAAGCAGCTCGCGTTCGGCTGGACCGAGGAGGACCTCCGCGTGACGCTCGTGCCGATGGCGCGCGACGCCGCGGAGCCCACCGGCTCGATGGGCAACGACGCAGCGCTCGCCGTGATGTCGGACATGCGCCCGCCGCTCTTCTCCTACTTCAAGCAGCTGTTCGCCCAGGTGACGAACCCGGCGATCGACCCCATCCGCGAGTCCATCGTCATGAGCCTCGAGGCCGTGATCGGGCCGGAGATCAACCTGCTCGGCGAGACGCCGGACCACTGCCATCAGCTCGTGATGCCGCAGCCGCTCTTGCGCTCCACCGAGCTGGAGAAGCTCCGCCAGGTCGACCACAGCGTCTTCGAGGCGCGCACGATCGACATGACCTGGCCGGCCTCTGAGGGCGCCCAGGGCATGGAGCGCCGGCTGGCGGAGATGTGCGCGGAGGCGTCCGAGCTCGTAGCCCGCGGCGTGAATATCCTCATCCTGTCCGACCGCAACCTCGGCACGGAGCGTGTGCCGATGCCGGCACTGCTCGCCACCCCCGCGGTCCATCACCACCTGGTCCGCGAGGGCACGCGCCTCCAGAGCGGCCTGATCGTCGAGACCGGCCAGACGAAGGAGATCCACCACGTGGCGTGCCTGATCGGCTACGGCGCCTCGGCGGTGAACCCCTACGTGATGTTCGAGACGCTCTACGCCCTCCACCGCGAGGGCCGGCTGCCGGAGGGAATGGCGCCCGACGAGGCCGTAGCGCAGACCATCCAGGCGATCGGCAAGGGCCTGCTGAAGATCCTGTCGAAGATGGGTATCTCGACGATCCGCTCCTACACGGGCGCCCAGATCTTCGAGGCGATCGGCCTGGAGAAGGAGCTCGTGGACCGGCACTTCACAGGCACCCCGTCGCGCGTCGGAGGCGTGGGCCTGAACGTGCTCGCCTGGGAGTGCCTCGACCGCCACGCGCGGGCGTACCCGGCGGCGAGCTCGGAGCTGCTGCCGCCGGGCGGCGTCTACGCCTGGCGGCGCGACGGCGAGTTCCACGCCTGGAACCCCGAGACGATCGCCTCGCTCCAGCACGCCGCGCGCGACGGCGGCGGAGGAGACGTCTACGAGCGCTTCGCGACGTACGTGAACGAGGTCGCGGTGCCCAAGTCCTCGCTCCGCGGCCTGCTGCGCTTCAACGACGCGGTCGAGCCGGTGCCGCTCGACGAGGTCGAGCCCGCCGCCGAGATCGTGAAGCGCTTCAAGTCCGGCGGAATGTCGCTCGGCGCGCTCTCACCCGAGGCGCACGAGACGCTGGCCACAGGCATGAACCGCCTCGGCGGCAGGTCGAACACGGGCGAGGGCGGCGAGGACCCCGAGCGCTTCCGCGACGAGCGGCGCTCGTCCATCAAGCAGGTCGCCTCCGGGCGCTTCGGCGTTACGGTCCACTACCTCGTCAACGCGGACGAGCTCCAGATCAAGGTCGCCCAGGGGGCCAAGCCGGGCGAGGGCGGCCAGCTGCCGGGTCACAAGGTCGACCGCTACATCGCCCGCCTGCGCCACTCGACGCCGGGGGTGGGCCTGATCTCCCCGCCGCCGCACCACGACATCTACTCCATCGAGGACCTGAAGCAGCTGATCTACGACCTGCGCTGCGCCAACCCGCGCGCGCGTGTCTCCGTGAAGCTGGTGTCGGAGGTCGGCGTGGGCACGGTCGCCGCCGGAGTGGCCAAGGCGAACGCGGACCACGTGGTGATCGCGGGGCACGACGGCGGCACGGGCGCGTCACCGCAGGCGTCAATCCAGCATGCCGGCATCCCGTGGGAGATCGGCATCGCCGAGACCCAGCAGACCCTGCTCCGCAACGACCTACGCTCGCGCATCCTCGTCGAGGCGGACGGTCAGATGCGAACCGGCCGCGACGTGGTGGTGGCCGCCATCCTCGGGGCCGACGAGTACGGCTTCTCGACCGCCCCGCTGATCGCTCTGGGCTGCGTGTACATGCGCGTCTGCCACCTCAACACGTGCCCTGTGGGCGTGGCGACGCAGGACCCCGAGCTCCGCCGCCGCTTCGAGGGCCAGCCCGAGCACGTCGTGAACTACCTCTTCATGGTGGCCGAGGAGGCCCGCCGCATAATGGCCCGGCTCGGCGTGCGCAGCATGACGGAGCTGATCGGTCGCACCGACCTGCTCGACCAGGACGAGGCCGTGGACCATTGGAAGGCGCAGGACGTCGACCTGAGGGCGCTGCTGGCCGTGCCGGACAACGTCGAGCCGGGCGCGCCGCGCGGCTGCGTGCGCCGCCCCGACCCGGTGCTCTACGACTCGATCGACGTGGACCTGCTCCAGCTGTGCCGGCCGGCGGTGGAGCAAGGGCAGCAGGTGCGGCTCGAGCGCAGAATCGAGAACAAGAACCGCGCCGTCGGCGGCCTGCTCTCGGGCGAGATCGCGCGCGTGCACGGCGAGGAGGGGCTGCCCGAGGGAAGCATCAAGGTCACGCTCACGGGCTCCGCCGGCCAGAGCTTCGGCGCCTGGCTCGCGCGCGGAGTCGAGCTCGTGCTCGACGGCGACGCGAACGACTACTGCGGGAAGGGACTGTCCGGCGGCACGATCGTGGTCCGGCCGCCCGCCGACGCGGCGTTCGCCGCCGAGCACAACGTGATCGTCGGCAACACGGTGCTGTACGGCGCGACATCCGGGCGCGCCTTCTTCCGCGGTCTGGCGGGCGAGCGCTTCGCCGTCCGCAACTCCGGCGCCATCACGGTGGTCGAGGGCCTGGGCGACCACGGTTGCGAGTACATGACGGGCGGCCGCGTGGTCGTGCTCGGCCCGACAGGCCTCAACTTCGCCGCCGGCATGAGCGGCGGCATCGCCTACGTGTACGACGCGGACGGAGGCTTCCGCGGCCGCTGCAACACGGAGCTCGTGGGCTTCGACGCGATCTCGCCCGACGAGAGCGAGGAGCTCCGGGGCTGGGTCGAGGAGCACCGCGAGCTGACTGGCTCGATCGTTGCCGCGCGCCTCCTCGACGACTGGCAGGCGACCCTCAACAGGATCGTGAAGGTGATGCCGCACGACTACAAGCGTGCGCTCGCCGACCAGCTCGCCGCCGAGGGTGAGGCCGAGGTGGCCGCCGCCGCGGCCGGCCCAGCGGCCACGCCGGGCTACGCGGCCGGAGGACCGATCTAGAGCCTGATGGGCGAGCTCGGCGCATTCCTGCGGCTCGAGCGGGTCGGCTTCGAGAAGCGCGACCCCTCGGAGCGCGTCCACGACTACCGCCAGTACTTCCAGCTGCCGGACGACCGCACGCTGCGCGATCAGGGCGCGCGTTGCATGGACTGCGGCATCCCGTTCTGCCACGAGGGCTGCCCGCTCGGCAACCTGATCCCGGACTGGAACGACCTCGTGTATCGCGACCGCTGGCGCGACGCGCTCACGAAGCTCCACGCCACCAACAACTTCCCCGAGTTCACCGGGCTGATCTGCCCGGCGCCGTGCGAGTCCGCCTGCGTGCTCGACATCAACGACGACGCCGTGACGATCGAGCAGATCGAGCTCGCGATCGTCACGCGCGGGTTCGAGGAGGGCTGGATCGAGCCCGAGCCGCCCGACGCTCGCACCGACCGGACGGTTGCCGTGATCGGCTCGGGGCCGGCGGGCCTCGCGGTCGCGGCGGAGCTCAACAAGGTCGGCCACCGGGTGACGGTCTACGAGCGCGACGAGGCGCCGGGCGGCCTGCTGCGCTACGGCGTGCCCGACGCCAAGCTCGAGAAGTGGATCGTCGACAGGCGCGTGAAGCTGCTCGAGGACGAGGGCATCAAGTTCATCTGCGACGTCGATGTGGGCCGCGACATCGACACAGGCGAGCTGCGCGGCAAGTACGACGCCGTCATCGTCGCGATCGGCTCGCGGGTTCACCGGGACCTGAAGGTCCCCGGCCGCGACCTTGACGGGGTGCACCTCGCCATGGACTACCTCTACCAGCGCAACCGCGCGGTCGCCGTCATGGAGGGACGGCCCTCCCGCGAGACGCCGCCGGACGAGGCGATCAGCGCCGAAGGGAGGCGCGTCGTGGTGGTGGGCGGCGGCGACACCGGCATGGACTGCATCTCGAACGCCCTGCGCGAGGGCGCCGAGGACGTGCTGCTGCTCGACGTCTACCCGCCGCTGCCCGCGGGTGGGCGCCCGCCCGGCACGCCCTGGCCGCTGCCCCCGAAGCGGACGCCCACGACCTACGCGCTCGACGAGGGCGGCGAGCGCCGCTTCGGCACCCAGGTCACGGAGCTGCGCGGCGGGGGCGGCCGCGTGACCGGCGTGCGCGGCCGGCGTGTGGAGGGCACCTCCTCACGCGACCTGCATGCCGTCGCGGGCAGCGAGTTCGAGGAGCGCGCCGACCTCGTGCTGATCGCCATCGGGTTCGACCACCCGGAGCACGTCGGAGCCGTCCGCCAGCTCCGCCTCGACCTGGACCGGCGCGGAAACGTGAAGGCACCCGTGTACGGCACGAAGGTCGAGGGGGTGTTCGCCTGCGGCGACGCGCGCACCGGCCAGTCGCTCGTCGTCACCGCCATCGCAGAGGGCCGTCGCTGCGCGCGCGTGGTCGACCAGTACCTGGGCGGGTCCGGCGAGGCGCGGCGGATTCGCTCGGAGGCTATGTTCGCCTACGAGGACGGCGACCCGCACTCGCTCCGCCACCAAGCGGAGATCGCCCGAACCGTCACGGTGGGCGACGCGTTCTGGACCGGCCCGCGCGACGAGCGCTGAGATGCCCACCGCGTTCGTCACGGGTGGGTCGGGCTTCGTAGGCGGGGCGCTCACCGAGCGGCTGCGAAGCGAGGGCTGGGACGTGCGCGCGCTCGCCCGCTCGGACCGCGCCGCGAGCCGTGTCCGCGAGCGCGGTGCCGAGGCGGTTGGCGGCGATCTCGACGCTCCCGAGTCGCTTCGCGCCGGCGCGGACGGAGCCGACGTCGCCTTCCATGCCGCGGCGAGGGTCGCGGACTGGGGCGATCCGGCGGACTTCGAGCGCCTGAACGTGCAGGGCACCCGCAACGTGATCGACTCGTGTCGCGCGGTCGGGGTGCGACGGCTGGTGCACGTGGGGACGGAGGCCGCTCTCATGGCCGGCCAGCCGCTCGTGAACGTCGACGAGGGCGCGCCGCTCCGGCCGGATTCGCCGGCGCTCTACCCGTCCACGAAGGCGAGAGCGGAGCAGCTGGTGCGCGCGGCGAACGGCGACGGGCTCGAGACGGTGGTGGTGCGGCCGCGGTTCGTATGGGGGCGCGGCGACAGCACGCTGCTCCCACAGATAGTCGACATGGTGCGATCTGGGCGCTTCCGGTGGGTCGGGGGCGGGCGACAGCTCACCGCGACGACTCACATCGACAACACGGTCGAGGGGCTGTGGCTCGGCGCCACCAGGGCCCCGGCCGGAGGCGTCTACTTCGTGACCGACGGAGAGCCGGTGGTGTTCCGCGACTTCCTGACCGCGCTCGTGGCGACGCAGGGAGTCGAGATTCCGGACAAGTCGGTGCCGCCCGGCGTTGCGAACGCGGCGGCCCGCGCGGCGGAGGGGATCTGGCGCGGCCTGAGGCGGCGCGGCAACCCGCCGATCACGCGCTTCGCCGTCTGGGTCTCCTCGCAGGAGTGCACGATCGACATCTCGCGCGCCGAGCGCGAGCTGGGCTACCGCCCCGTGACCTCCCGCGACGAGGGCCTGGCCGCCCTCAGGTCGTAGCCGTCGTGGTCGCGTCGGAGCGCTCGCCGACGAGGCTCACGAAGAAGAGGCTGAAGCGCCCGATCGAGATCTCGGCGCCGTCGTCGAGCTCGCCGAGCTCGACACGCTGGCCGTTCAGGAACACGCCGTTGAGGCTGCGATCGTCGAGGATGCGTGCGCCCGCGTCGTCCCGGTACAGCAGCGCGTGGCGGCGCGAGACCGTCGGGTCGTCGAACCGGACGTGCGCCGAAAGGCTGCGTCCGATCCGCGTCCAGCCGTCTTGGAGCGGGAAGACGCGCACCCTGTCGTCGTCCTCGAAGGCCAGGTAGTCGCCCGCGCGGACGAGCGCCTCGCGCGCCTCCGCCAGCCATTCGGGCGCGCCCTCTAGCTCGTGGCGCATCGTGGGGCGGATCGACTCCGCGAACAGGGACGCGCGGCGGAAGCTCTCGCCGCCGCACTCGGGACACGAGGGCACGGCGTCGCGCTCGTGAAGGGCTATGGCGAATCCGCAGGAGTCGCACCGGAAAGACCCGGCACCCGCAAGCGTGCCGGAACTGAAGGCTTCCATCGGTTCTCTCTCCTCAGGGGGGTGGGGCCAGGGATGGTATCGGCGGATACGAGCTGGCCAAGTGAAAAATACGGTAAGAGCGGGCTTTTTTCAGCTTGAAGGGCTTTTCCGGGCCCCGCCGAAGGAGTTTTCCATGCCCGAACTGGCCTCGATGCTCGTGCGCAGCAGCATCGGAACGCTTCCGCCCAGCACCGCCTGCTGCGGCCAGTGCCGCCGCACGCCGCTGCCGGGCGAGCACGTGCACGAGCTCGACGGCGGCCGCACGCTCTGCGAGCTGTGCTTCGCCGCACTGCCCGATGAGCGGCGCCTGGCCGTGCGGAGCGAGCGGGTCGGCGTGAGCGAGCGGCGGCTCTCCGTCGTGCGCCGGGCCGCCTAGCTCCCGCGGGCGCCGCGGCCAGGGTCCGGCCTGCAGGTACGATGCCCGCCCATGCGCGAGGTCACCGTTTCCGCCGTCATCTCGGCGCCACGCGACAAGGTGTTCGATTTCATCTCCGACCTCGCCGTGCGGCCCTCGTACGCCGATCACTACATGGACGACTACCGGCTCGCGCGGGTCCAGCCGGTCGGCGTGGGTGCGGCCGCCCGCTTCAAGCTCGACGCTCCGCTCGCCAACGAGTACGCGGAGCTCACCATCATCAAGGCGGAGCGGCCGCGCCAGATCATCGAGGAGATCCGCTACGGACGCCGTGGCCGCAACCGCTCCGTGGCCGTGTATGACCTCACGCGCGAGTCGGCCAGCGTCACGCGAGTGGAGCTCACGACCTTCAGCGAGCCCGCCACAAGGATCGACCGCTTCAAGGAGATCGGCGCGGCCGGCTGGCTCCGGCGAAAGACGAGGAAGTCGCTCGATCGGCTGCGGATGATCTTCGAGGAGCCGGACCGGGTGGAGCTGAAGCGCGCGACGATCGCCGGGTTCGAGCGGGAGAAGGCGGCGCGCTTCGGCGCCCATCCCGGCGTGGACCCTGCCCGCCCGCCGAGGCCCTGAGGCGGAGCTAATATGCCCGCCCGCATGCCTCGCCGCCTGCTCGCGCTGCTCTGCCTTGCCGTCCTGGGCGCCGGTGCCGCCGCGTGCGGGGAGGCCGACGTGAAGCAGGGCGTCGAGGAGCCCGCGCGCGAGGGACTCGCCCTCGGCCTCGAGGGACTCGACTACAACGTCTTCATCACGCGCGAGCTCAACACGCGGATCACGCCGGACAAGGCCTACGTCGCGGCCGGCACCGAGCCGAAGAAGGGCGAGACGCTCTACGGCGTCTTCATCCAGGTCTGCAACCGCTCGAACGACCCGCACCGGGCGGTCGACAGGTTCAAGATCATCGACGCCCAAGGCAACAAGTTCGAGCCGGAGTCGCTTCCGGAGGACAACGAGTTCGCGTACCACCCGAAGGAGCTCCTGCCGCACGAGTGCATTCCGGAGGCCGGAAGCGTCGCGCAGCTCGGGCCCACCGCCGGCGCGATGCTCCTGTTCAGGCTGCCGCTCGCCAACACGGAGTACCGGCCACTCGAGCTCGAGATCGAGGGCACGGGCGGCAAGCACCTGACCTACACGCTGGACATCTAAAGGGACCGTCCTCTTAAGTTGGCCCGCGGCTCAGAGGGCCGCGTCGAGCACCACACGCGCCGCGGGCGCCGCGGTGGCGCCGCCCGCTCCGGCGCGGACCAGCATCACCGCCACGGCGATCCGCGGTCGCGCCGCGGGGGCGTAGGCGGTGAACCAGGCATCCGTGTTGTTGGGATCGGACGGGCGCGTCTCGCCGGTCTCGGGGTCGCGCGTGTTCTCCAGCTCCGCCGTGCCCGTCTTGCCCGCCACGCGGACGTTGGGGAGCGCGGCCGCCGTGCCGGTCCCGTAGGAGACCACGTCCAGCATCAGCGACTCGATTGTCCGGGCGACGCGCCGGGAGGTCACCCGCACCGGGCGGGGATGCCTGTCGGTGGAGAGGGTGGGCGGGCGGCGGACCCCGCCCATCGCGATGGTCTGCGCCACGGAGGCCATCTGGAGCGGGGTGGCAAGCGTCTCGAACTGGCCGATCGCGGTCGAGGCCACCTCGAGCGGCGTGTCGATCTGTGCGGCGGGCGGCAGCGTGCTCGGCACCTCGCCGGGGATGGTCGCGCGGGCGTTCCAGCCGTAGCGCTCCGCCGCGTCCACCAGCGGGCCCGCCTCGATCTTCAGCCCGAGTGGCGCGAACACGGAGTTGCACGAGTGGGCGAAGGAGCTCCGGAACGTTCCCCCGCACGCCTCGCCGTTCGCGTTCTCGAGTTCGACCCCGTCGATGATCGCGTGGGTCTCGACAGGGAACTCCGTGGAGGGCTTCACAATGCCGCGTTCGAGCGCGGCGGTCGTGGTCACGATCTTGAATGTGGATCCTGGGGGCTGCGGCGCCGAGAATGCGATGCCGGCCAGCGCCCGCACCTCCCCGTTGCGCGGGTCGAGCGCGGCGACGCCACCGAGCCGCCCCGCCAGGCCGACCACCGCGGCCTCCTGAAGCCGCGTGTCGATGCTGGTCCGAACGGCCGGGGCAGGGCGCGGGCGCGCACGTGCCATCACGCGGTCGCCTGCGATCAGCTCGCCGCCCGGAGTGCCGCGCAGGCGCTGCTCGAACACCTCCTCGAGCCCGGTCTGCCCAACCGGCCAGTCGGGCGGGAAGCCGCGCGCGTACAGCGACCTTCGCTCCGCCGCCGTCTCCTCGGGTTCCATCCGCCCGGCTATCGAGTCCGCGATTCCGGGGAGCGGAGAGCTGCGCGACGTGGCGGGGCCCCGCGCGAGCACCTTGCCGTCGCGCGAGTGGAGGGTCGCGCGCCGCGCCGGCAGGCTCGCGCGGCGCAGCCGCTCACCCGGGCGCAGCTCGGGGAACACCAAGTGCGGCTGCCAATCGACGCGATCGTCCGGCACGGGGATGCGCAGATCGCCACGCAGGCGGCCGAAGACGCGTGTGTCGACCACCACCGGGACCGTCACGACGCCCTCGTCGAAGCCATCGGGGTCGCCCGCCTCGACCTTCGTGAGGGTCGTTGTGGCGGCGGCGCGCTCGTACGCGCGCCGAAAGCGCCGCAGCGGATAGCGCCGCTGCGCCTGTTCGCTGAGGAGCGCGTGCATCGCGCTAAGGTCACCGCGCTCCCAGGCTGCCGCGAAGTCGCCGGCGGCCCGCTCCGCCGCGCTGTGCGCGTTCGCTCCGACGATCACGCCTGCGACGAGCGACACGACGGCGAGGCCGCCCAGGGTGGGCAGCGTGCGGTGAGTAAGGCGCCGTCGGCGCTCGGCGGGCAGGCTCTTCACGGGGGGAGGGGATGCGCCCGTGTAGCGGTGGGGGCTGCGCCCGATGGTACCCGGGAGCAATAGCCTCACTCGCGCCGTGACGGGCCTCGACTGGATCATCCTCGCGTTCACGGCCCTCATGGCGGCGTGGGGCTACGGCCAGGGCCTCATCGCCGGGGGGCTCGCGCTCGCCGGCTTCGCGACGGGCGCGCTCATCGGGTCGAGGCTGGGGCCGCTGCTCCTCTCGGACGGCTCGCACTCGCCCTACGCGCCTCTGTTCGCGCTGTTTGGCGCGCTCGCGCTCGGCTCGGTTTTCGCTTCGGGGCTCGAGGTGCTCGGCTTCCACCTGCGCCACCGGCTCCCCGAAGAGCTCGGGGTTGTGGACGGGGTGGGGGGCAGCGTGCTCGTCGGCTGTCTGGGGCTGTTGCTCGTGTGGATCGGAGGCGCGGTCGCGCTGCAGACGCCGGGCGCCCGGGAGCTTCGCGAGCCGATCCAGCGCTCGGCCATCCTCCGCCAGCTGAACGCGGTGCTGCCGCCCTCCGGGCCGATCCTCCAGGCGTTGGCGCGCTTCGACCCGTTCCCGACGATCCGCGGCCCGGGGGCGAACGTCCCGCCGCCGAACGCGGAGGTCGTCCGCGATCCGCAGATCCAGGCCGCCGGGCAGAGCGTCGTTAAGGTGCTCGGCACGGCGTGCGGCCTGGGCGTGCAGGGAAGCGGCTGGATCGTCCGCGGCGGGCTCGTCGTGACGAACGCCCATGTCGTGGCGGGGCAGGACGACACGACCGTGCAGCTTCGCGGGGAGGGCCCGCTGCTCGATGCGCAGGCCGTTTGGTACGACCCGCGCAACGACCTCGCGATCCTGCGCACCCCGGGGCTCGGGGGCACGCCCGCGCTGCCGATGGACGTGAGCGCGCGGCCCGGCACGTCCGCGGCGATCCTCGGTTTCCCCGAGAACGGCGGCTACGACGTCCGGCCGGCCCGGCTCGGCCAGACCGGCCTGGTGCTGACGCAGGACTCCTACGGGCGCGGCCCGCTGGAGCGGGCCATCACCTCGATCCGCGGGCTCGTGCGCCACGGCAACTCGGGAGGCCCGGTCGTCGACGGCGGAGGCCGTGTGGTGGCGACCGTCTTCGCCGCCTCCACGGGGCGCCAGCGCACGGGCTACGGCGTGCCGGACTCGATCGTGAGGGCGGCGCTGGGCCGTGTGCGGCGCCCGGTCGACACCGGCCCCTGCGCCTGAACGCATCGCTGCGCCGCGGGCACCGCCCGCGGCTTGCGCCACTACAGCTCGGCGAGCGCCGCGTCCAGATCGGTGCTGCGCGCCCGGAGCAGCTCCTCGGCCTGCCGGCGCAGCTTGCCGAGGTTGTCCTCCGAGGCGTCGTCGAGCGCGTCGCTCGCCAGCGTCAGCTCCACCTGTAGGCGCCAGTATCGCTCGGGGCCGAGCACGCGCTCCAGCTGGTAGTTCACTGCATCCGAGACTCCGTCGAAGACCACGTCGAGGATCGGGCGCGCCCACTCGACGGCGCCCCAGTCCTTGATCTCGCCGAAGCTTCGCCTGTGCGTGCGCTCGCCGGTGCCGAGCGAGAGGAGCACCACGTCGCGCGGCGAGACCTCGTCGCCGTTCAGCGCCTCAGCCAACGCGCACATCGCCGGGTTCGTGGCGAACACGCCGCCGTCGATCAGCGCCCGGTCGCCCGCCTCGACCGGCTCGAAGTAGGTCGGCGCCGCCGAGGTCGCGCGGGCAACGACCGAGAGCGGGAAGTCGTCGAGCCCCGGGGTCTCCTTCGCCTTCGTCGTCTTGAAGAAGTATGTCCCCGGAAGGTTCGTGTCGTACGACGGGACGATCAGATCGGGGCGAGCGTCCGCCAGGCGCTTGTCCGCGAGGAAGCGCTCGAGCGTGCGATTCAGCGCCGCGTCGTCGTACTTCTCGTCCAGCAGCCCCTCAGCGCTCCGGATCCGCTGGAAGACCGAGCGGCTGAAGATCTCGGGCCCGTCCTCCTCATAGACTCTCGCGATCTCGGACGCCGGCAGGGGTTCGGGCGCGCACAGGGCGCAGGCGAGGATGCCGCCGGTCGAGGTGCCGGCGATCATGTCGAAGAGCTCGAACACCCTCCGGCCGGCGCGCCGCTCCAGCTCGGCGAGCACCAGAGCCGGGATCAGACCGCGGATTCCGCCCCCGTCGATCGCCAGGATCCGCATTCCGTGCACCGTAGTCGCTACAACTCCCCCGGTGCGTGCCGCCCTTCTCGTTGCGCTGTGTTGTGCCGCGACGCTTGCCGGAACCGCCCTGGCGCAGGTCCAGGCGTCCGCGGACCTGCGGCCTGAGAACCCCTGCCTCGGGCCGGAGGCCAAGCGACTCCGCTGCCCGGACCTCGTCATGCGGCGCCCGTGGGGCCTCTACACGGATCGCTCGACGAAGCCGGGGCGGACCCTCCTGCGCGCCGGCAACGCGATCGACAGCATCGGCAAGGGGCCGGCCGAGCTGCTCGGCACGCGCATCGGCCCGCGCTTCATGCGGGCCCGCCAGCGCATCTACAAGCGCGACGGCGGCCGCATAGGCGTCGCCACGGACGGGCGGCTCCAGTTCAAGTTCGCTCACCTGAGCCGCTTCTGGTGGAAGTTCTACAACGCCGCTCGCTTCGAGCTGTGGCGGCTGGACGCGAGCGGTAAGCGCACGCGGCTCATCCGCACGGGGCCGAAGGTCGCCTACTGCCTTCGCGATCTCGTGCACACGCGGCCCTGGCTGCTGCGCTCGCCGCTCGCGGCCCACTACCCCGCATGCAGCAACAACTCCCGTGCCGAGCACGTGACGCTCGGCACCTCCGTCGGCTGGGCGGACGTGTACCCCCCGACCTATCCCGAGCAGTGGATCGACGTGACCGGTCTGCGCGGCTGCTTCGCCTACGCCCACATCGCCGACCCGAACAACCGCGTCTATGAGTCGAACGAGGACAACAACGAGTCCCAGGTTGTCGTGCGGCTGCCGTTCCGCCCGGGCGAACGTCGCGCCGGCTGCCGCGGGCCGGACCGCGGCGCTGTCTACGGCTACAACCCGTATTGAGCGGCGTGGCCCGGCGCTAGCGCGCCACGTGGATCCCCAGCGCCCTCGGCAGCTCACAGAGCGCGCGCGTGAGGAGGTCCGGGCGCTCGCCTCGCTCGAGCGCCTCGTCGCGCCGCAGGAAGGCGTGGCGCACGAGATTGCCGCCGAGCCATGCGAGCGGCTCGGGCGGGACCCACGCGCCGGCCTCCGAGCCCACGATCGGAAGCGCGGTCCAGCGGTCGCGGCGATCGAGCGCCAGCGAGGCGAGCGCGCGCGCGGTGAGATGTGTGGGGCTCACGCCGTTCCCCGTGAAGCCGAGCGCGAAGTGCACCGGGCCGTCCGGCAGGGTGCCGACCTGAGGGATGTGGCTCGGGGACACGTCGATCGGGCCGCCCCAGGCGTGCGTGATCGCACGCCCCTCGAGCGCGGGGAAGATCCGCAGCAGATGCTCCTGTGCCTCGGCCGCCACGCGCGGGTCCACCTCGATGCGGCCATTCACGCGGCCGCCGTAGGCCGGGCGCCCGCCGCCCCAACCGAACGCGATACGGGCGTCGCGCGTCGTGCGGAAGTAGTGGAGGAGCGTGCGCCCGTCGGTGATGCACTCGCCGCCCGTCCAGCCGATCTCGTCGAGCACGTCCGGCACCGGCTCGGTGAGCACGATGTGAGAGGAGGTCACGGACAGGCGCGAGCGGAGCGGCGTGACGCCGCGCGCCGAGGGGCCGACCGCCAGCACCGCGGCGCCGGCCCGGACGTGCCCACTCGCGGTCTCGGCGACCACGGAGCCCCTGCCGGGCTCCACACGCAGCGCTCGCACACGAGAGTGCTCGAAGATCTGCGCGCCGCGCTCGATGAGGCGCTGCCGCAGGCCGAGCGCCAGGCGGGCCGGTTGCAGCGTCGCGAAGTCCGGCACGAACACGCCGCCGCGGAAGACGGGCGAGTCGACGCGCTCACGCACCTCGGTGGCGGAGAGATCCTGGACCGCCTCGGGGGCGCCGAGCGCCCGGGCGGCCTCCGCCGCCTCGCGGCCCACGTGGTCGAACGCCTGGCCCGTGGACACGCACAGGTAGCCCGATTGGTCGAACCAGGCGTCCACGTCGTTGTCGCGGCACCAGGAGCCGATGGCGGTGACGGTCTCGCTCGACGCGTCGAGCAGGGCGCGCGCGGGCTCGTCGCCGAAGCGCTCACGCAATGCGGCGGCGCTGAACCAGAGCGACTCGCAGAACCCGCCGTTGCGGCCGCTGGGTCCGTGCCCGCTGACGTCGCCTTCGAGCAGCAGGACACGGATGCCCGGCTCCGAATCGAGGAGATGCCAGGCCGTCCACATCCCCGTATAGCCGCCCCCGATGACAACCACGTCGGCGTCGAGCGTTCCCTGAAGCGGCGGGCGGGGAGCGGCGCCGCCGGCCTCGTCCAACCACCAGCCCGTCCTGGTATGCGAGTCGATATGCGTACCCTGATCCCTGATGTCGAAGACCCTAGTAGTCGCTGAGAAGCCGTCGGTCGCGCGCGACCTGGCCTCGACGCTGCCCGGATCCTTCAAGCAGTCGAAGGACAAGACGTACCTCGAAGGCGACGATTACGTCGTCACCTGGGCGGTCGGCCACCTGGTCGGGCTGGCGCCGCCGGACGAGTACGACCCGAAGCTCAAGAAGTGGCGCTTCGCCGATCTGCCGATCCTCCCGGACCGGTTCAAGCTGATCCCGAACGACGATCGCGCGGCCAAGCAACTGCACTCCATCCACCGGCTCATGGCGGACGACGACGTGGATCTGATCGTCAACGCATGCGACGCCGGCCGCGAGGGCGAGCTGATCTTCGCGTACGTGTACGACCTCGCCCCGGTCCGGAAGCCGGTGCAGCGCCTGTGGCTGTCCTCGATGACGAAGACGGCGATCAAGGAGGCATTCGAGCACCTGCGCCCGAGCGAGGAGCTCCGGTCACTCGAGGAGGCCGCTCGCTCGCGCTCGGAGGCCGACTGGCTCGTGGGGATGAACGCCACGCGCGCGGCGTCGATCCGGCTGCGCGCGGCGTTCGACGGCGCGGTATCGCTCGGCCGCGTGCAGACGCCGACGCTGGCGCTGGTCGCACGCCGCGAGGAGGAGATACGCAACTTCGTGCCCGAGCCGTATTGGCTGGTCGAGGCTCGCTTCGAGGCGACCGGGGAGAGGCGCTACAGCGGGCGCTACCTCGGCGGCAAGCGGCTCCCGAGCGAGGACGAGGCGCAAGCGATCGTCGACGCGGTCACGGGCCAGGCCGGCGAGATCACGAAGCTCGAGAAGTCCGAGCAGCGCGAGCAGCCGCAGCTCCTCTACGACCTGACGAGCCTCCAGCGCCACGCCAACAGCCTGTACGGCTTCTCGGCGCGCCGGACGCTGGCCGCGGCGCAGCGCCTGTACGAGGACCACAAGGCGCTCACCTACCCGCGGACGAACTCGCGCTTCCTGACGGGCGACATGGTCGCCGAGATCAAGCCCACCGCGGAGCACGTGGGGCATGGCGCTCAATACACGAAGGCGGCGGAGTACGTGCTCGGCCTGGACTCGCTCCCGCTGGGCCGCGTCGTGAATGACGCCAAGGTCCAGGATCACCACGCGATCATCCCGACCAACTCCGACCACGACCTCTCCAGAATGGGCTCCGACGAGGTCAAGGTCTACGACCTCGTCGCAAAGCGGTTCCTGGCGATCTTCCATCCCGACGCGGTCTTCGAGCGCACGCGCGTGGAGACGACGGTGAAGGAGCAGGTGTTTCGTACGTCGGGGCGGCGCCTGATCGAGGCCGGCTGGCGGGCGGTATACGGCGAGCTCGCGGAGCAGGACCGCCCCGAGGAGGACTCCGGCGGCGACCAGCTCCTTCCGCGGCTGGAGCAGGGCGAGGGGGTGCAGACGCGCGAGGTCGAGTGGATGCGCAAGGAGACCCAGCCGCCGCGGCGCTTCAGCGACGCGTCGCTCCTTGGCGCCATGGAGACCGCCGGCAAGGAGGTCGAGGACGCCGAGCTGCGCGAGGCGATGAAGGACTCCGGGATAGGCACGCCCGCCACGCGCGCCTCGATCATCGAGCGCCTCGTGGACGTGGGCTACATCGAGCGGGACGGGCGCTCGCTCGTCGCGACCGAGAAGGGCATCCAGGTGATTCGCCTGCTCGGCGAGCACAAGCTGACCTCCCCGGAGCTCACCGGAAGCTGGGAGCGCCGTCTAAGGCTGATCGAGCACGGCGACGACACGCGCCCGGCGTTCATGGCGGACATCAGGAAGTTCACCACCGAGACGGTCGACGAGCTGGACAAGCTGAAGGGAGTCCAGATCGAGCGGGCGAAGCTGGGTCCCTGCCCGATCTGCGGCCGCGAGATCACCGAGAACCGGAAGGGCTACTCGTGCTGGTCGCGCGACGACCCCGGCTGCGGGTTCGTGATCTGGAAGCGGAAGGCGGGGAAGAGCCTGCCCGTGTCGGTGGCCAAGGAGCTGATCGAGTCGCTGCGGAGCTCGCGCGAGGCCGGCGAGGTGCCCGGCGTCGGGCGCACGGAGAAGCCTGTGACCGGCTTCCGCTCCCGCGCCGGCCGCACCTTCCGCGCGAAGCTCCGCCTGGAGCAGACCGACGAGGCCAAGTGGCGCGTCGAGTTCGACGAGGACTGGGCAAAGGAGCCCCCCGCCGGCGAATCCGAGGAGGAGCGCGCCGAGACGGAGGCAGGAAGCGGCCAGGACGGCGCCGCCAAAGCCGCCGACGGCGCGGCCGCATCGGGCGGCGAGCCCGCGGAGCCCGAGGCAGCCCCGGCGGCATAGCGCCGGCCCGGCCGCATTGGCGCCGGCCCCGGGGTCGGATTGGCGC
>JBKPSR010000123.1:0-13733 GCA_046735115.1 Actinomycetota bacterium
GGCCAGCACCGCCCCGAGGAACAGGATCGTGAACATCGAGAGGCCGAGCAGCGTGGACCCGGCGAGCACGCGATCGTCGATCTGGTCCTGAACCGCGAGCGAGTTGACCTCGTTGAAGGTGACCGCGCAGCCCAGGCCGTATAGGGCGAGGAAGCAGATCGTCAGCAGCAGCACGACCAGGATCACGCGCCGGCGGACCGCCTCGCGGAGCGCGTAGCGCGCGACGATCAGCGCGCTGCTCACGCCGCGCCGACCGCCTCGAGGTAGGCGTCCTCGAGCGTCGACGCGAGCAGCCGCACCTCGTACACCTGTTCGCCCGCCTTCACGAGGTCGGCGATGATCCGCGGCACCTCCTCCCGCGTCGCTTTCGGGAAGGCGCGAACGCCGTCGGCCGTCTCGACCTCGACCCCGCGCGGCCGCGCGAGCTCGGCCGGCGTGCCCTGCGCGACTATCTGCCCTTCGACCAGGATCGCCACCCGGTCGCAGACGAGCTCGACCTCGCTCAGCAGGTGCGAGCTCAGCACGACGGCAATGCCGCGGCCGCGCAGTCGGCGCAGGAGGTCGCGGACCACGCGCCGGCCCACCGGGTCGAGCGCGCTCGTGGGCTCGTCGAGCATCAGGAGCCGAGGCGAGCCGACCAGCGCCTGCGCGATGCCGAGGCGCTGCTGCATGCCCTTGGACATCGCGGCGACCTTCGTGTCGCTTGCCTCGGTTAGCCCGACCAGCTCAAGCAGCTCCGCGCGCTCCGCGGCGCCACCCCCAGAGCCCGCCAGCTCCTGATGGAGCTCGAGCAGTTCGTCCGCGCTCAGCCAGTCCGGGAAGCGGAACAGCTCGGCGAGGTAGCCGATCGCCGCGCGCGCCTCGGCGGAGCCGGCCGGCGCGCCCTCGACCTCGGCCCGGCCGCCGGTTGCGCGCACGAGGCCGCAGGCGATCTTCGTGAGCGTCGACTTGCCCGCTCCGTTCGGCCCGAGCAGGCCCAGCAGCTCTCCGGGCGCAACCTCCAGGTCCACCCCGCCGAGTGCCACGGTCGCGCCGTAGCGCTTCTCGAGCGACTCGCAGCGAAGGGCGGCGGGCACCGGCCGCAGTGTAGGAAGCTCCCCGGGTGTCGCTGACCGATGACGTGCGTGCCGCCTGCCGGGAGATCGCGGCGAGCGCGAGGCACGTGACCATCGACCTCGAGGCGCTCGCCCGGCTCGATCCGAGCGAGCCGCCGGCACTGGATGCCGAGCGCCACTACCTCGAGGGCTCGCCCGAGGACGTCGCCCACTTCATGCTCGTGCTCGATTCGATCAACTTCGGGTCGGGCTGGTTCCCGACACTCCGGAAGCGGCCGGGGATGTCGGGGTACTTCACGATCGCGTCGTCGCTCACGGACTTCTGGCGGTCGGACGGCGGGTGGTCGGCTACCGAGCTACGCGAATTGAAGGCTGAGGACATCGCGTCCGTGCTCGGCCAGGGCGCGCGGCACGAGCTCATGGGGCTGTACGCCGAGGCGCTCCGGGACCTCGGTCGCTTTCTTGGCGGCCGCCGCGCGCTCGACGTAGTCGAGGACGCCGCGGGGTCGGCCGAGCGGCTCGCCGCGCGCCTCGCCGGCTGCATGCAGTTCTTCGACGACGTCGGCTTCTGGAAGCGCGCCCAGATCACCGCGAACGACCTCGCCCTGGCGGGCGTCGCCGGGTTCCACGACCTTGACCGCCTCACGATCTTCGCCGACAACCTCGTCCCGCACGTCCTGCGCGTGGACGGCGTGCTGGTCTACGAACCGCAGCTCGCGGCGCGGATCGACGTCGGCGAGCTGCTGCCGCCCGGCGGCGCCGAGCGCGAGATCCGCGGCTGCGCGGTGCACGCGTGCGAGCTGCTCTCGGCTCGGCTCGGCACCCCCGCACGGCAGCTCGATACGGCGCTGTGGAACAGGGGACAGGCGCCGAGGTACAAGGCGGTTCCGCGCCACCGGACGCGAACCGTCTTCTACTGACGCGCCCCGGTCAGCCGCCGGCGCTGTCCGGGCCGCCGCGGCGGCGCAGCGGGCGCACCTCGGAGCTCGGCTTGCGGCCGGTCTGCTCGGCCACCAGCTCCTCGAGCTCGTTCAGGCGGTTGGCCAGCCCGCTGATGGCGTCGGCCACCGGGTCGGGCAGGTGAACCCAGTCGGCGTCGGGGCCCTCCGGCTTCTTCCCGTCGACGCGCACCGGGTGACCGGGGTTCCCCACCACCGTCGAGTTCGGCGGGACGTCGTGGATCACCACGCTGTTCGCTCCGATCTTCGAGCGCTCCCCGATCACGATCGGGCCGAGCAGGGCCGAGCCGGCGCCGACCATCACCTCGTTACCGACGGTCGGGTGGCGCTTCCCCTGCGCGAAGCCCGTGCCGCCGAGCGTGACGCCCTGGTAGATCGTCACGTCGTCGCCCACCTCGGCCGTCTCGCCGATCACGACGCCGACACCGTGGTCGATGAAGAGCCCGCGGCCGATCTGGGCCGCGGGATGGATCTCCACACCCGTCACCGCCGTGGTCGCGTACGCGAGCCAGCGCGGCAGCAGCGGCACGCCTGCCGCGTAGAGCGCATGGCAGACCCGGTGGAGCAGCAGCGCCTGAACGCCGCGGTAGGTGAGCAGCATCTCCGCCCGGCCGACGCTCCGCGCCGCGGGATCGCGCTGCTGCGCGGCCGCCAGGTCCTCGCGCACCTCTCGCGCCACGCTCGCGAATGTGTCGAGCAGGGACATCAGGGTGCGAAGAACGGGGTGCTGATGTAGCGGTCGCCGGAGTCCGGGAGGATCGCCACGATCCGCTTTCCGCGCATCTCGGCGCGCGAGCCGATCTGGACGGCGGCCCACATGGCCGCGCCCGCGGAGATGCCCGCGCTCACGCCGTCGCGGCGAGCGCACAGCCGCGCCGTCTCGATCGCGTCCTCGTCCTCGACCGGGACGATCTCGTCAATCACCTCGCGGTTCAGCACCTCGGGAACGAAGCCTGCGCCGATGCCGTCGATCCTGTGCGGGCCCGGGTCGCCGCCGGAGAGGACCGGCGACGAGGCCGGCTCGACCGCCACCACGTGCAGGCTGGGATTGCGCTCCTTGAGCCGCTCGCCGCAGCCGGTGATCGTCCCGCCCGTGCCCACCGCGGCGATGAAGACGTCGACCTTCCCGTCGGTGTCGCGCCAGATCTCCTCGGCGGTCGTGCGACGGTGGACCTCCGGGTTGGCTGGGTTCGAGAACTGATTCGGCACGTAGCAGTTGCCGCGCTCGCGGCAGATCCGCCGGGCCTCCTCAACCGCCTCGTTCATGCCGCCCATCGACTCGACCCAGACGACCTCCGCCCCGTAGAGCCTCAAGAGCTTCTCCCGCTCGCGGCTCATGCCCTGCGGCATCGTGATCACGAGGTCGTAGCCCTTTGCCGCGCACACGAACGCGAGCGCGATGCCGGTGTTGCCGGAGGTCGGCTCGACGATCGTGTTCCCGCCCGGCTCGATGCGCCCTTCGGCCTCGGCGGCCTCGATCATCGCCACGCCGATCCTGTCCTTGACGCTGCCGGCGGGGTTGTGGGACTCGAGCTTCCCGATCAGCTCGGCGTCGCAGTCGGGCGCCACGCGCGTGAGCCGCACCATCGGCGTGTTGCCGATCAGGTCGGCCAGGTTGTCCGGTATCGCCCTCGTGGGCGGCGAGACGCTCATCCGCCGCCGAGGGTATCGCGCTACTCGCGTCGTTCGACCGCGTCGCCGATCAGCCAGAACATGGGCGGCCACAGCCCCACGAACAGCGCTCGACGCTCAGCGTTGCCGCGCTCTTCCTGGTCGACGGTCTTGGCGCGGATCCAGAGCGTCACGCAGAGCCAGACGGTCGCGAGGGAGATTACGTGTAGGTGCCAGCCCCGAAGGCCCGTGCGTTGCATTCCCTTACTGAGCATCCGCTTGGGATACCCGGCGTATCTCGCGGGTATGCGAGCGGCATGCGAAACCAGAGCACCGGACGCCGGCTCGCCACCGCCGCCCGCTGGCCCGTCGGCGTGGCCCTCACGTCCTGGCGCTATCTCTGGCGAACGACTCCGCTGCATCGCGACGAGACCGGGGGGTCGTGGAGCGAGGACGCACCGCCGAAGCTGCCGGAGGGTGTCGACCGCGACGACGTCCAGTGGGTCGGACACGGCAGCGGTCCTCATTTCCGCCGCCGCTACACCGTCCGGATCGAGGACTCGCCGCTGTCCGCGGAGGAGCTGGCCGCGCGCGTCATGGCGAATCCAGACAGCGCCGCCCCGAGCGAGTTCGCAAGCTTTCAGAAGCTTCGCGGCGACCCGGCCACCCTGCGCGTAAATGACGAGTTCGTCGTGCGGATGCCCGGACCGTGGGACGGCCCGGTCAGGGTCGCACGGGTAACCCCCTGCTCGTTCCGGCTCGTCACGCTCGCGGGGCACCTCGAGGCGGGCCAGATCGAGTTCCGCGCCTCGAACCGAGACGGGCTCGAGTTCGAGATCGAGTCATGGGCCCGGAGCGGAGATCGGCTCTCGGAGCTTCTCTATGACCGGCTCAGGCTGTCGAAGGAGGTCCAGTTCCATATGTGGACCTCCTTCCTCGAGCGCGTGGCCAAGCTCTCGGGGGGACGCCGAGCCGGCGGGCTCCGGATTCACACACGCAAGGTCGACGAGGTGCCCTCTGAGTTCTGAGGGGACGCTCGCCGATGCGAGCGCGCGTCGAGCGCTCGACGAGCTCCACGACCAGCCGCTCAACTTCGATCGCGCCGCGCGCGACGAGTGGACGGCCGAGCACGGCTGGCGGATCGACGACTACTGCCAGCCGCTGCCCGGCGAACCGCCAGGCCCGCCGCAGCCGGGCGGCACCTGGGAGCGGGCGCGCGAGCTGATGCGCGACTACGAGTTCGCCGACCCGGCGATCGTGCGGGCCGTCTACCGGCCCGACCGCCCGCTCGAAGGGCGCGACATGCTCCTCGAAGTGCGCTTCTGGGGCCTCCGCTTCCGCTTCGGCGTCCGAGTCGGCGGGGTGATCGACGAAAGCCGGACGGTCGACGGGCGCGACGTTTGCGTCTGGGGCTGGAGCTATGCCACGCTGCAGGGCCACCTCGAGATGGGCCAGATGGAGTACGAGGTCTGGAAGTGGCTGGAGTCCGGGGCGGTTGAGTTCCGGATACACGTGGTGTCACGCGCCGGCCAGATCCGGAACCCGATAGTCCGGCTCGGCTTCCGGGTGTTCGGCCGGCGCGAGCAGGTCCGCTTCGCGAAGCGGGCGTGCGAGCGCATGGCTTGCCTCCTGGCGGGAGAGCCGAGCGTCCGATCCGCCGCCGATATCGCTGTCCGGAGCCCGACTACGGCCCAGTCGACCTGACCGCGTCCGCGCGGCCCTACTCGCAGAACGCGATGAAGGGCACGCCGATGATCGTCGTCTTGTGCGTCTGGGTGCTGACACCGAAAATGATGCGGTTGCCGGTGGCGGGCCGCTTCGGCGTCTTCACCAGGGTGAGCTGGAAGACCTGATCGGTGCTGTGGTCGACCTTGGCGCGCGGGAACTTCGCCTTGATCTGCGCGATCGTCGCGCCGATGCCGACGCCGCGGGCCTTCGCGCCGCCCGTGCTCGCAATGCTGTCGACCTTCCGTGGGTTCGTAAGCGTGTACTCGACGCTCCCCTTGAGCGGCGCGAGCAGCTTGGCCGAGCGCGTGTTCGGGGCGAGCTCACAGCCCTTCTGGAGCTTGCCGACCTTCCCGCGCGCGCGCAGGTCCGCGTGCGTGTCGCCCAGGTGGACGCCGTCGACGCGCGTCGGCGTTATGACCGCGGCCGCGGCACCCGACGCGGGCGGCGAGGCGGAGCTGCCGATGGCGAGGACGCCGGCCGCGAGCGCGGCGGCCAGCAGGGCGAGCAGAAGCGATGGGCGAAGAGGGCTCATGCGCCGCACGGTACCCGTGAACGGCCGCGAAAATCGGCAGCGGGCGCTTCCGTGCAGATTCCGGGGCGGAACCCGCCTGCGCAGTAGGGGGTCGCTCAGTGCGTGCCGCGCGACCAGTTCCCGATCGCGACGCTCTCGTCGCGCCCGGAAGCGCTCGCGGGTGAGAAGGCGCCGGGGGCGCCGCCATATACGTCGTGGTAGGGATGCTCGGCGATCCCGCTCCCGTCCACGGTGTAGTAGCCGTAGATCAGCCCGACCAGCATGACGGCGCAAAGAATGAGGATCTCCATGGCCGTAGCGTCTCGCGCCCGGGTACGGTCCACTGTGAGGTGCATCACACGCCCGTTGCGGGCCCCTTTCGCCAGTAACGGCCGGTGTGGTCGATTCGCCGGAGCGGCGCGCTCTCGCCCGCGCGGCGCCGGTACTCGTCGGTGGCCCGCTGAGCCCCGGGGAAGGTCCCGTAGTCGTCGATCACCACGAATCCGCCCAGGCTCACGAGCGGGTACATGACCTCCAGCGTGAGCAGCACCGAGTCGTGCCAGTCGCCGTCGCAGTGAAGAACCGCCACCGGGCCGATCTCCCTGGCCGCGTCCTCGAGCGTGTCCTCGAACCAGCCGGCTCGCACGTTCAGCCGCGCCGGGTCGGCGAACCGCTCGAAGCCGTCACGCAGCTTCTGCTCGCACGCCACCAGCTCGCCGCCGAGACCGGCGCCCTCCCGCCCGTCGAGCTCACGTGGCTCGGGCAGGCCCGCGAACGAGTCGAATGCCCACACCTCGCGCGCCGGCGCGGCCGCCGACATCAGGATCGCCGAGCCGCCGTTCCACGCGCCGCAGTCCACGAGCGCGCCCGGCACGCCCCCGCGCTCGACCTCCTCAGCCAATCGGTGCAGCATGCGCCCGCGCCGCGGTCCGAGCATGGTCCAGCCGCCCTCGTGCAGCTCCCGGTGAAGCCGGCGACGGCGCCGGTACCCGCCGAGGTCGCGCAGCTCTCGGCGAGTCGGAAGCTTGTCCCAATGCCAGGCGATGCGGCTGGGTGAGCCGGATTTCATGCTGCCTTCATGTGGACTTGGCACATCTCGGCCTTCGGGGCTGCGTCCCAGCAAGCGTGGCCCGAGCCACTGAGAAAGGAGCTCGAGATGCTACGACGGATCGGCCTCGCCCTTGTGCTGTCTTCGGTTGCAGTAGGCGCCTTCGCCGGTGCCGCCTCGGCGGACCCGGTCAACGCGAAGACTGGCCTCCTCGTTCCGGCGAACTGCGGAGGTCGGACCGTCCTGGCCTCGGTCAACGGCAACGGCGAGTTCACGCCGGCGCATGTGGTCGGCCGCACGGCCGTGTTCATTCCGCAGGCATTCGACCTCACCTTCGAGTTCACGCCCACGGGCGGCCAGACGGACAGCCAGACGGACACGAGCTCGCATCACCACACGCACCGTCACCTCGTCACCTGCAGCATCGACTTCACCCAGCAAAACGCCTTCGGCACGATGCACCTGGTGGGGACGGTGACCGGGTTCTTCACGCCGGCGAGATAGCCGACAGCGCGCTGCCATTGGCGCAGGGCAGACCGCAGATCCGGCCCGGCCTGGCTCCGGGAACTACCTAGCCGGCGGCCGTGGGGTTGCGGGACTAGCGGCCCGCGGCCACCTCAGCCTTGATCTCGCAGCGATCGATCGAGGCGCGGGTGCCCGGCGTGTCGCCCGGGTCCATCGCGTCGAGGGGTCCCTCCGCTGCCGCCATGTCGTCGGCCGTCTCGAAATGCTGGATCACGACGGCGGTGCGCTGGTCCGGGTCGTGCAGAATCTGGACGTCCTTGGCCGGGATGTCGACGGGCGGTTCCCCGCTGGCCTCAACGTCCGACAAGCGCTCGGCCAGGTGGTCCGGGTCTACGTCGGTGAACCTGACAACGCGTGCGTACATGGCTCCTCCTGTGTGTCGCGAGTGAGGAGAACCTACAGGGCGGTTCGAAAGCGTTCCTAAGCGGATCGGGCTCCGTAGTGGATTTCCGGCGCCCGCCTCGGGTACCAGGCATATATGGCAATCAAGGAAGCCGCCGTCAAGCGAGTGACGAACGCCGCCAAGGGCCGCCTCGCGGGGGACAGCCCATCGAAATTCGGCGCACTCGTGCCCGCGCTCATCGTCGGGATCGGGGGCGCCGCCGTCACCTACAAGCTGCTGCGCAGCTAGCCGGAAGGGCACGCCCCGGGGCGCCGAACTCTCGCGGCGTTTTGCGCACCGCGCTACCCGCTGGTCCGACTAAGTGGTTCGGACGAAAACGGCCAGTTCGCGGCGCTTCCCGTTTAGACGCTGCCCGAGTCGCGCCCCTTACGGGTTGGGAGTCGCGTTGGACCCCCAGCGAGCCAGGAACGGCATTAGCTTGACCAGCCACGTCTTCGCCTTGAGGAGCATTACGAGCGAGTTTACGCGTCCGGCCGCGGGGGACTTGCGAACGCGCGTTGATGGGGGCGATCGACTGTCGTGTCAGCGAATGCGGCGAGGGAGCAGCCGGGTCGGGGGGCGACCCGCGACGCCCCCGCGCGCCTCGCGGATCGGAGGGATGAGGCAAGTCTGGCGGCCGGCTGCTCGTTTGTTGGATGTGGGTCGGCTTCTGCTGGATCGCCGCGCGCTCGTCACAGCGATCGCTGCCACGGCGGTCTTTGTGCTCGCCGCGTCGGAGGCGGCGCAGGCTGCCAGCTACCCGGTGGGGTTCTCTGAGCGGACCGTGTTCTCGGGTCTGCTCAACCCGACCGCGATCAGCTTTTCCCCGGACGGGCGTGTGTTCGTGGCCGAGAAGAGCGGGCTCGTCAAGGTGTTCGACTCGCTCTCGGACTTACAGCCGGACGTATTCGCGGATATGAGAACGCAGGTCCACAACTTCTGGGACCGTGGCCTGCTAGGGCTGGCGCTCGACCCGGGCTTCCCCGACAAGCCCTACGTGTACGTGCTTTACACGCACGACGCGGCGATTGGTGGCACGGCGCCGCGTTGGGGTACGCCGGGCGCGAGCTCGGATGGTTGCCCGACGCCGCCGGGGGCGACCGGTGAGGGGTGCGTGGTCAGCGGGCGCCTGTCGCGTCTCACCGCGTCGGGGAACTCGATGGTCGGGACAGAGCGGGTGCTGATAGAGGACTGGTGCCAGCAGTATCCGAGCCACTCGGTCGGCTCGCTCGATTTCGGCCCCGAGGGGGCGCTCTACGTGTCGGGTGGCGACGGGGCGAGCTTCAACTTCGTCGACTACGGTCAGGACGGCAGCCCGCTCAACCCGTGTGGCGACCCGCCCGGGGGCGTCGGCGCGACGCTCAGCCCGCCGGGCGCCGAGGGCGGGGCGCTGCGAAGCCAGGACCTGCGCACGCCGGCCGACCCGGCCAGCCTGGATGGCGCGCTGCTGCGCGTGGACCCGGCTACCGGCGCCGGGCTTCCGGACAATCCGAATGCCGCCAGCGGCGACCCCAACGCGCGCCGGATCGTCGCCTACGGGATGCGCAACCCATTCCGGTTCGGCGTGCGCCCCGGGACCGGGGAGGTCTGGATCGGCGACGTGGGCTGGAACACCAGGGAGGAGATCGAGCGCCTGCAGAGCCCAACCGCCGCGGTGACCAACTTCGGCTGGCCCTGCTACGAGGGCTCCGACCGCCAAGGCGGCTACGACTCCGCCGACCTCTCGACCTGCGAAGACGTCTACGCGCAGGGCACGGGCGCGGTGCAGGCGCCGCTGTTTGCCTGGAACCACGACTCGCAGGTCGTGCCGGGGGAGGGCTGTCCGACGGGCAGCTCATCTGCTGCCGGCATCGCGTTCGAGCCCGCGGACGGCACGTACCCGCTCGAGTACCGCGGCGCGCTGTTCTTCGCCGACTATTCGCGCGACTGCATCTGGGCGATGCTGCCCGGCGCGGACGGCGTTCCCGACCCGGCCAGGATCCGTACGTTCGCGGCCGGCGCCGCGAATCCCGTGCAGCTCCAGATCGGCCCCGGCGGCGACCTTTTCTACGCCGACTTCGACGGCGGCACGATCCGCCGGATCAGCTTCACCCCGGCGAACCAACCGCCGACCGCCGTCGCCACCGCCACCCCCACCGCCGGCGCCGCGCCCTTGACGGTCCAGTTCGACGGCTCCGCCTCCAGCGATCCGGATTCGGGTGACACCCTCGACTACGCCTGGGACCTCGACGGCGACGGCCAATACGACGACTCGACCGCGGTCGCTCCCAGCCACACCTACACGAGCCCGGGCAACTACACCGCGAGTCTGCTCGTCACCGACAATCAGGACGAGCCAAGCACCGCCGCCGTGGAGATCAGCGTCGGCAACACGGCCCCCACCGCCACCATCGACTCGCCGCTGCCCGGCACCAGCTGGAAGGTCGGCGACCTGATCCAGTTCGCCGGTACCGCCACCGACGCCCAGGACGGCCCGCTGCCCGCCTCGGCACTGTCCTGGACCCTGATCGTCCACCACTGTCCCTCCAACTGCCACAACCACACCGTCCAGAGTTTCGAAGGCGCCGCCGGCGGCACGTTCACAACACCCGACCACGAGTACCCCTCCCACCTCGAGCTGCAGCTCACAGCGACGGATTCGGGCGGACTGACCGACACGAGCTCCGTCCAGCTCGATCCACAAACGGTCACCCTCACGCTCAACACCAGCCCGGCCGGACTCGCCGTGGCGCTCAACGGATCGCAGACCGACGCGCCCTTCACCAAGACCGTCATCCAGGGATCACGGAACTCGCTCTCCGCCCCCACGCCGCAGATGACCTGGCAGTTCAAGGCGTGGTCCGACGGGGGCCCGCAGACGCACGATGTGACCGCGAACAGCTCGACCAGCTACACCGCCTCCTACGAGCAGCCGTCGTCCGCTCCCGCCCAGGGGGGCGACTACTCGACCACGCCCACCACTCCAATGCCGTTTGCCCCGCAGCTCCTGACGCCCGACAGCGACGCGGACGGCGTGCCGGATACCGGCGACGGCTGTCCGTACGAGTACGCCCCCGGCGGGAACGGCTGCCCGGCGCCTCCGCCACCGCGACGCCTGAGGTTTTCTGCCTACGTGACCGGGGTGATCGACGGCGACACGATCAAGGTCCGGCGCGGCCGCCGGCGCTACACGGTACGGCTGATCGGGATTGAGACGCCGAAAACGAGGAAGCCCGGGACCTCAGCCGAGTGCGGCGGCAAGGAGGCCACATCGCAAATGTTCCGCCTGGCCTTCACGCGCCCGCGTGACACGAACCGCGACGGACTGTACGACCGCAAGGGCGGGAAAGGGCGTCGCGTGAAGGTGACGACCGACCCCACACACGACCGGCGCGACCGGTACGGACGCTTGCTGGCCTACGTCGCCTCGGCTCGAGGCAGCTTCGGAACGGCGCAGCTCCGCGCTGGGTGGGCACGCGTTTCCGTGTCCGAGAAGCCGTTCAAGCGCGTCGCCACCTTCGAGGCGGCCGAAGCCTCAGCACGCAAGGCCTCCCGCGGTATTTGGGCGCAATGCGGCGCAAACGACCACCCAGAGCGACCGTAAGGCGACTCGATTGAGCGCCCGCCTCAGCCGATAACGAAGCCGCGCGTGTCTGACCGGCACGGCCCTTACCTTCGGGTGCCGATGGGCGACTTCAGGGAGGATCTATGAACGCGACCACGCTCGAAGCCGCGCTCGACAAGGGCGCTCACCGGGCGCAGCGGGGACGGCAAGAACGCGAGCAGGAGGAGCGCGCCAGCGAGTCGGTCAGCTGGACGTTCGGAGACACGGCGACCGTGGCGGCACTCGCCTACGCGCTGCTGCAGCGCGACCGCTCGTTCTTGGCGGGATGGGCGCTCGGCGCGGTCGGGGCCGCCTACCGCGCCGCGATCTGGCTGCGGCAGCCGGGCGGCTCGTGAACGCAGCCGACCGTCTGTGCACGTAAGTCGGCGTGGCACTGCGTTGCGCGCGGCAGCTTGGACGCGGTATGGCTCTCCGCAACGGTGGTGGCTCGCGTCGAGCGGGCTGAGTCGTGAGGTCTTCCTGCACTCACGTCAGCGGCGAGCTGATCCGTCCCGCGTATACACATACGCGGACGCGGCGGACCGGGCAGCTCACCGCTAGCGAGCCCGAATCTCTGTCTGTTGGCCCTCACGGGTCGCGACACGCTGGGCGGCGACGACGGCGACTCGGTCAGCTCGGCTTCAGCGTGTCGCGGCGGCGTCGTCCGCCCGGCTTCAGGCGTCCCGCCGGCGCTCCTTGCCTATGCCTGCCCGCTGGGCGGGGAAGCCAAGCGACACCGAGAGGCCGCCGAGCTCGCGCTCGACCAGCCGCAATGGGCGATCAACTACCTCTATCGGATATGAAAATTCACAATCGCCGAGCGGCTTGAGCGGAAATCGGGAGCACATCTGCTGAAAGCGGCGGGCGAGCCGCTGGCCGGATCGCCCTCGCAGTACGGGTCGAAGTCACCCAGGAGCGGGCTGAGCCCGACAGGCGCCTGATTGCCGTGGATGAGCGCGACCATCGCGAGCTCAAGCCGCTGCGTACGCTCCGCCAGCGGCACGAGCATGCCCGCACGTGGCGGAGGCTTCCAAATTGGAGTGGTGGGCAGCGGTCCCGAGTCCACACGACCAAAGGCAGGACCGCCGCAATCGATGTTGCACGGACGTGTTGTTCGTTACACCTGCCGTAGAGTGGGCGCGAGGTGGCCAGGCACACCAATACGGAGCGGAGCGCCTCGCCGAAGGCAGGCAAGCGCAGTCGCCCGGCGGCGAGCGCTAAGGGCGCGACCGCCGCGAGCTCGAGCCGACGCACCTCGAGCTCGGGCTCGGCGCGCAAAAGCTCAAACCCCGCCGCGCGCAAGAGCTCGAACCCCGCCGCGCGCAAGAGCTCGAACCCCGCCGCGCGCAAGAGCTCGAACTCCGGCTCTGCACGCAGCAGCTCGAAGGCATCCACAGCGCGCAAGAGCCCGGCGGCGTCAAGCTCCACACGAAAGCGTTCGGCATCCCAAGCGGCTGCGACCGGGACCCGGGCTTCGAGTGCCCGGCGGGGTCGCTCTTCGACCGAGAAGAGCGTCCAGCAGGGAAATGACGTCGGTGACGCGGTGGGGACCGTCGCGGCGAAGGCGGGCAACGGTGCGGGCAAGATCGCGAAGCGCGCGCTGGGCCTGATCGTAGGTGGCGCAGCAGCGGGTCTCGCAGGACGCGCGATCGTAAAACGCAACCGGCGCCCGACGGTGCTCGGCGTGAAGGTTCCGCGCGGGATGGCTGCCCGCAACATCAAGCTGAAGATGCCGCGCGGTCTCGATGTCAAGACCATCGCGAAGCAGGTGGAGCATGCCGCTGACCGGTTGGAGCGCACGAGCGAGGACGTGCGGCTCGCGAGCGCTCAGGCCAAGCGGGTCAGTCAGAAGCTCTCGTAGGACAAGAAGGTCTCGTTCCAACAATTTCACGGGACGGCGCGAGGTCGAAGTCCTCATCGTCGAGCCGCAGCCGGGCAGGAGCTCGTCGTCGTGTGGCCCGGCCCAAGTCCTCAGGCAAGATGCACCCCACTACCCTCGGACGCGAACGTGGACCATCCGCGACGGCAAGGCAGTGCGCTTCGAGTGGTTCTCCGATCCAGACGAAGCTCTCGAAGCCGTGGGCTGCGGGAGTAGGCATGTCGCCCTCAAGCAGTCCGGGCGAGAGTGTTGCTGCGCACGGAAACCAGCAGGCGCGTCGGAGCGGGATTGGCTCTCGCTGTCAGGCGAGAGCAGGAGTCGTTCGTGCCAGCTGTGGTATCGGTACCGCATGCCTATCTCGTCGTTGGATCGTGACCTCGCCGAACTTGCCGCTGCGGTGCGGCTGGATGGAACCCTCGCCGCGCTCGCGGGTCGCGCGTCTATAGGCGACG
>JBKPSR010000124.1:0-62882 GCA_046735115.1 Actinomycetota bacterium
GTAAAAGGCCCGGCGGCCGTAGCGATCGCCGAGCGCGGCGGCGGTGATCAGCAACACCGCGAAGCTCAGGTTGTAGGCGTTGACCGTCCATTCCAGGTCCTCGATCGAGGCGCCCAGATCGAGTCGGATCGTGCTCAGTGAGGTCGACACCACCAGCGTGTCGAGGGCCGCCATCAGAGAGCCGATCGCGGTCAGGGCGACCACCCAGGCGGTTGTCGTCTTCTTGCGCGTCTGAGTGGTTTCCGAGCTCATCAGGCTTCTGCCTTTCCGGTCGTTCGTGGGCGGAACTGCCGTTTTATGAACAGAGATCCAACGAAGGCCGGAAATCCATCGCTCGGCGCACGAAAGGGCCGGCGACTACCGGCGTCCTCGTCAAGCTGACGCAGGAGCGGATCGCCGAGGACACGCGGCTCGCGTGGCAGGACGCCTACGCGCAGCGCGGGGTTGGATCAGCCTTCGTGCGTGCGCGGATCATCGCGAGCGACGTCTACGACCGCGGCGCGCCGGTTCCGGGCGTGGTCGCATCGCCGGACCAGAATCGGATTCTTAGGGCCGTCGCCGACTTGATTACCCACGTCGCAGACGACCTCGACCTGACGTTGGAGTAGCGCGCAGCACAATGCTTCATTCGTCGCGCGTCTTGCACAAGCGCGCCGCCACGCGCGAATGGTGACTGGGACCTCGTGAGAACGTCGAGATGGCTCGCAATGCTCATGCTCTCCGTGCGTTCCGCTGCTGAAACGGCTCTAGCGCCTTGGAGCGGCACAGCGCGATACGGGGGGGCGGGAGCCGAACTGCCGTCAACATCTTCGAGACCGTTGCCGGGCTCGATGCCGCCGTGGTACCAGCCGGGGTACCAGACTGAGCGAAACTCGGAGCACCTCAGGCACCCTCAGACCGCTTGGTAGAGCGGTATCCGCCTGAGCTGATCGGAGAACGCCGATCTCATAACCCGAAGGTCGCGGGTTCGAATCCCGCCCCCGCTACGTCTCCCGAGCGGGAATGGGGCGTTTTGGCCGCCGACGGCAACGGGTCCGGCGCTGTCACGTGTTAGGACTGCCGCACCCTTCGCGCACCACGGTCAGGATCAGGTCGACCCCACGCACGCGTTCGCCCCCAGCTCCCGCGCCGCCTTGTCCGACTCCGTCGCCTCGAGCTTCTGCAGCTCGGCGGCCGCCTTCTGCGCCGCCACCGGGTCCTTCTCCTGGAGCGCGCGCTTCAGGTCCTGCAGGGCCGGCACCAGCTTCTCGTTCAGCTCCTGCCGGAAGCCCTCGGTGAATCGCTTCGCGGTTTCGCCGCTGGCGCCCTCGGGGCGGTCGAGGTCGACCAGCTGGTCTGCGGCGTCCTGTGATGCCTTGATCACCGTGTCGATCGTCTTGGCGACGTCCTCGGGGGTCTCCGCCGAGCCGCCGATCTTCTCGATCTTCTTCTCCGTGTCGCGGCAGATCTGCTCCGCGTTCTCTGCGAACTCCTGCTTCGAGGGCGCGCTGTCGTCGTCGCCGCCGCAGGCGACAAGCCCGACGCTCACGAACAAGACGGCCAGCGGGGAGAGGCGAGTCATTGGCGGGGCCTACCCTATCCCGGCCGATGCGAAGCGTCGGCCCACCGCTCAATCTCCGCCCGTGGCCGCCAGCGCCTCGTCGAGCTCCTGAAACATCGTGATTCGCACCAGGCGGCGGCCGTCGAACGTGTAGACGTGCGTTGACTTCGCGCTCACGGCCACCTCTTGGGGCCCGCGGCCGTGGACCGTGTTCGGCACGACCACGTGGTTCCCGCGCGGGATGAATTCGTCGGCCTCGAGCTCGAAGGGGTCGAACATCTCCCACTGGTCGCTGAGGAATTCGAAGAAACCCTCCGGACCCTTGTAGACACCACGGTTCGGGCCCACGCTTCGGCTCCAGTCGTACTCGAAGTCGTCGCCCGCCAGCGAGAGCATCTCGTCGACGTCGCGCCTGTTGAACGCGTCGATCGCGCGGCGGACGAGCTCGATCCGTTCCTCGGCCGATTCCGGACGCGTCATGCCGACACCGTCCAGCCCAGCCGCTCGCGCACCGCGGCCGGCATCGCCGCCACGATCAGGTCGTAGGAGTCCTCCACCATGTCGCGCACCATCGCGTCCGAAAGCCTGCCATCGCAGATCACCGTGTTCCAGTGGCGCTTGTTCAGGTGGTAGCCGGGCGCGATGGCGTCCGGGTACGAGCTCCGCAGCTCCTCCGCCAGCTCGGGCTCGCACTTCAGCGAGACCTTCAGCGGCGTCGCGGCCAGAGCGCTGATCGCGAACAGCTTTCCCTCGACCTTGAACACTGAGGTCTCGGGTCCGAAGGGGGAGTCCTCGTACGCCCCGGGGAAGTCGAGGCAGAGCTTGCGCAACTCGCGCGCCGTCACGGCGCACGATCGTACCCTCAGCCGGCTCCGTTCAGCGCTTCTTCTTGACCGTGATGGTCGCCGGGCTGCTCGCCGTCACCGCACCGGCGTTGTCTGTAGCGCGCGCCGTCAGCGTGTAGGTGCCGGCTGCGCCCACGTTCCACTGGCTCGTGTAGGGGGCCGTCGTGTCTTCACTCAGGAGCGTCGCGCCGTTGAAGAACTGGACTCTCACCACCGTGCCGTCCGCGTCTGAAGCGGTCGCCGCGAGCGAGATCTTCGCCGGTGAGGTGAAGATCGCTCCGTTCGCCGGCGACGTCAGCGACACGCTCGGCGCCTGGTTCGAAGGCGGCGGCGGCGGCGGTGGCGGTGGCGGCGCCGTCGCCGAGTCCAGCGTGAGCATCCTCGCCACCGACGGCACGCCGGCCGAGTCGACGATGAACAGCATGTACACGCCCGGCACCGCGGTGTTCATGTTCGCCGGGACGGTTGCCGTCAGCGTGCCGGCGCCGGCGGTGAAGCTCAGCGGAAGGTAATGCTGCTCCATCTCGACCGAGTGGGTCTGGGAGCTGAGCCGCATCATCCCCACCTTCTGGATCGAAGCCGCGTTCGGCGTCGTGATCTGGAACGAGCCGCCATGGCTGATCGTCGCCGGCGCGTCCGTGATCTCGGGGCGCGGCGCCAGCTCGCCCGAGCCGTCCTTCTTGAAGAGGTACGGCGGTGTGAAGATCTCGGCGTTCTTGGCGAGGTAGCCGACCTGGTCGCAGGTGCCGCAGATGCCGCCGCCCGCGGACAGCACGCGACCGTCGGGCAGCAGCAGCGCCGTCGAGTGGTACTGGCGCGTCACCGATTGCGCCGCGAGTGTGGTCCACTGGCCGGTGGCCGGGTTCCAGCGCTCCGCGTTGTAGACGCCGCCGTTCATGTCGATGAGCGAGGCCCCGGTCGAGTTACCGCCGGTCGCCAGGACGCTGCCGTCGGCGAGCAGGGTCAGGTTGAACTGCCGCCGGCCGAAGGCCATCGGCGAGGTCGCCGACACCGTGGGAGTCGCGCCGTTCGTGTCGATCACCCGCGCATCGTTCGACGACGAGCCGCCGCCCGCCACCAGCGTCTTGCCGATGTCGAAGACGGCATGGCTCCCGTAGCTGCGGTTGATGGCGTCGCGCTGGCCGAACGTCTGCCAGGAGCCGGTGCCCGCGGAGTCGAGCTTGCGCAGCGTCTGGTCGGGCCCGGAGTAGAACACGCGACCGTCCGGCGCCACGTCCATCCAGGGATAGAGCGGCAGGTTGAGCGAAGCCGAGCTCAGCGACCGCAGGCTCCCGTCCGTCTTCCGCACCTCCGGAATGTCGGGGCCGCCCTCGGTGATCAGCATCTCGCCGTTCGTCAGCGGCGTGACCGACGGATACCAGCGGCCGGCGGCCATGTCGGGCCCGAGGGTCCAGCTGTTGTTCGCCGGGTTGAACAGGTGCGTCTTGACGATGCCGTTGAGCTGCTGGTCCTTGTTGCCGCCGGCGATGAAGAGCGAGCCGTCGAACAGGTGCGCGAAGCCGGAGCAGAAGATGTTGAAGCCCGTGTCGACGTTCACCTGCGTCTGACTGCCGGTTGCCGGGTCGTAGACGGTCGCTCGCGTGAAGGTCTGATTCGGGAAGCTCTCGGTGGCGGCGTCGCCGACGGAGTCCCAGGCGAGCACCTTGCCGTTCGGCAGCAGGGCCTCGTGGATGCCGACGACGGGCCAGTCGACGACCGGGCCCCACTGGCCGACCTGCCCCGGGTCCGGCGTGACCGCCGCGGCGGCCACGCTCGCCTCAATGGCCGAGTGCTGGCGCGTGTAGCTGTTGAGTCGCGCCTCGGTGGCGGAATCGTGGACGACCGAGTCCTCCGCCGCGTGGCCCTCGGGAGTGCTCACATCGTGCGCCGTCGCGGCGCTCGCGGCACCGAGTGCCAGTGCGAGCGAGAGAACGACGGCGGCGTACAGCGCAAAGAGTGACCGGCCGCGCATCTATGCAACAAACGGCTCGGACGGTGCGGAACTTATACGCACGTCACTCGCTCACCTTTTTGGGGTCGGGCGCGTTTCAAAGGGTGACTTGTTCTCGCGGGAGAACTTCAAGGCGACCCTGAAGGCGGCCCGGGCCGGTGAGGAGCGAGCCTGGCGGGCCATCTATACCGACCTCGCGCCCCCTCTGCTCGGCTATCTGCGCGCGAAGGGGGCCAGCAATCCCGAGGATCTCCTCGGCGAGGTCATGCTCCAGATGGTCCGTGACCTCCCGAGCTTCAACGGCGGCAAGCGTGACTTCCGCGCCTGGGCCTTCGCGATCGCCCACCACCGACTGCTCGACGAGCGCCGGCGCGAAGCGCGCCGACCCGCGGAGCCGACGCCGGCGTCCGAGCTCGAGCGGCTCGGGCCGCTCGGCGACACCGAGGACGATGCCCTCCGCGCCCTGAGCGCTGAGCGCGTCGGCCACGTCCTCTCCCAGCTCTCGCCCGACCAGCAGAACGTGATCCTGCTGCGCGTCCTGGGCGATCTCACGTACCGGCAGACAGCGAAGCTCCTCGGCAAGACCGAGGGCGCGGTTAAGCTGCTCCAGCACCGCGGCCTGCTGGCGATCAAGCACGAGCTTCAGCACCCGCGCGTAACCCTTTGAGCTCCTCGGGCGCTTACGAAGGTGAGATGGGCGCTGTAACTCCACATGACAACGACAGAGACCTCGCCGCTTTCCTGGCGGACGTGCGCGCGACCTACGTGAGCGAGCCCGAGGAGGCCGTCGCCTCCCGGCAGCTCGCCGCGATCGCGCATGAAGCCGAGCGGGTCCTCGGGCCGACACCGAATCCAAGCCGGAGGAGGACCGTGATTCGAAATCGCTTCCTGCGTCCCGTCGCCACGCTCGGCGCCGCCACTCTCGCGGCGATCCTGGCAACGGCGGGGCTGGCGGTCGCCGGAGTGAACCTGCCGGACCCGGCACAGGACGCGTTCACCAGGGCCGGCGTCACCCTGCCGAACCAGGCGGGCGGCGGCCACAGCGTCGAGCACTCGCGCTCCGACGCCGTGCACTCGGTCATCGAGGCGACTCCGCCCTCCGAGCGCGGCTGCGCCTTCGGGCACAGCGTCGCGGAGGCGGCCAAGGGTTCGTCGCTTCCCGCGCAGGCGCAGGGCGCGTGCGACAAGGGTGACGACGAGCACGGCGCCTCCGCGAACGAGAGCTCGAGCCACAGCCAGTTCGGCCGGGACACCGCGGAGCGGGCGCAGGACCTGAAGGACGCGACGGTCGATCAG
The DNA here is from genome assembly GCA_046735115.1 of Actinomycetota bacterium. Lineage (GTDB taxonomy): Bacteria > Actinomycetota > Thermoleophilia > Solirubrobacterales > Thermoleophilaceae > JACVRW01. Next base: position 5,633 of record JBKPSR010000124.1, read on the forward strand.
CGCAAGAGCTTCGGCCAGGACACCGCGGAGCAGGCCCAGCAGCAGGGCAGCTCGCAGAGCGGGAACGCCGGAGCGGAGCAGCGCTCGCAGACTCCGGCCGCCGGCGGCACCACCGGGGCGCCCGAGGGCACGCCCCAAGGCGCGCCGGAGGGCACACCCGGACCGCCGGACAACGCGGGGGCTCCGGAGGGCACGCCGGGAGGCGCACCGGACGGCACGCCCAGCGGCCGCCCGTAGCAACACCTCAGGGGAGGAGATGAAAACGAGCCGCGCCCTCGGGCGCGGCTCGTTCGTTTCGATGCCACCGAGCGCTTGCGGCGGCCCAGGGCTAGGGGCTGTCCAGTCGGACAGACACCTAGCGCTGCTTGAAGGTCGCGGTGTAAGTCGCCGAGCTGTTCGCGATCACGTCATGCGCCTGCGCGCCGCCGTCCGACCATGATCTGAACAGCCACGACTTCTTCGCCTTCGTCTGAGGCGACGGCGCGGAGATCGAGTTCTGCGATCCCTGGATCACGGTGCGCGTGAACGGCGCCAGCGCCCGAGTCGCATTGAACGCGAGCTCGAAGCCGGACGGGTTCGTGCCCAGCGTCAGCGTGACGGTGCGCGGGTCGAGGCGCAGCGACTCGGTATCGGTCAGGCCGCCCGAGTCGGTCGCGGTCAGCCGCAGCTCGAGATAGGACGGGTACTCGTGGTCCGGCGCGATGAAGAAGTCGCCCGGGCCGGTGAAGGTCTGCAGCTCGTGCTCGTGGCAGTTCGACGGGCAATGGTGCATGATCAGCCTCCAGCTGAGCGCCGAGCCCGGCAGCGGCCCGTCCTGGGCGTCGGTCGCACCACCGGCGAAGTCGATGCGGTCGCCCACCTTCCAGGTCGTGCCGGGCGCTGGTGCGGTGATCGTCGCGGTCGGCGGCGTGTTGCCCACGCTGATGACCACCGCGGCGGTGCTCGACGCGGCGTGCGTGTCGGTCACGCGCAGGCTCGCCGTGTACGTGCCCTGAGCGGTGTAGGTGTAGCTCGGGGAGACGGCGTTCGAGTCGTCGTACTGGCCGTCGCCGTCGAGGTCCCATGCGTAGGTCAGCGAGTCGCCCGGATCGGGGTCGCTCGACCCGGATCCGTCGAACTGGACCGTGAGCGGGGCGGCTCCACTGGTCGGGTTGCCGGTGGCGGCCGCCACGGGCGGGTTGTTCGCGGGCGTGAAGCTGACCCGGCGGATCGTCCCGCCGTCGAAGTCTGCGTAGAAGAGGTCGCCGCCGGGCCCGATCTGGAGCTGCACCGGATTCGCCGCGCCCGCCGCGAAGGTGCGGATGGTCTGTGGATCGGGCACGCCGCCCGTGCCGGGCAGCATCGCCCAGATGCAGTCGCGTGAGTAGTCCGCGAAGAACAGGGCGCCGCGGTACTCGCTCGGGTAGGACCCGGTCTGGGAGCCGAACGCGATGCCGGCTGCCGAGGAGCTCCCCGTCGGGCAGCCCTCGCCGGGCACGACCTGCGATGCGTGGTTCCACGCGAACAGCGGACTCTGCACGGCCCCGGCGCCGGCGGCATAGAGGTTCTCGCAGATCGAGAGGTCCGCCGAGTCGTAGCCGCTCTGCCGGCCGGAGCCCTCGTAGCACGGCCAGCCGAAGTTCCTGACCGCCGCCGTTGGGTTCTGGAGGCGCTCGATCTCCTCCCAAGTGTTCCAGCCCACGTCGCCGATCCAGACCTCGGACGTGCCGGGCCTCACGCCGAACCGGAACGGGTTGCGCATTCCGTAGGCGATGATGCGGCGTGCGTTCGGGTCGCTCGAGCCCGCGTTCGGGTTGTCCGAGAGCCCCGCGCCGGTGGCGGGATCCACCCGCAGCAGGGCGCCGTCCAGGCCGGTCGGGTCGGCCGGCGTTCGCAGGTCCTGGCTCCTGAGCGCGCCGCCCTCGGCCGTCGGAGGCGCCAGCGCGGCTCCGACCCCTCCGGGCGGGTCACCGCACGGGTTCAGCGGCGCGCCGTCCTGGCCGTAGTCGACGAAGTTGAAGCTCGCGCCGTCGCCGCCGGTCACGTACAGGGCACCGTCGGGACCGAAGTCGAGCGACCCGATCGAGTGGCTCGGATACTGCTGGCACCAGTCCTCGATCAGGACGTTCTCGCTGCCGACCATCGTGTTGCCGGATGCGGTCAGGCGCGACAGGTGACCACTCACCACGCAGCCATCCGCGGTCGCTCCCGGCGGCGTGGGACACCCATCGGAGGTAGCACCGGCCGTGCCCCAGCGGGGCGCCGTGCCCCCGATCGCCGCGTCGTAGGTGTACAGCACATACACGTACGGCTGCGCCGGGAAGCCCGGGTCGAGCGCGAGCCCGAGCAGGCCGCGGTCCCAGAAGTTGTGCACCTGCGTCCTCAGATCCGCGAACACATCGGGCTGCGGGTCCGAAAGCGAGTCGAACACCTTGATCAGCCCGCTCTTCTCGGCGACGAACACGCGACCGTCCGAGGCGAACCGGACGGCTGTCGGATTCGTGAGACCTGAGAACACCGTGCTCTCGGAGAAGCCGAGGGGATAGGTGGCGGCGGTCGCCGCGGGTGGCGCGGCGACCGCCATGAGAATCGCCACAGCTGCGGCAAGGGAGCCATTCCTGCGAGCCCGCATGTGCAATCAACGTGCGGGAGGCGCGCGGACTTATGCGACTACGCTCCGCACATGGACTCGCGCCGGCCCGCGATCACGAGGATCGTGATTTACGCGTCCTTCAGCGCGGCCGTGGTCGGCACGCTCGCCGTGACCGGCAACATCCCGAGCTCGAGCGAGGCGCGCGACTTCGCCGAGGACCTCGGCCCGTTCGCGCCCGTCCTGTTCGTCCCGCTGTTCGTGCTCGCCAACTTCGCGGTCGCCTGGATCATCCTGGCCGGCGCGGCCGGCCTACTGTTCGGCACCGTGGCCGGCACGCCGCTGGCCCTCGCGGGCGTCACCGCCGCCGCGCTCACCCAGATGGCCGTCGCCCGGAAGCTCGCGGGCGAGCACCGGGGCCGGCTGCTCCCTGAGCGCACCCGCCGCGTTGAGAAGTTCCTCACCGACAACGGCGCTGTCGCCGTCATGGAGTCGCGGATCGTGCCGCTCTTACCCTACGGCGTCGTCAACTACAGCGGCGGGCTCACCCACCTCTCCTACAGGGACATGGCGCTCGGCACCGTCGTCGGCGCCGCTCCCAAGGTCTTCGCCTACACCGCCCTCGGCGGCAGCCTCGACGACCTCACCTCGCCCGAGGCGCTGACCGCGGTCGCGCTAATCCTGATCCTTGGGATCGGGGGCGCTCTGTTCGTCTGGCGCCGACTAGGCGAGAGCCCGCTGCGGCGTGGAGCACAAGCAGCACCCCCAGAAGCATGAGCGCGTCGCCCACGCTCCATACGTTGGCGCCCGGCCAGCCGTCCGGGATGGCGAAGACGTCGCCGAGGAACGACATCCGCGCCCCTTCGACGAAGTCCGAGTTCGCGAACTCGCCGGTCCGCACGTCGAGCCCGGCGGTCTCAAGCGCGCCCCGCGAGGCGGGCATCACGCCCCCGTTCGCCACGATCGCGATCACGTTGAGCAGCCCGCCAAGGGCGACCACCCAGACGAAGCGCAGGTCCAGGTTCCGCAGGACGCACGCGCCCGCCAGCGCGTAGGTGAAGAGATGCGCCGCCCGGTGGAGGGTCTCGTCCCCCTCGGGCGCCACCGTCACGATCAAGACCTGGATCGCGAACGCCAGCGCCGGGAGCCAGACCCAGCGGATCCGTAGCTCCTCGAGACGCCGCAGCCTTCCGCCCGCCACCGGGATGGTCACAAGCAGCAGGCAGAAGGCTAGGGCGAGTGTCATGCGGGGGCGGGAGGGCTTACCCAGTCATTCGTCACCGAGGCGCGGTCTCTTCTGCGGGCACCCGAGACCTGGACGAACGTCCACCCAACAAACGTCCAGCACTCGGGGCTCTGCTGGAAAGCCTCGCGAGCTCAGTCGATGGAGCGCTTGTAGACCCCGGCCGGCAGGAGCCGGCTCGCCCCGATCTCTTCCTCGAGGAGGAAGCAAAATGCCCACGAAGCTCCGCCGCACCTCCCTCGCCGTCAAGGTCAAGACTTACCGTTCTGCGGTAACCCTTGCCGGTGTGCTCGTCCTGCTTGAGTCGCTTGGCGCCGCGCGTAAGCTGTAGGTGCCCCAAGCCACAGATGGGCCGCTCGGACTGAGCGGCGACCGGTTCGGCCCAGGCCCGGGGCGCACGTCGTTTCGCCGCGGCTCGCCTCGGTGCCTGGCTCGCAACCCTTCACCCTGTACCTGCGGATCGTAAGCGCCGCGGGCGTCGCGGTTCTGGTCGCGGTCGCGGCCGTTGGGTTCGGCGACCTCGGCCCCTTCAGCGCCGAGTTCTGGGTCCTCGCGGCACTCGTGCTCGTCGGGGAGCTGTTCCCCATCCAGATCCACGGGCAGGAGGGGGTGGAGAACTTCTCCACGCCCTTCGGCTTCGCGATCCTGCTCGTCTACGGACTGCCCGAGGCGGTGGCCGTCCAGGTCGCGGCCTCGCTCGCGTCGGACCTGATCCGCCGCAACCCGATCGACCGCGCCGTCTTCAACATCGCCCAGCTGGCCCTCTCGTGGGTGGCGGCGGGGCTTGCGCTCGAGGCCGTCGGTGGCTCGGGGCTCACGAACGGCGACGACCTGCAGGCCGCTGACCTTGCGCCGATCGCCTTTGCGGCCGTCGTCTTCTTCATCGTGAACTCCACGCTGGTCCGCACCGCCGAGGCGCTCCTCCAGAACAAGTCGATCGTCGCCCACCTCCGCGACGACCTCCTCTTCCGCACCTGGTCCAACGGCACGCTGTTCGCGCTCAGCGTGCCGGTGGCCGTGGTGTCGATGCACTGGCTCTACCTGGTTCCGCTGCTGGCGCTGCCGATGGCGGCGGTGTACAGAGCCTTGATCCAGGCGTCCGAGATGGAGCACTTGGCGCTCCACGACACGCTCACGGGGTTGCCCAACCGCGCGATGCTCCTTCAGACCACGACTCGCGCCCTTGAAAACTTGGCGGACGAGCAGGAGATAGCGCTGCTGGTAGTCGACATCGATCGCTTCCGTGACGTGAACGACACGCTCGGCCGCGCCCAGGGCGACGCGGTGCTCAAGGAGGTTGGCGCGCGGCTCACGCGCTCGGTCCGGGCGACCGACCTCGTCGCCCGCATCGAGAGCGACCGCTTTGGAGTGCTGTTGCCGGGCGTCGCCCGCAGCCGCGACGCCATGCAGGCCGCCGAGAAGGTGCTCGCCGCGCTCAGCCGCCAGCTCGAGGTCGCCGGCGCGACGCTGAGCGTCGACGCCACCATCGGCATCGGCTGTGCGCCCGAGCACGCTCAGGACGCCGAGCTACTGCTCCAGCGCGCCGAGGCCGCGATGTACCGGGCGAAGCGCGCCCAGTCGCGCTGCGAGTTCTACTCGCCCGACATCGAGGACGAGGCGCCGCGGCGGCTGATCCTCGTGACGGCGCTGAAGCGCGCGATCGACGTCCGCTCGATCACGATGCACTACCAGCCGAAGATCGAGCTCGAGCACAGGCGCGTGATCGGGGTAGAGGCGCTCGCCCGCTGGACCGACCCGGTGGTGGGCCCGGTGCTGCCGACCACGTTCGTGCCGCTGGCAGAGCGCACCGGCCTCGCCGAGCCGCTCACAGAGCTCGCGCTCGAGCTCGCCGTGACCGACTGCCGCCGCTGGCAGGACGAGGGCCATTTCACGCCCGTGGCGGTGAACGTGCCGGCGCGCGTCCTGCTCGATCCGTCCTTCCCCGACATGGTGGAGTCGAAGCGGGTCGCGATGAACCTCGACCAGGGCGCGCTCGAGATCGAGATCACGGAGAGCACGCTGATGGGAGACCACGACCAGGCACGCGCGGCGCTCACCCGCCTGCGCGAGATCGGCGTACGCACCTCGATCGACGACTTCGGCACGGGCTACTCGTCGCTCTCCTACCTGCGCGAGCTGCCCGTGCACGCGCTCAAGATCGACCGCTCCTTCATCACGAACCTGATGGACGACCCGGAGCTCGAGGCGATCGTCCGCTCGATCACCGAGCTGGCGCGCAACCTGCGGCTCGAGACGGTGGCCGAGGGCGTGGAGGACGAGCGCGTCTGCGAGCGGTTGATCCGGCTGGGCTGCGATTACGCCCAGGGTTTCGCGCTGGCCCGGCCGATGCCGGCCGACGCGATGGGCAGATGGCTTCACGCGCGCGTTACCGTCGACTGACGGAATGTCCTACTTCCAGGCAGTCCGGATCTACAGCCTCGTCGAGGTCTGCATCTTCACCTCGCTGGTCGTCACGGCGATCGGCGGCTTCAGCGAGCACGCCGAGCTGATCCTGGGCTGGACGCACGGCTTCGGCTGGATCTTCCTCTGCCTGCTGGTGGCGAACGGGTGCCGGAGGCGCATCTTCCCGTGGTGGCTGCTGGGCGCCTCGGTGTCGCCGCTCGGCCCCATCGGGAGCAGCATCGGGCTCGAATATCTGGCGCGACACAAGCCCTTAACTTCAGTTTATGAAGTAAGGGCAGACTCGGACGTATGACTGGACACCAGCTGCTCAACGAACTCCGTGCCAATCTCGAGGCCAACGCCAATACCGCTCCGGCCGATAGCGCCGAGCGCGCGCGCCGGCTTCACGAGCTCGAGGACCGTTCTCTGTGGTCAGGGAGGCTGCGCCGGGTAACTTAGCCCGGCTTGTTTCCTCTCAACCTTCCGAACGCCCTCACCGTAATCCGGATCCTGCTGGTTCCGGTGCTCGTGGTCGCCCTGACCGTCGAGACACCGGGCGGCTCGACGATCGCCGCGATCGTGTTCGCGATCGCGGCGCTCACCGACGGGCTCGACGGCTACATCGCCCGCTCGCGGCAGTCGGTCACGACCTTCGGCAAGGTGATGGACCCGGTGGCCGACAAGCTGATGATCGCGGCTGCGCTGATCAGCCTGGTGAGCCTCGACCGGGTGGCCGCCTGGGTCGCGATGGTGATCATCGCGCGTGAGTTCGCCGTGAGCGGGCTGCGCATCGCCGCGGGCCAGCAGGGCGTCGTGATCCCCGCCAGCGGGCTCGGAAAGCTGAAGACGATCGTGCAGGTCGCGGCGGTACTCGCGCTGATCGCGGCGAATGATCCCAACGAGGCCTGGGTGCTGGCGCTCGTCTACGCGATGGTGGCGATCACCGTCGTGAGCGGCGCGGACTACTTCCTCAACTTCCGGCGCAGCCTCGACCGGGCGGCGCGGGAGCGGCGGACGGCGAGCTAGCTAGCGCCGAGCTTCGGCGGCGTCCGTGAGCCGCTCGACGAGCTCCTCGCGGCTCGTTCCGCGCAGGTAGAGCGCGCGGTCGAACAGCTTGCCGTAGACGTCGAATACCGCGAACAGGATGTCCGGCGTGCCTACCGTCTCCGCCTCGCGCGCGAGCGCGAACTCGGACGCGCGCTCGGTCACGTCGTCCAGGATGTCCGGGCCGAGGTTCGGCGTGCCGTGGCCAGTCGCGTGGTCGTGCTCCGAGCCGGTCATCAGCGGAGCCTCGCCCACGCCGAGCGCCTGCAGCATCGAGCCCACCTGGCCGTGCAGCCGCATGGCGCGCAGCCAGCGCTCGGCCTCGTCCTCAGCGGAGTGGGCGAACGGGATGGCCGTGCCCGCCAGGGCCACGACGAGAGCGGCGTCTTGGGATAGAGGGATGTGCCTGCCTTGGGAAGTCACAGCGTGTCTCGGTTCGGCCGAGTACACCGCTTCCATCGGCGGGATGGCCAAATCCCTTGACTCCGGGCCCGTTTTGCACGGACTTTCTTCAGGCTGATTCGAGCCACTCGCGCATAGTCACGTGGCGGGCGGCGCCCTCGCCCTCGCGGATCTCCTTGGTGAGCTCGCTGAGCAATCCGTGGCGCTCGGCGACGACGTTGTGCTTGTGGATCGTCTCCAAGTTCTCCTGGCGCGCGGAGACGAACGCGTGCTCGCCGAGGTGGCCGAAGCGCTCGGTCGCCTTCCGCACCATCTCGCGAACGCAGTCCTCCACGAAGCGCGGGTGCATGTGCGCCTTGTCGACCACCTCGAGCTCGTCGGAGCGCTTCATCAGCTCGTAGATCTCGGAGCTCATCGAGCTCTCGACGATCTCGAGCAGGGTGGTTGCCTCGATCGTCTCGTCGCAGCCCTCGGGGCAGCCGATGTGGAGCGTGCCGATGCCGCGCTGGTTGTGCGTGGCCACCGGGACGGCCTCGAACACGCGCGCGATCTCGTCGTCGGTGAAGCCGTCGGCGCGGAGGCGCTCCTGCGAGCGGTCCATGACGAGCTCCTGCGCGCACGGGCAGGCGGTCATGCCCTGGGCCTCGACGCCGACGATCCGGCGCGTGCCGGCTGCGCTCGCCACGGCGGAGCCGAACAGCGTGTAGATCTCCTGCGTCGGCGAGCCGGATGCGGGGGCGAGCTTGTGCTCGGGGAAGCGCGCGGCGATCGTGACCTCGGCGCGGGCGCCGTCCTGGCGGTCGCGCACGAGCGCGGCGATGTGGGCGGCGAGCGTCTCCGCCTTGAAGGCCTCGCGGAGGACCACCTCGTCGATCGCCTCGTTCACGACCTCCTCGAAGCGCGACATGTGCGCACCCTTCTGCTTTGGGCCGAGGTCGACGAAGCACTCGAGCTCGGCGTAGAAGAGCTGCTCCGAGCCGTTCGACCTGATGCGAATCACCTTCTCGACACCGGTTACCCCGACTCGGGACAGGCTTACGTGAGTTGAGGGACGGCGCGCCTGGACGTCGTCGCCGAGAAGTGTCAGCGGATCGCTCATGGGTGACGTTTGGACGATACCTACGTCCACGCCGAGGCAAATCGCACAATGCGTTGTACTATGGCCCGAAGTCGGCTGCGTGCCTTGGAATCTGCCCCCAACGGCCAGCCCCATCGCGGTCTTAACCGCGGGTTCCACAAGTTAGTCCCATTTCCACACCGCCCCGGCGGTCTACGCCGTGTGAAGGAGCGAGGGTTGACGGACAAGCATGAGGCCGCTGTCGGACTGCTGGAGGAGCCCGCCGAGGCGCGCTTCATGGAGGTGGAGGAGCTTCGAAATCTTGCGGCCGAGGGGCGCGAGCGGGGTCTCCTGACCTTCGAGGAGATCGCCGCCTGCCTCGAGGAGGTCGAGGTCACGAAGGAGCAGATCTCGGACTTCCGCGCGCATCTTTTGGAGGCCGGCGTGGAGATCGTCTCCGCGGACGGTCGTCCTCATGCAGCGGGCGTAGTGGACCCGCCGCAGCCCGGGCCGGACGGCGCGGCGGCTCCGAAGAAGCCCGAGATCGACCTGACGGTCGAGCCCTCGCTGGATTCGCTGCGGCTGTACCTGCGCTCGATCGGCCGCGTTGATCTCTTGACGGCCGACCAGGAGGTGGCGCTGGCGCGGCGCATCGAGCGCGGCGACATGGCGGCCAAGCAGCAGATGATCGAGGCGAACCTGCGGCTCGTCGTGTCGATCGCGAAGGGCTACCTGGGGCGCGGCCTGTCGTTTCTGGATTTGATCCAGGAGGGGTCGCTGGGGCTGATCCGCGCGGTTGAGAAGTTCGACTACCGGCGCGGCTACAAGTTCTCGACCTACGCGACTTGGTGGATCCGCCAGGCGGTCACGCGCGCGATAGCCGACAAGGCGCGCACCATCCGCATCCCGGTGCACATGGTCGAGAAGCTGAACAAGGTCGTGCACGTGGAGCGCCAGCTCGTGCAGGAGTTCGGGCGCGAGCCGACCCCCGAGGAGATCGCCGGCGAGCTCCAGTGGACCGCTCGCGAGGTGAAGGACATCCTGCGGATCGCGCAGCTGCCGGTGTCGCTCGAGAAGCCGATCGGCGAGGAAGAGGACTCCGAGCTGGGCGATTTCGTCGAGGACGACACGGCCGAGTCGCCCTTCGAGCAGGCGAGCGAGAACCTGCGGCGCGAGAACGTGCGGCGGGCCTTGGACGCGCTGCCGCCGCGCGAGCGCGAGGTGATCGAGATGCGCTACGGGCTGCGCGGGCAGAAGGCGCGCACGCTCGAGGAGGTCGGGCGCGCCTTCGGGGTCACGCGCGAGCGGATCCGGCAGATCGAGAACAACACGCTGAAGAAGCTCGAGGGGCTGCCCGAGGCGCAGCGCCTCAGGGACGCCTCATAAACCACATCTTCGCTCCGCGAGGGCCGTCGGCGTTGCCGAGCTCCTCGAAGCCGTTGCTCGCGTAGTAGGGGACGTTGGCCGGGTTGGCCGTGTCGAGGTAGACGGGCGCGCTCGCTTCTTCATACACGCGCGCGAGGAGAGCACGGCCGATGCCGCCGCGCTGGTGCGTCGGGTCGACCGCCAGGAACCACAGATAGACGTGCTCAGTGTGCGGATGCCCCTGCTCCTGGATCGCCGAGAAGCGGAGGCCGCGGACGATGGGGCCCGGGCCGGCCTGGAAGAAACCGGGGAGGAACCTGAGCGTGGTGCGGAAGGCGGGCGGCGGGTAGCGCCCGGCCGCGAACGTGGCGGCAACCCCGACGACCCGGCCATCCTCAAAGGCCCCATAGATCGGCTTGCCGTAGCGATCGATGACGTGGAGCGCGGCGCTATGAAAGCTCCGGAGCACGCGGTACCTGCGCTTGCGCCCGTCCGGCCCGACGGCGACCCAGCCCGGATCGTCGAGGAAGGCGTCGGCAAGGAGAACGGCGGCGTTGTCGTAGTGACTCGACTCGAGGGGGCGAATTTCCACGCGCGGGATCTTCTCCTACCGGATGCTCACACCCCGAGAACAGGGCGACTGCGGCGAGCGTGCAGCTCTCTATTGGCTCGTCGGTCAGGGCGCTCACGTCTCGATCCCTTTCGGCCACAACCCCGACTACGACCTCGTGGCCGACTTCGACGGTTGCCTCAGCCGAGTCCAGGTGAAGACGTCCGCGTGCCGTTACAAAGACCGCTGGGCGATCACGGTTTGCACTCGCGGCGGCAACCAAAGTTGGAGTGGGCTGGTGAAGCGGCTAAACACCGACGCCTTCGATCATCTCTTCGTCCGGTCGGCGACGGCCGGCAGTGGTTCGTCCCGGCTGCCCGCGTCGAGGGCGCGACGGCGACCCATCTGGGCGGCCCAAAGTACACGGAGTCCGAGGTCGAGCGAGGCGCCCCAAGCCCGCCTGGCACGCTTCAGAAAACCCCCTCTAGAATCGCCTCCTGACCGCTCAGGGGGGATGCCCGAGTGGCTAAAGGGGCCGGACTGTAAATTCGGTGGCTAAGCCTACGCAGGTTCGAATCCTGCTCCCCCCACTGACTGAACCGCGCCGGTAGAACCGGCGCATCTTCTTGCCGATCCCGGTACGTTGCGGGCGTTCGGGCAGGGGACGTTCCAGGGAGGCGTCATGAGGTGTGCAGGGGTTGGGCGGCCTTCGCGCGCGGCGACCGCGGCGGCGACGGCCCTCGCGGCTATTTCGGCGGCAATGGCGTTCGCGGCCAGCGCGCAGGCGATCGCGCTCACGGGTGGAACCCTCGCCGAGAGCACCCGGGCCACCGCCCTCGTTGGCGGCGCCGGGACGAGCGCCGGCACCGCGGACGCGGGGGCGGTATCGGGCGATGTGCCGTCGCACGCCGAGGTCGACGCGGCGATCGCGGCGCTCAGGAACCGGACCGCCGGCATCCGAGAGCTCAAGGCTCCTCCGCCCGACTGGTTCACGCCCAACCTCGATCACCAGGTGCGTGAGAACGGCATGGCGCCGGCGCCGGTCGACGCCCCGCTGCCCGGTCAGGTAGGGATCCGGCCGGGCTCGATGATGGTCTCGCCCTTCATCTGCACGATGAACTACATCTTCCAGCGGGGCGACACGGTCGCGATCGGCACCGCGGGGCACTGCCTCGAGGAGAACGAGCCGGTCGTGCTCCTGACGGTCGCGCCGACCGGCGGCAACCCGGTGCTCGTCGAGCTCGGCAAGGTGCTCCTGAAGCAGAACGCGGGCATCGGGCGCGACTACGGGCTCGTCGAGGTTCCGCCCGAGCGACGCGATTGGGTGTTCCCGACGATCGCCGACATCGGCGGTCCATGTGGCAGCTACTCAGGTGGCGATCCGCAGCCGGTGGCGCACTACGGCCACGGGCTCGTGGGCGGCTTCCCCGGCACGCCGCGGGCGGGCATGGGCTTCGAGCTCACCGACCAGCAGCAGCAGGATCTCAGCAGCATCGCCCCGATCAAGGGCGTCGACTGGGACTGGGACGACGACAGCATCGTCTGGGCCGGCTACCTCTACGGCGGCGACTCGGGCAGCCCGGTGCGGATCGGCCAGCTGCCGGCGGTCGCGAACCTGACCCACGGCATCGGCATGACCGGCCTCGAGCCGTCGGTGGTCGGCTGGGGTACCCGCGTGACCACCGTCACCAGTTCCGGCTGGACGCTCGTGAACAGCCCGCTCTGCCCGCCCGCGGTCCTCGCCGACGACTCCGGGGGTGACACCGGCTCGGGCTCGGCCGGCGGTCACGGGAGCGGGAAGAGTTGGAAGTAGGTCCCCCAGGGCCGCCTCGCGCCCCAGCGCGCAGGAACGCGCGTCGCGCGAGGCGGCCCAGCCCCTCCACGCGTCGGCGAACGGAGCTGCTTCTCCGCGCCCCCACCCCGCGCGTCAGCGCGAGCTGAGCTCCTGCGAGCCGAGCTCCTTCTCGAACCAGTGGTCCGCGAACGGCTCATCGTTGAAGGCGGGCACCTCGCGATAGCCCGCCGACCGGTACAGCCCGATCGCCTCGACGAGGTGGCGGTTCGTCTCGAGCCGGGTCATCGCGGCGCCGCTCGCCGCGGCACGTGCCTCGAGCTCCTCGAGCAGCCGCCGGCCGAGCCCGAGGCCGCGCGCCGACTCCGACACCCACATCCGCTTGATCTCGGACGGCTGGCCGGGGTGGTGCTTCACCGCGCCGCAGCCGATCGGCTCCCCGTGGAGGTACGCGATCAGAAGGCAGCCCGCCGGCGGGATCAGCTCGTGCGGCGCCGCCGAGATGCCCGCGGCCGGATCGAAGCCCGACTCCGAGCGGCGGTCCAGCTCGGCGAAGTACGCGCGGAAGCATTGGCGCGCGTCGGGATGGTTCGGGTCGACCTCGCGGATCTCGACGGCAGCGACGGTGATTAGCTGCTCGACCGTTCGCATCGCATCCACGAGCCGCTGGCGATGCTCGGCGTCGAGCGGCTCGAGCATCGAGACGGCGAGCTCGTCGCTCCGGTCGTCGAGCAGCGCCCTCTCCCTCATGCCGGCGCGTGTGAGACGGGCAACCCGAATCCGCGCGTCCGCCGCGCTCGGCTCCACCCGCACCATCCCCGCCGACTCGAGCGAGCGGAGCAGCCGGCTGGCGTGGCCGGAGTCCAGGTCGAGGCGGTTGCGGAGCGTCCGTACCTCGCAGCCCTCGGCGCCGATCTCCCAGAGCATCCTGGCCTCGCCGAGCGGCCGGTCGCGGGCGAGGAAGCGGTCACTCAGCGCACCGACTCGCTGGGTTACGGTCCGGTTGAAGCGCCGCACCTGCTCGACGCTCGTCGCGTCCATTCTCTGACTTTAGTCAGATAACGCGCCCGAGCGCAACAGCGCTAGGCTGAAGCCCGCCGCGCAGCGCCGACGTAGCTCAGCCGGTAGAGCACCTCCATGGTAAGGAGGGGGTCCGGGGTTCGAGTCCCCGCGTCGGCTCTCAGGAGACCGGACGGATCGCCGACGGGAATGAGCGCGCGCGACGGATACGAACCCGGCGTCCCATGCTGGATCGATATCTGGCAGCCCGACGCGGAGGCGGCCGTGAGGTTCTACACCGAGGTGTTCGGCTGGGAAGCCGAGGACACGATGCCGCCTGGCACACCCGGCAGCCACTACATGTGTCGGCTCCGCGGCCGCGACGTCGCCGCGATCGCCTCGCGGCCCGCCGCCGCCCCGCCCGCGCCGCCGGCATGGAACACCTACGTGTGGGTGGAGAGCGCCGAGCAGACGGCAGCGGAGGCGGTGAAGGCCGGCGGCAGCATCGTGATGGAGACGTTCCCCAGCCTCGACGGCGGGCGCATCGCCGTCGTGGCGGATCCGGCAGGAGCGGTACTGGGCGTGTGGCAGCCGGGTGAGCACGCTGGGGCACAGCTGGTGAACGAGCCCGGCGCATACTCGATGAGCGCTCTCAGCACGCGCGACCCTAACGGCGCGAAGGAGTTCTACGGCGAGGTTTTCGGCTGGGACACAGAGGCGTTCGATATGGGCGGGACCGAAGTCACGCTTTGGCGCCTCCCCGGATATCAGGGCGGCGAACCGGAGCAACCGGCGCCTCGAGACGTGGTCGCCGCGATGGCGCCGTCAGGAGCGGACGGCGCGCCGCCGCGCTGGAGCGTCGACTTCTGGGTTGGCGACCTGGACGGTGCGGTGGCGCGGGCCTCCGAGCTCGGCGGCAGCGTCGTCGCGCCCGCGTACGACATCCCGGGCGCTCCGATGCGCCAGGCGGTGCTCGCCGACCCCCAGTGCGCCGCCTTCTCCGTGACACAGGTGAGCGTGGGGTAGTCAGGCGGCCCGGATGGCTCCCGGGTCCCAGACGCCCGAGGCGGCGGCGTCTCGTGCGTAGTCGGTGAAGTCCCGCGGCTCGCGGCCCAGCGCGCGCTGAATGCCGTCGGCCACGTGGGCGTTACGACCGTCGAGCACCTCGCTGAACAGGTACCTGAGCAGCTCGACGAACTCGTGCGGCACGCGCTGGGCCGCCGCGGCTGCCGCGAATTCGTCGATCGAGACGCGCACGTAGGCGATCTTCCGCCCCGTGGCGCGGGCGATCTCCTCGACCGCCTCGGCGAACGTCAGGAGCCGGGGCCCGGTCAGCGTGTAGAGCTCGCCGATGTGCCGGTCGTCGGTCAGCGCCGCGACCGCAACGTCGGCGATGTCGTCGGCGTCGACGAACGGCTCGGGCACGTCGCCGGCCGGCAGGGCCAGCTCGCCGTTCAGGATGCCCTCCCGCCAGTAGTCCTCGCTGAAGTTCTGCGCGAACCAGGTCGATCGCACGATCGTGAGATCGGCACCCGACTCGCGGACGGCGTCCTCGGCATGCTCGGCATCGGGCTCGCCGCGGCCGGCCACCAGCACGAGCCTGCGGACGCTGCTCTGCACCGCTAGCTCGGCGAACGAGCCGACGGTCTCGGGCGCGCCGGGGACCGCGAGGTCGGGGTAGTAGGAGACGTAGGCCGACCCCACACCCTCCAGCACCGGCGCCCAGGTCGAGCGGTCCTCCCAGTCGAACGGCGGTTGGCCTGAGCGCGAGCCGACTCGCGTGGGCACGCCCCGTGCCGCGAGCCGCTCCACAACCCGGCGGCCGGTCTTGCCCGTACCTCCGAGCACCAGCGTCTCCTTGCTGTCAGTTCCGTTGATCATCGTCCTCTCCTTGGGTTGAGTTCAGCTCAGGCGATTCCGCCGACCGCCGCGACGACGCCGGCTGCCCCGACGAGCGCGCCGGCCCGCCGTGCGCGCCGGTGCCGTGCCAGGAACACGAGCGGCGCGAGCAGCAGGCGCTGGACGCGGACGCCGATGAGCGGAGCGTGCGCCTCGTGGTCGTACCTGCGCGCCAGGTGGGCGAGGTCGAGCAGGTTGCGCGGCATGCCGCGCCGGTTCATCCGCCCGGCCTGCGCCATGGCCACGACCTCCGCGAACATGTCCTCCATCGCGAGCGGCGGGCGAACCTCGACGCGCAGGCGCGCCTCGTCCTCGCCGGCGTTGGCGAAGGAGTGGGCCACACCGGGCGCGACCTCGACTACCTCGCCGGGACCGGCCTGCATCTTGCGCCGGCCCACGCGGAAGGTCATGCGTCCCTCGGTGACCTCGAAGCGCTCGGTCTGGACGGGGTGGACGTGCGGGATCGGCACCGCGCCGCCCGGACGCAATGCGAAGTCGAAGGCGAGCAGCGCGCCGCCGGTGCTGGCCGCGGTGTGCGTGAAGGTGAAGCGCTCGCCCGTGACGGGGTTCTCGAGGGTCTGACCGGGAGAGATCATGCTGGACTCCTGAGGTGCGGGGTTCGACTTCATGCAGGGAGTAAACGCCGCCTTGGCGAGACTTACCATGGTCCAGAGGCGCCTTTCCATACGCCAGCGTCTACACTCGACGCATGGATGCAGTTGCCGGCCTCTTGGATGGCCCCAGAGCGCGCGGGGCGTTTCTGCTGCGCTCGCAGCTCGACCCGCCGTGGTCGATGATGATCGCCGACGAGGCGCCGCTCTGCCTGATCGCGATCACGCGTGGGGAGGCGTGGCTCGTGCCCGAGGACCGCGAGGCGCTTCGGCTCGGCCCGGGCGACGTCGCGGTCACCCGCGGCCCCGACCCGTACGTGCTAGCCGACGATCCGCTGACGGCGCCCCAGGTGATCATCCTCCCGGGGAACCGGTGCGTGACGCCGGACGGGCAGGAGGTGGAGCTCATGTCGTTCATGGGCGTTCGGACCTGGGGCAACAGCCCGGTCGGAGAGACCGTGATGCTCAACGGCACCTACGAGCTGGAGGGCGAGGTCAGCCGGCGACTCTTGAACGCGCTGCCGCCGCTGCTTGTGCTCCCGAGTGACGCGTGGGCGTCACCGCTCGTGGGGCTCCTCGCCGAGGAGATCGTCAAGGACGACCCGGGCCAGGAGGCTGTGCTCGACCGGCTACTCGACCTGCTTTTGATCGCCGTCCTGCGCGCCTGGTTCGCGCGTCCGGACGCGGACGCGCCCGGCTGGTACCGCGCCTACAGCGACCCTGTGGTCGGCAAGGCGCTGCGGCTCATCCACGACGACCCCGCCCGTCCATGGACAGTCGCCGAGCTCGCCGCGGAGGCAGGCGTCTCGCGAGCGGCTCTCGCCCGCCGCTTCACCGAGCTCGTGGGCGAGCCGCCGATGACCTTCCTCACCGACTGGCGCCTCTCCCTGGCCGCCGACCTCCTGCTGGAGCCGGACGCGACGATCGGCTCGGTCGCCTACCAGGTCGGCTACTCGACACCCTTCGCGCTCAGCACCGCGTTCAAGCGAGTACGCGGCATCAGCCCGAAACAGCACAGGGTCGCCGCAATGGCCGGCTGATCGGCGATGCATTCGGTTGAGAAACGCCCCTGCGAGCTGCCTAGGCGAACCGCACGCTCGCCGAACGCGGCCGGCCTGACTGAGAGACCCTCCGCACGCTTAGCCTTCGTGCGGAGTGCGCGACCCGATCCCCGTCTACATCCATCTGCTGCGCGCTAAGGACGTGATCGACCGCGATTACGCGCGCGAGCTTGACGTCGCGACGCTCGCGCGGACCGCACACGCTTCGACGGCCCACTTCGCTCGCAGCTTCAAGCAGGCGTTCGGCGAGACACCACACCAGTATCTGCGCCGCCGGAGAATCGAGCGTGCGAGCGAACTGCTGCGCGGCACGGAGCTGTCGGTCACGCAGGTCAGCGTGGAGGTCGGCTTCCAGAGCCTCGGCTCGTTCAGCGGCGCCTTCCGTGAGCTCGTCGGCGAATCGCCGGCTGCGTACGCCCGGCGCTGGCACGAGATGAGCGCACCGCCGATCCCCGCCTGCTTCACGCTCATGTACACGCGTCCCCACGAGTCGTCGCCGGGACCCGCCCGCAGTGAGCAGTTTTCGAGAAGCAGCGCCGCACGCCGAGAAGTAGCGTCAGGGCGAGAGCTACGAAGGAGGCAGAGACACGTGATCGACAAGCTCACGCACACCACGGTGTGGGTCCTCGACCAGGACGAGGCGCTCGAGTTCTACACGCAGAAGCTCGGCTTCCAGTTGCACACCGACGCCAGGGTCGGCGACTTTCGCTGGCTCACCGTCACCCCGCCGAAGCAGCCGGACCACGAGGTCATCCTGCTCGAGCCGGGTCCGCCGATGATGGACGAGGAGAGCGCACAGCAGGTCAGGGCGCTGGTCGCGAAGGGAGTCCTCGGCGCGGCGGCGTTCGAGACGTCCGACTGCCGCGGCACCTACGCCCAGCTCAGCGAGCGCGGGGTGAGCTTCCTCTCCGAGCCGACGAAGCGCGAGTGGGGCACGGAGGCGACGCTGCGAGACAACTCGGGCAACTGGTTCAGCGTCACGGAGCGATGACGACACCGACCGTCTATGAGTGGGCCGACGGCGCGCCCGCGTTCAAGCGGCGGTTCTACGACCAGGTCGAGCAGAACGAGCCCCTCGCACCGCTGTTCCCCGGCGGCGTCAGTCGCGAGCATCGCGAGCACGTGGCCGAGTGGTGGTGTGAGGTGATGGGCGGGCCCGCGGTCTACACCGAGCAGCAAGGGGCTACGAGCACATGCTCGCGAGACACCGCGGCGTGGACATCACCCCAAGAGGCGCCTGCGCTTCTTACGCTGCTCAGCACCGCGGCAGACCGCGCCGGCTCCCCGATGGACCCGGAGTTCCGGGCCGCGATCATGAGTTACGCCGAATGGGGGCTCGCGGGTGGCGCTGGACAACTCGAAGCCGGACGCGGAGGTCGCCCCGCACGCGCCCGTCCCCCGCTGGGGCTGGGGCGTCGCGCCTCCCTACCAACCTTGACGCACTCTCTAGGCGCTCTCCCGGATGCCCGCCTGGCGGAGAGCGGCGGCGCGCTTGTCCTTAAGGCTGGCGGCGTCCGATGCCCGCTCGGCGTCTCGGACGAGTTCGTAGGTGAGGATCGCGATCCCGTCACCGACGGTCTGTGTGTCGACGAGGCGCACGGGCTTCTTGTCGCTGGTCTCGCCGAAGAGGCGCGTGCCGGCACCGAGGACGACGGGGTAGATCATTAGCCGGAGCTCGTCGACGAGGCCGTGGTCGATCAGCGTGCGCGCGAGCTGGGGGCTGCCGAGGACTACGATTTCGCCGTTTACCTCCTGCTTCAGCTTCGAGACCTCGTCGACTACGTCGCCTTTCAGAACCGTCGAGTTGTTCCACTCGGGATGCTGGAGGGTCGAGGACACGACGTACTTGGGCAGGCTGTTCATCTTGTCCGCCAACTCGCCACCGCGGGATGGCCACGTCGCGGCGAAGAACTCGTAGCTCCGCCGCCCCAGAAGCAGGGCCTCAGTGCCCAGCGTCTTCTCGAGCGTGAACCGTTCGCCGTCCTCGCCGCGATCTGTCTCGAAGAACCAGCCGCCAACCCGCAAGCCCTCGGCACCGGTCGGGTCCTCGATGACTCCGTCGAGCGAGACGTTCTCGCTTATGACGAGCTTTCCCATGTCGGTCTCCTTCGTTGGCGTTAGCTGGCATCACAAGTACTGACGTCGCGGCGGCTCGAAATGGACCGGTATGAAATACAGCGCGTGGAAGGCATGACCGAGCGAATGATCGAAGCGAACGGCGTCGAGCTCTGCACCGAGCCATTCGGCGACGCGGCCGACCCGCCCATCCTCCTCATCATGGGCCTTGGCGGGTCGATGCTCTGGTGGGACGAGCGCTTCTGCCGGATGCTCGCCGACGGCGGACGTTTCGTGATCCGCTACGACCATCGTGATACAGGCCGCTCAGTGACCTACGAGCCCGGGCGCCCCCGCTACACCGGCGCGGATCTCGTCGCTGACGCGGCCGGCGTGCTCGACGCCCACGGCATCCCCGCCGCCCACGTGGTCGGCGTCTCCGCGGGCGGGGCGTTTGCGCAGTTGCTCGCGCTCGACTATCCCGAGCGCGTCCTGTCACTCGTCCTGATCAGCACATCTCCGGCGCTGCCCGCCGACCGTGTGCTTCCACCGCCGACCGACGAGTTCGGACGATTCCTGTCAACGGCGCGGGCCGACTGGTCCGATCCCGACTCGGTGATCGACTACCTGGTCGACTACTCGCGCGTGCTCGCGGGCGACCGGCGTCCATTCGATGAGGCGGAGGTCCGAGCGCTCGTTCGTCGCGACGTCGAGCGCGCTCGCGACCTCGCGGCGACACAGAATCACGACGCAATCCCGGATGGTGGCCGCTCGCGAGGCCCGCTGTCATCGGTATCCGCGTCAACCCTCGTCATGCATGGCACGGCCGACCCGATGTTCCCGATCGAGCACGGCGCGGCGCTCGCAGATGAGATTCCCGGTGCCAGGCTGATGGCACTGGAGGGAGCAGGCCATGGGGTCGATCGAGCCGACTGGGCGTCCATCGTCCGCGCCATCCTCGAGCACACTGGGGGGACGAGAGGAGACTAGGCGCGTGTGCTGAGCGCGATGAGGTCGCTGAACACGCCCTGGCCCGCGAGCTCCGGTCCGGCGCCGGGCCCGGTGATCGTGACCTCGCCCAGCGGCTTCGCCCGGACAGCGATGGCGTTGGTGGTCCCCTGGACGCCCGCGAGCGGGTCGTCGCGGCCGAGGAGTGTCGGCTCGACGTGAGCTCGGACCTCGCCGACCCCGCCCGGCTCTGCGAACTCGAGGCTCGCGACGTGCCGGAGTTGAGCGCCAGCGGAGGCGGCCTGATCGATCTCTGCCCGTGCAATGTCGGCGATCCCGCGGCAGGCGATCTCCTGTGGGTGTAGCTGGCGCCCGAAGACCAACGCCGCGAGAATCATCAGCTTCGCCACAGAGTCCTGGCCCTCGACATCCGCCTTCGGGTCGCGCTCAGCCAGGCCGAGATCTTGTGACTCGGCGAGCGCCTCCTGGTAGGACCTGCCCTCTTCCATTCGGCAGAGGATGAAGTTGACGGTTGCGTTCAGGATGCCCCGCAGTGCGATCGGGGTCGCGCCCGGGAGCCCCTCGACCAGCGGGCCGAGAACCGGAGTTCCCGACATGACTGTCGACTCGGCGCGGAGCGCGACCGACTGGCGGCGGGCGAGATCGACCAACTCGACGCCGTGCAGGGCGACCGGCCACTTGTTGGACGTGGCCACCGCGATCCCGCGACCGAGCGCCTCCCGGATGTGAGCGAGGCCCGGCTCGCCGTCCGCCGAGGGGCTTCCGGTGACCTCCACGAGAACGTCGGCGTCCGTCGCGCGAAGGCCCTCCAGGGCGGTCGGCCAGCGCCGCGCTCCCGGCAGCTCCGCGATCGACCTCCGCTCGGACACCAGTCCGAGAACGTCCGGAATGTCGAGTCCGTCTTCGTCGTGGATGAACCCGTCGCGTGCGTTCGCGAGGCCCACCACGGCAATGACCGTGCCGTAGCGCGCCCGGAGGCGTTCCCTGTTCGAATGCAGGGTGCGGAGAAGCCACTGGCCCACGGTCCCGAAGCCGACCACCCAGACCCGGATCGGTCGCTCCGCGCCCGCGATGCCTAGAGCGAGTCCGAGTCGCTCAGCTCGCCGCTGCGCATCAGCGGCCGCCCGTCCACGTCGATCGTCGGCTCGAGCAGCATGCCGTCGATGTGAACCTCCGCTGAGTTGTCGCCGCCGAACGAGAGGTTCGCCCCGAACGCGATATGGGCCGTGCCGATCACCTTCTCGTCCTCGAGGATGTTCCCGCTGAGGATGGCTGCCGGGTTCGTGCCGATGCCAAGCTCGGCCAGCATCCGCCCGCTCGCGCCGCCGGCGTCGAGCGTCTCGAGCAGCCACTTCCCGGCCGCACCGTCGGCCTCCACCGCGCGCCCACCCGCGATCTGCACGCGTGCCGGCTGGTCCAGCAGGCCGAAGCCCGCGAGCGAGCCGTCGAAGACAACCACGCCTTCGGCGCTTCGTTCAACCGGCGCGATGAAGGCCTCGCCGGCCGGGAGGTTCCCGAACGCCCCCCTCGCCTGCAGGTTGCCGTCGTCGACCACCGCGCGCCGGCCCTCGACTCTGAGCAGAACATCGGTGCCAGCCGCCGAGCTCACGCGGCACGTGGACGCGGCGGTCAGCCGCGCGCCGACGTTCTCGCCTGATCGCCGGAGTTCCGCGTAGTCGACGGGCATGGCACGGATGTACAGCGCCTCGGTTATCGCCGGCATCGTCGCGATGCGAGTACCGCGACCGGTGGTTTCCGATCTCGCCCGGGTGTGGCTGAGCGAGAACGTCGTGGGTGCGAAGACCACCGTCGCCTCGGCCATCGCATCCACGACGTCTTGCGGTGGCTCCTCTCCGTCGCGCGAGAGCGGCGGGAAGACGACCAGGCGTGCGCTACGCGCAGCGGGCTGCGCCGCCGCGAGAAGCGATTCCGCGACACCCCGCTGAGGCTCGTTGCAGAGCACGAGAACATCGTCGGCCGGCCCCACCGCGAGACACCGCATCGAAGCCTCCGCAGCGGCCGCAAGACCCGCACCGCTCGCCGCCCGCGTCGTCACGCCACAAGGGTGACCGCTGATCCGCCGGCTGTACAGGCCGAAGCGCAGAACGAATCGTGTGAAGGGCTTCGAATCGAAGGTGACCTAACCGGCCGCCGTGAGCACCGGAAGCTCGCCCGCGACGGGCGCGGTTGTTGTGAGCTCCGCGTCGCGACTCACCAACGCGGAATAGCGACCGCTCGCGCCTATCAGCTCCTCGTGGCGGCCCGACTCGGCGATGCGGCCGTGATCGAGCACGATGATCTGGTCCGCGTCGCGCACCGTCGAGAGGCGGTGCGCGATGGCGATTGTCGTGCGGCCCTCCGAGAGGCGGTCGAGCGCTTCCTGGACCAGTCGCTCGGTGGCGGTGTCGAGCGAGCTCGTGGCCTCGTCGAGGATGAGGATCGGCGGGTTGCGCAGAACCGTCCGCGCGATCGCGATCCGCTGCTTCTCGCCGCCGGAGAAGCGGTAGCCGCGCTCGCCCACGACGGTGTCGTAGCCATCTGGCAGGGCCGTGATCACCTCGTGGATGCGGGCCGCCTCCGCCGCCCGCTCGAGCTCCTCGTCGGTGGCGTCCGGCTTCGCGAAGCGCAGGTTGTCGCGCACCGAGGCGTGGAACAGGTACGTCTCCTGCGAGACGACGCCGACGAGATCGCTCAGAGCCTGGAAGCTCAGGTCGCGGATATCGATGCCGTCGATCGTGATTCGGCCGCGGCTGGCGTCGTAGAGCCTGGCCGCCAGATAGCCGAGCGTCGTCTTGCCGGAGCCCGTCTCGCCGACCAGCGCTGTCGTCGTGCCGGACGGGACCGTGAACGACACGTCCTCGAGCGTCCATTCGTCGCCGTAGCGAAACCAGACGTTCTCGAAGGCGACGTCGCCTGCCGTCGCGACCGACTTGGCGTCGGGCTTCTCGACGATGTCGATCGGCTGATCGAGGTACTCGAAGATGCGGTCGAACAGCGCGAGCGAGGTCTGCACGTCCAGGCCTACGCCCAGCAGAGACCCGACCGGGAAGAACAACCGCGTCTGCAGGGTCGTGAAGGCCACGAGCAGCGGAAGCGAAACGGCATCCGATCCGCCCGCGAGCGCGAGCCCTCCGAACCAGTACACCGCGGCCGGCATCACCGCGAAGCTGGTCTGGATCGACGCCATCACCCAGCGCCCGGCCATGCGCTGGCGCACCTCCAGATCGGCGAGCCGACGCGAGTCGCCCTCGAAGCGATCGGCCAGCTCGCTGCCGCGGCCCATCGTCTTGCCGAGCAGGATCCCCGACACGGACAGCGACTCCTGCACGAGACTCGAGATGTCGGCCAGCGTCTCCTGGGTCGTCTTCGCGATCCGCCGCCGCTCGTTGCCGACACGCCGCGTCAACAGCACGAACAGCGGGATCAGCGCGAACGCGAACAGCGCCAGCTGCCAGCTCAAGAGCAGCATGCCGACCATCGTCGCGATGACCGTCGTCACATTCGACGCGATCGATGTGGCGGTGTTCGTGACCACGCTCTGCACGCCACCGATGTCGTTCGAGATCCGCGACTGGACCTCGCCGGTGCGCGTGCGCGTGAAGAAGGCAAGCGACAGCTTCTGGAGATGCCGGAAGACGGCCGCCCGCAGGTCGTGCATGACGCGCTGCCCGACCTGATTGGACAGCAGCGTCTGAATCACGCCGAGGACCCCGGTCGCAACCGCGATCGCGATCATGCCGCCGGCGGCGACGGACAGCGAGCCCGTGTCGTTCTGCGCGATCGCCTCGAGCACGCGCTTCAGCAGGAACGCCGGCACGACGCCGAGCGCCGCCGAGCCGACGATCAGCAGGAGCAGGCCCCCGAGCCGCAGCCTGTAGGGGGCGAACAGTGCGCCGATCCGCCGCAGGTTCGCCGCCCGCAGAGCCGGGTCCGCGGGCCGTTCCGGCGGGTCGTCGGTCGTGTAAAGAAACCTGCGCACTCAATCGAGATTACGCACGCCATTGCTTGACTTCGGCGCGCCGCGGGAGTTCACTGACCCTGGACTCCGACGCAGGAGGAAGTCATGCGCCGCCTGACTGAGCTCTGGCCTTCGAAGCGGGGAAAGCCCGCGCGCGTCGTGTACGTCGGGAGCTATGAGGACAAGCTGTCGCGCCTTGCCGCGATGCACATCGACCCCGACGACGACGGGCGAACGCGCGAGGACGTGCTGAAGGAGAAGGCACACGGCCGCGGCATCTACGGGGGTGGTCCGCCGAGTCGTCTCGTCGACTAGACCGCTCGGCGCGTAAACAACCACCGCCGGCTTTCGCAGGAACGAGCGAAGGAGCAGTAGATGCTGAAGGACGGAAGGGTCGCCACGCGGCTGCCCGCGCAGGACCTCGAGCGGGCGAGGAAGTTCTATTCGGAGAAGCTCGGCCTCGACCCCGTGGAGGAGCGGCCGGGCGGCCTTCGGTACGAGTGTGGCGCCGGTGAGTTCGTGCTCTTCCAATCGACCGGCGCTCCGTCGGGCGACCACACCCAGATGGGATGGGACGTCGATGACATCGATGCGACGGTCGCGGAGCTGCGCTCACGCGGAGTCGTCTTCGAGGAGTACGACGTCCCGGGCATGGAGATCGTCGACGGGATCGCGACGATCGAGGGCAACTACCCGAGCAAGGGCACAGGCGAGCGAGGCGGATGGTTCCGCGACAGCGAGGGCAACCTGCTCGGAATCGGACAGCCGACTCGCGACTGACTAGGCGGCCTCGAGCTGCCGACGGTCCGTGAGTTCCGCAGCCAGCCCAAGTGCCGCACGCAGCGGCCCGGTCCCTCCGAGCCAGCGCCGCCAGCCGTAGGCCAGCACGCGGTCGTGGACGATCTCGTAGTGGAAGCCGCGTCCCGGCCCGGTCAGCCACGCACACACCCGCTCGTCCAGCATCTGCGCCGCGAGCTCGCCCGAGGACGCCCGCACCCTGAACCTGCGCCGCAGCTCGTCCGTGCCTCCCTCCACCTCAGGCACGAGAGCCTCCTCCGGATTGCTCAGGAAGCCCCTGCGCGCCAGGGCCACGCGGCCGTCGATTCGCACGGGCAGCTGGATCACGGCGGCGCTGTAGTTGTCGTGCGTGTAGTTCGTGCCGTGGTCGACCGACTGCGCGTTGATGGCGAGGTCGAACGTCCAGACGCGGCGACCGTCCGCCTCGCCGATCCGTACGCGGCGGAGCTGCTCGGGGACGCGCACGGTGCGCGTCAGGGCGAATGGGACGCTCAGGAGCTGGCGCGCCTCGTCCTTGGTCGGCTTGCGGGAGGTCCGAGAGACGAGCAATGGGGCCACCGTGCCAGCCCGGTGGGCCCGGCACCATGGGGCAATCCGCCGACCTGGTGTCGGAAAACCGACGCCCGCGGGCTACCGAAGCTCGAGCGCCGCGAGTGCCTCAGCCTCGCTGCGGAAGCTCGCCCACCAGGTGAGCTTCCCGTCCCTGAACGTGGCCGCCTGCCAGACCTGCTGCTCCACCCAGCCGTCGCCCACTTCCGCCGCCGCGCGCACCCTGGAGATGGCGCTCTGGTCCCACTCGACGAGGTCGAGCAGCTCCCACTGCACTCCCTGGAACGTGGTGCGAACCGCCTCCCACCAGGTGCGCACCCCCTCGGGGCCGCGGAAGGTCACGTTCTCCAGCTCGAGGATCATCGAGGTGAACTCGACATCGTCCGCCACGAGTGCCAGGAAGCCCTCGATGTCGCCTGAGTTGAGGGACCGAAAGGCGGCCTCGGCCAGCGGACGCAGTTCGGAGGTCTCGGGCGGCATGCGGTAGGCGTTCACCCTAGCCGTCCCGCCGCTAGACTCAGCGCTCGACCTCGCGGCCGGCCGCGGTGCGCCAGCGTGCCCCCGGCCGCCCCACGCCTAATACCTTCCGAAGGAGCCATGGCTCGCGGAGACGTTCGAATCGCCGTGACCCTCGCATGCGAGGAGTGCAAGCGGCGTAACTACCAAACTGAGAAGTCGAAGCGGAACAACCCGGATCGGATCGAGTTCCGCAAGTATTGCCGTTGGTGCGGGAAGCACACGCCGCACAAAGAGACCCGCTGACGCATGGCTCGTAACCGCCAGCGCTCGAAGCAGCGCCAGGCTGAGCGCCGCGCGCGCCGCCTCCAGCAGCAGGGCGGCGACGGGCAGCAGCGCGAGGCCCGTGCCGACATCCCGGGCGTGACGCCGGAACCGATCGAGCCCGTGGCCGGGCCGGGCCCGCCCGGAATCGACGCCGACCACCTCGAGGCTGGGGCTCCCCCGGAGGAGCTCGGCCGAAGCGACTTCACGCTCGAGCACGACGAGGCCATCGTTGATCGTGATGAGCACGAGGCCGCCCTCGACGACGACGAGGCCGCTCGTCTCGCCGAGGAGGAGGAGGAGGCGGACTGGGAGCACGCGGAAGACTTCGCCGAGGACGACCTCGTCGATGATCCCGACGCGGCGGTCGCCGAGCGTGGTGCCGGCGAATCCGGCTACGCGGTCCGGGGGCGGCGCGGCCGCGCAGCGCACGAGGTGCACAAGGACCGTCCGCGTGTCGTACAGTTTCTGATCGCAGTCTGGGCCGAGCTCCAGCGCGTCCAGTGGCCCAATCGCCAGGCTCTGGTGACCCTCACGGGAGTGGTGCTCGGCTTCGTCCTGATCGCGGGCGGGTATCTGGGCCTGCTCGACGCGATCTTCAACGAGCTGATCAAGGCAATTCTCTAGTTAGGGCATCTCTCTGTGTTTCGCTGGTACGCCGTCAACACCTATTCCGGTCACGAGAACAAGGTCAAGCAGAACCTTGAGCACCGCCGCATCTCGCTCGGCCAGGAGAACAACATCCGCCAGATCGTCATTCCGACCGAGCAGGTGCAGGAGATGAAGGACGGGCAGAAGCAGATGAAGGAGCAGCGCACGATGCCCGGCTACCTGCTCGTCAACATGAACCTGACGGACGACTCCTGGCAGCTCGTGAAGAACACGCCCGGCGTGACGGGCTTCGTCGGCGCCTCGAACAATCCCGTCCCGCTGAACCAGTCCGAGGTCGACCGCCTGCTCCACCGCGAGACCGCCGAGCGCCCGCGGACGCGCGCGCAGTTCTCGATCGGCGAGTCTGTGAAGGTCGTGTCCGGCCCGCTCTCCGACTTCTCGGGCGAGATCTCCGAGATCAACGAGGACGCAGCTAAGCTCAAGGTTCTCGTCTCGATCTTCGGCCGGGAGACGCCGGTCGAGGTCGGGTTCGACCAGGTGAAAAAGATCTAGATGGCGCGCAAGGTCCTCACACTCATCAAGCTCCAGGTGCCCGCCGGGCAGGCGAACCCCGCCCCGCCGGTCGGCCCCGCGCTGGGCCAGCACGGCGTGAACATCATGGAGTTCTGCAAGGCGTTCAACGCGCAGACCCAGCAGGACTCCGGCACGATCATCCCGGTCGAGATCACGGTCTACGAGGACCGCTCCTTCACCTTCATCACGAAGACGCCGCCGGCCGCCGTGCTGATCAAGCAGGCGATCGGGCTCGACAAGGGGTCGGGTGAGCCGAACCGCAACAAGGTCGGCACGATCACGCGGGCTCAGGTGCGTCAGATCGCGGAGCAGAAGATGCCGGACCTGAACGCGAACGACGTGGACGCCGCCTCGAAGATCATCGCCGGCACGGCGCGCTCGATGGGCGTGGAGGTCGTCTAGCCGTGGCGGGGCACGGAAAGCGCTACCGGGCGAACCTCGAGAAGGTCGACCGCGAGAACCAGTACTCGCCGGCCGAGGCCGTGGGGATCCTCAAGGACTTCGAGCCGACCAAGTTCGACGAGACCGTCGAGGTGCACATCCGCACGGGGCTGAACGTGCGCCACGCCGACCAGCAGCTGCGCGGCACCATCTCGCTGCCGCATGGGCTCGGCAAGGAGATGACGGTCGCCGTATTCGCCAAGGGCGACAAGGCGCGCGAGGCCGAGGAGGCGGGCGCGGACGTGGTCGGCGCCGAGGATCTCGCCGAGCGCGTCGAGGGCGGCTTCACCGACTTCGACGTGGCGATCGCGACGCCCGACATGATGCCGGTCGTTGGCCGGCTCGGCCGCATCTTGGGGCCGCAGGGCAAGATGCCGAACCCGAAGGTCGGCACGGTGACGATGGACATCGCCAAGGCCGTGTCGGAGTCGAAGGCCGGCAAGATCGAGTACCGCACCGACCGCCACGCGATCGTGCACCTGCCGATCGGGAAGCTGAGCTTCGACGCGAAGGTGCTGCTCGAGAACTATGCCGCGCTGATCGACGAGGTCGTGCGCGCGAAGCCGGCCGCCGCTAAGGGGCGCTACCTGCACACGGTCACGATCACCACGAGCATGAACCCGGGCGTGAAGGTCGATCCCACGCGCACGCGGGGCATCGTCGAGGACATCGGGGAGCCGGCCGAGGTAGCCTGACCGACCACAGCTTTTCTGCCCGAGACCCCCGGCGGCTTCTCGTGTAAGTCCGGGGCAGGTGGAGACGCCGGAGCATCTCGCTTCCCGTGTGTCTTCGCCTGGGCACACAGCAAAGGAACGAGATGAACAGAGAACAGAAAGCCGCGGCCATCGAGGAGGTGGCCGGCCAGATTCAGGAGTCGGAGGCGGTATTCGCCGTCGACTACCGCGGGATCTCGGTGCCGCAGGCTGCCGAGTTGCGGACGCGCCTGACCGAGGCGGGCGCGCGCTTCCGCGTCGTGAAGAACACCCTGACGATGCGCGCGGCCGACCAGGCTGGGGCCGAGTCCCTCAAGGACGTGCTCGAGGGCCCGACCGCCTTCACCTTCGTGCTGGCGGACCGCGGCGACGTGGCGCTGGCCGCCAAGGCGCTGGCCACGTTCCGCCGCGAGCACGACGTGGTCGCGTTCAAGGGCGGCCTGATGAACGGCGACGTCCTGACGGTCGAGCAACTCGAGGCACTCTCGAGACTGCCCGCCCGCGACGTCCTCCACGGCCAGCTGGTCGGAATGATCGCCTCACCGATCACCGGCCTTGTCCGAGGCCTGAACGCACTGATCTCCGGCCTGGCGATCCAGCTGGGCCAGATTCGCGACCAGGGCCTGGTCGGAGGCGAGGGGGCGGCGGAGGAGGCTCCGGCAGAGGAAGCTCCGGCGGAGGAAGCTCCGGCGGAGGAAGCTCCGGCAGAGGAGGCTCCGGCGGAAGAGGCGGCGGCCGAGGCTCCGGCAGAGGAGGCTCCGGCGGAAGAGGCGGCGGCCGAGGCTCCGGCAGAGGAAGCTCCGGCAGAGGGGCCTCCGGCGGAAGAGGCGGCGGCCGAGGCTCCGGCAGAGGAGGCATCCACCGAGGAGGCGTCCTCCGACGAGCCCGCCGCTGCAGAGTCTCCGGCTGAGCCCGCCGAGGACGCTTCCGTTGAGGAGGCGGCCGCGGACCAGGCGGCCGAGGCTCCCGCTGCCGAGGAGGCGCCGGCTGAGGACGGCGCCGCCGAGGATTCCGCGGCCACCGGTGACGAGGAGGCTCCCGCTGAGGGGGCCCCGGCTGAGGAGGCTTCCGCAGAGCCCGAGGCCGAGGCCGAGGGTGACGCGACTGAGACTGATGAAACTGAAGCGCCCTCCGAGGGCGACGAGAAGGAATAAGGAGGGCCCATGGCCACTGCTGCAGAGTTGATCGATGAGATCAAGAAGATGTCGGTTCTCGAGCTGTCCGAGCTGATCAAGGCGCTCGAGGAGGAATTCGGCGTGTCGGCGACGGCCGTCGCGGCGGCGGCACCGGCCGCGGCCGCTGCGGGTGACGGCGGCGCGGCTGAGGAGGAGTCGGCCACTGTCGATGTCGTCCTCACCGGCGCCGGCGACAAGAAGATCCAGGTGATCAAGGTCGTCCGTGCCGCCACCGGCCTAGGCCTCAAGGAGGCCAAGGCGCTCGTCGACGAGGCGCCCAAGCCCGTCAAGGAGGGCGTCGACCGCGACGAGGGCGAGAAGCTGAAGGGCGAACTCGAGGAGGCCGGTGCTCAGGTCGAGCTGAAGTAGACGGACTCGTCACAGAGCTGTTGCCGAGGGGCCGCCATCGCGCGGCCCCTCGTCGTAAAGGGGCAGTGCCTTTAGGTTGCGCCGCAACGCTCACGCTCAAGGGGGTCAGATCCGTTGAGGGTGATAGAGGGTCTGATAGAGGGTCAGACCCCTTGAGTGTCCTCGTGATAGGGGGTCTGACCCCTTAAGTGCTGGGGCCTCATAATGCGGCGATGGACCTGCTGAGCGCCATCGCGGATCGGGATCGGGAGGCGCTCGTTCGGATGCTCGCCGAGGACGTCGTCTTCCATAGCCCGGTTCAGACGTATCGCGGGCGCGAGCAGGTCGTCCACCTGTTCGTGACGATTGGGTCGGTTCTCGATCGCGTGGAGGTCACGCGCCGGGTGGATGGCGTGATGTTCTTTGAGGCTCAGGTGGAGGAGCATCCCGTCGACGGCGTGCTCGACCAGCGGGTCGGCGAGGACGGAACGATCACCGAGGTCACGCTGATGATGCGACCGCTGCCGGGGCTCCAGGCGGCGGTGGCCCGAATGGCACGAGCGCTCGCGAAGCCGTAGCCGGCTAGTCCTGGAAGGCCTGGTCGCCCGGGTCGCCGCCTGCGTCCAGTGTGTCGTTGCCGGGGCCGCCGTGGAGCAGGTCGGCGTCGAGGCCGCCCACGAGGGTGTCGTCGCCCGCGCCGCCGGTGAGCGTGTCGTTGCCGGCGCCGCCGTCCAGCGTGAGCGCTACCGCGCCGAGTGCGACGGCGGACGCGTCGATTGTGTCGTTGCCGGCGAAGGCGTTCAGGGTCAGGCGGTCCAAGCTCGGCTCGGCGTTGGTGACTGCGAGCGAGGGGATCAGGCCGGTCACGTTGAGCGCTCCCGGCCCGCCGCGGAGCGTTACGTCGTCATCGCCGGTCGTCCCGTTGACGACGACCCTGTCCGCGGCCCCGTCGCCGCTCGCCGCCGCGAGGTCGACGCTCAGCTTGCGCACGTCGGTCGCGGTGAGGTCGTTCAGCGTGACGAGGTCGGCGCCTCCTCGTGGCGCGAAGCCGGCCGCCTCGACGCCGTCCATCTCGAGGGTCTCACCATCCGGAGCGTGCGTGACGGACGCCCGTGCACCCGCCGCCGACACCGCGAACGTGTCCGCCGCATTGGAGCCGCCCGCGGCAACGGTGTCCGTCCCGGCGCCTCCCTCCACTACATCGGAGGCATCGCCCGGCTCCCAGGCGAAGGTGTCGGCTCCGCCGCTCCCCGTGAGCTTGTCGTTGTCCGCGCCGCCGCGGAGGGTCAGGGCAACCGCGTTCGCGGCGAGCCCCGACCCGTCGATCGTGTCCGGGCCCCCGAGGCCGTTCACGGCGAGATGGTCGAGCGGGTCCGCCGCGAACACCGAGGTTCCGGCCGTCACCCCACTGACCGCGATGCCGGACGCCCCGCCGCTCACTGCGACGGTGTCTGGCCCGCCGTCGGCGTCGAGGCTGAGGCTGTCCGCCTGGCCGTCAGGCGCACCGCCCCGATTCACGCCGAGGTCGGCGACCACCTGCCCGACGTCGGTGCCGGCGAGATCGTGCACCCGCAGCGTGTCCTCGCCGGGCAGCGGCTCCAGCCGGAGCGCCTCGAAGTCGTCGGCCTCGACGGCGGCTCCGTCGAGGTCCGCGTGGAGCAGGCCTCCGGCGTTCGACACGTCCATCCTGTCGGCCCCGACCGTCCCGTAGAGATGCAGCGTGTCTGCGCCGCCGCCACCGCTGATCGCGACGCGATCGATGCTCTCGACGTCCGCGACCGTCACGGTCCATGGAAGGCCCGCCAGGCTGAGCCGGGTGGCATCGCGGCGGGCGGTCAGCGAGTTGTCGGACCCGGTTGCCGTCGTCAGGACGCTGTCGGCGGTGCCGTCGCTACCCAGCCGGAGCCCGACCTCGTTGACGTCGGAGCGGGCGAGGTTGCCGATCGTCACAGCGTCGGCGCCGCCCTCCGGCCTGATCGAGACCTGCTCCAGCCCACGAGCGGAGAGTGCAAACCCCGAGCCGCGGGCGAGTCGGAAGCGCCCGCGGCTCGATCCGAGAGCGAGCGAGTCCGCGCCCGGGGAGCCCGTGTAGACGAGCCGGTCGCCGCCGGACCCGCCGCCCAGGGCGATTCGTTCCGAGCGGAGGAAGCTGCCGTTCGTGTCGGAGATGCCGATGGCGTCGTCCCCCTTGCCGCCCTTCACGTGGATTCCCCGGAAGGCTCGGCGCCTGAACGCGAAGTCGGCGGTGTGGTTGCTCTTGACGTCCACCTGGAGGATGGCCGGCCTCCGTCGCCTCAGGCGCAATGTCACCGAGTTCGGCTTGCGGTTGCCGGTGATGTAGAGCGTGCCGTGCGAGATCTGCGCCGTGACGCCGTGCTTGGTCTTCGCACGCGACGCCGCGGCCGTCCCGGAGGAGGGCACGGCCAGCGCCGCGACGAGCAGAACGGCGATCAGAGGCCAGCGCAGCGGAGTCACGCCTGAACCTAACACGCACCGGGTAAGCGGAGAGCGATGTTGATCGCGCGTTTTCTCATCCTGGCGCTGATAGCGCTCGTCCTGTTCGACCCCTCCACCGCAGCCGCCGAGACGCAGAAGGAGCCGACCGCCGTCGGAAGCGGCGGCGCCGCGGCGTCCGTGGACCTCGACGGCACGCGAGCTGCCATCGACACGCTCCAGAACGGCGGCAACGCCATCGACGCCGCGGTTGCGGCGGCGGGCGTGCTCGGCGTGACCGAGCCGTTCTCCTGCGGCATTGGCGGTGGCGGCTTCATGGTGATCCGCACGGCGAGCGGAAACGTCACCACGATCGATGGACGTGAGGAGTCGCCGGCCAGCATGAAGCCGGGCTCCTTCTGGGAGAAAGGCAAAGCGCTCCCGTTCGACGACGCTCGCTTCAGCGGCCTGTCCGCGGGGATCCCCGGCACGGTCGCCACCTGGCAGCGCGCCCTCGCCCGCTACGGCACCTGGTCGCTCGACCGCGCACTACTACCCGGCATCCGCGCCGCCACCAACGGCTTCACAGTCGACAGCACCTTTGCCTCGCAGACCGAGCCGAACATCGACTGGTTCAACGACATCCCCTCGACCGCCGCGATCTACCTCGACCGTGACGGCACCGCGCGTGACGTCGGCAGCACCCTGAAGAACCCGGACCTCGCCCACACCTACCGGCTCCTTGCGCAGAGAGGCGCCGACTGGTTCTACGAGGGGCCCGTGGCCGACGCGATGGCCGACGCGGCTCAGCACCCGCCCAAGGCAGCGAGCGCGAACCACGCCTGGCGGCCGGGCCTCATGACGGCCAGCGACGTCGGGAACTACCACGCCATCGAGCGCGACCCGACCCACATCGGCTACCGCGGGCTCGACGTCTGGAGCATGGGTCCGCCGACGAGCGGCGGGTCGACCGTCGGCGAGGCGCTCAACATCCTCGAGGGCTACACGAACCTGTCCGCCGCCGACCGGACCCGCGCGCTCCACCTCATGCTCGAGGCCTCTCGCTATACGTTCGCCGACCGCAACGCCTACCTGGCCGACCCCGACTTCTTCGACGTCCCGCTTACCGGCCTCCTGTCGGACGGCTTCGCCGCCGAGCGGCGGAAGCTGATCGACGATACCCACGTGCCCGCCACGATCCCGGTCGCCCCCGGCGATCCGTACCCCTACCAGGGCGACGCGAGCCAAGCGGCCCAGGCCAGCGCGACCATCAGCCACCCGCGCCAGTCGACCACGCACCTGGTGGTCTCGGACGCCAAAGGCAACGTCGTCTCCTACACGTTCACGATCGAGTCCACCGGCGGGAACGCGATCGTCGTGCCCGGCTACGGCTTCCTGATGAACAACGAGCTGACAGACTTCAACTTCGACTCGCGCACCCATCCGAACCGCGCCGACGGCGACAAGCGCCCGCGCAGCTCCATGAGCCCGACGATCGTGACTAAGGACGGCGAGCCGTTCATCGCGATCGGTTCACCCGGCGGCTCGACGATCCCGGGCACCGTCCTGCAGGTGCTGTTCGAGCGACTCGACCTCGGCAAGAGCCTGCCCGAGGCCATCGCGACCCCGCGAGCGACCGAGCGAAACGGCACCGCGACGACGGCCGAGCCGGCCTTCGTGACCTCGCCGGAGGGCAAGGCGCTCCAAAACGTCTATGGGCACTCCTTCAGCGACCCGCCACCGCCCGAGATAGGCGCGGTCACCGGCATCGAGTTCCTCGGCGGCGGCCAGACGCTCGCGGCGGCCGAGCCGGTGCGGCGCGGCGGCGGCAGCGCCGCCGTGGTCTCTCCCCAGCCCTAGGGGACGATGGGGTTCGAGAGCGAGTTGAGGCGCGACATCAGCGCGGGCCACTGGCTCGGCTTCAGCACCGAGTAGCCGGCGCGGCTCCAGGCCTCGCCCGCGGGCCGGAAGCCCACATGGACGTGGTCCGCGTGGTCGGCCATCGCCATCGTAGGCCCGCCGATGCTGAGCAGCGAGATCACTTGGTGGGGGACCATCGTGCCCTGGAGCAGCATCAGCCGCCGCACTGTCTGGTCGGCGATGCCACCGGGCTCCTGGTGCCCCAGGATGGGCATGCCGTTCACCTTCGATATG
The DNA here is from genome assembly GCA_046735115.1 of Actinomycetota bacterium. Lineage (GTDB taxonomy): Bacteria > Actinomycetota > Thermoleophilia > Solirubrobacterales > Thermoleophilaceae > JACVRW01. The sequence continues at coordinate 40,186 of JBKPSR010000124.1, forward strand.
TCGACCGCGTTCCCGGACGAGTGCTCCGACACGTTGCCGGACTTCGTGTGGTAGCTGTGGCCGCAGCGGAGCGCGCTGACCGTCGGGCTCAGTCCGGACTCGGCCAGGTACTCGAGCGTCGCCAGCACGCGGCGGTCGATCCGCCCGGCTGCGATGTCCTCGCGCCCGCACGGGTAGATGTCGATGTGCCCGTCCGCCAGGACGCGCTTCTGGAGCAGCGGCTTCGAGAGCAGGAGGATCTGGCCGACGGATGGCCCCTCGCGCAGCACGTTCTTGCCGTTCGCGCGATAGATCTCGGTTGCCGCGAGGAGCTGCCAGCCGTCGAGGATGGGCTTCGGGTCGATCGTCGGAGCGCCGCGCCCTGAGGGCCGGATGCCGAAGCGCAGGTGCGGCGCCGAGTCGGCCACAGTCGCGCCGATGCGTCCGACGACCGCGCCACCGCGAACGCTCTTGCCCGCGTGGAGGCGGCGCGAGACCTTGTCGAGATGCGCGTACTTGTAGCGGTTGCCGTAGACGTCCTGGAGCACCAGGCGATACCCGTGGCCGGCGCGCGAGCCGACCCGCTTCACGACGCCGTCGTTCACCGCGACGACCGGCGAGCCGCTGTCGGCGAAGATGTCGATGGAGCGGCGCTTCGCGCTCGACTCGACGAGGTTGGCGGCGTTCTGGCCGCGGCCCACGCGCTTCAGCAGTTCGCGCTCGGCGATGTCGTCGGCGTAGGTCGCGCGGGCGCGCACCGGGAAGCGGCCCTCGGTGAGCCCGGTGAGCGAGCCGATCAGGTCCGCCGGCACCGCGGCGAGCAGGCGCGCGCGGAGCATCACGGAGTCGACGTACCAGTCGGCGTGGTTGTAGGCGAAGATCGCGCGGCGCGGGTTCTCCGAGTAGCCAGCCACGTGGAGGTAGTGCGCGGCCGCGAAGATCGCGTCGACCGGGTTGTACGGGTCCTTGCGCCCGTCCTGGTTCGCGTCCACCCCGTAGCGCCTCCACGACGACGGGAGGAACTGCATCCAACCGACCGCCCCCGCCGACGACACGTTCAGGTTGCGCCCGTAGTCGGTCTCGATCTCGTTGATCGCGGCGAGGACCTCCCAGCGGACCCCGTACTCGACCCCGGCGGCCTGGTAGATCGGCAGGAGGAACGGCGGCACGCGGAACTTGCGGATGATGAAGTTCGGAACCCCGGTGGCGCTCGACGGGCCGGGCAGCACGTCCATGAAGCCGGGGTTGCTCTGAGTGGGCGTGCCGTCGGGGTTGCGGAGGCGGTTGTCGGTCCCCGGACGGCGCTGAACCCTGAGCTCGGCCTCCGCGGGCGTGCCGGTGTCGGGCGCCGCATCGTCCGGAACGCCCTGCGCCGGCGGCTCGGCGATGTCGTCGGGTTGGTTGGACGGCGGCTCCGGCGGCGGCGGCGCTGACTGACCCGAGTTCAATCCGGGCGGCGGCTGTTCGGCCGGCGGCGTGTCAGCGGGCGGCGTGCCCGGGTCATCCGTCGCGGGCGGTGTCGGGTCGGCCGGCGGGTCGCCCCCGGCCGGCGGCTGATCGGCCGGCGGCGGCGGCGGGGCCGTGTCGGTTGAAGGCTGCGGCTCCGGGGCCGGATCCGCGGGAGCCGGGTCCGGAGCGGGGGCCGGGTCCTGGGCGACCGTCGTTGGCGGTGGATCGCTCGCGAGCGGCTCGAGCGCGATCGGCGTCCCCTCGGGGAGCGCCGGGTTGCCCACCACCTGGTCGAGGGTCGTTCCCGGGGCCAGGTCGAGCACGACGGTCGCCGTCGTGCCGTCGGCCAGCCGGACGACGACCTGGTACTGGTCTGCGGCCGCGGGCATTGCCGCGACCGTCGCCCCGGCGGCGGCGAGGACGACGGTCACGCCGCAGATTCGAAACAGCTTGCTGAGGGGCATCCGTGCCATGGTTGGCCTCGGGTCAGTGGACCGGAAGCACCGCTTTGCCGGTCCGGTAGCCACGCTTGGTCACCGTGAGCGTGATGCTGCCGCTGCGGCGCGCGCGCACCCGGAACTTCACGGTGCCGTTTCGGCGCGTGCGCTTGGGCCTCGCTCGCACACCCGCGCCCCGAACCTTCACGCGGGCGCGCTTGATCGGCTTGCCCTTGGTCGTCTGCACAGCGACGGTCACGACGCCGCGCTTCCGCTTGGTGAGGAATCCGAGGGCCATCACCCGCATCGCCCGCGGGAGCTTGAACGTGCCGGTCGCCCAGCCGCCGACGTTGTTGTCCTCGTCGAGGGCTGCGACGCGCCAGTAGAGCACGCCACCGTTCTGGTAGCCGAGCTGGACCAGCCGTGGCGCGTAGTTGGTGTTGTACGTCGTGTGGCTGTCGATCAGCCGGCTGAAGCTGCTCGTGTCGGAGAACTCCGCCCGGTACCTCTTCGCGGCGGGGCTCGCATCCCAGGTCAGCAGGACCCGCTTGGAGTTCGAGCTCATGGCCGCGCCCGGCGGCGGGTCGATGAAGCGGTCGAATGTCTGAACCGGGGACCAGGCACCCGGCACCGTTCCGAAGGGCAGCTTCGGGAAGTTCGCCCTGACCTGCCAGCGGATGACGCCCAGGCCGGTCAGCCTGGTGAAGCTGACAGCCGTCGAGCGGAAGCCCGTGAAATCGTTCTTGTCGCCGTCCTCCTCCTCGAGATGCACGTCATACGAGACGGCGCCCTGCACCGGGGACCACGAGAGAACCGGGAAGCTCTGTCCGCGAGCCGCATTGTCCGGGCTTGGCACCGGGATTCCCAGCCGGCGCCGGAAGGTGCTCGTCGGCGACCACGTCAAGCCCCTCCCGTTCTCATCGTTGGCGCGCACGCGCCAGAAGATCGCCGCGTCGGCCGGGTACGTGGACGAGCTCGTGTAGGCGGTCGACGCCGTCTTGACGTTGTCGATCAGGTTCGCGAACGTCGGATCCGTGGCCACCTGAAGCTGGTACTCGCGCGCGGCCTCGACGGAGTTCGCGCCGACCCAATTGCCCTTCCACCGGAATGTCGGCTGATCGCCCATATCCGCGGCGGGAGCCGGGGTCAACAGGGTGGGGGGATTCGAGCGCTTCTGGAAGGTCTGCGGGCTGTTGTCGTGCGGGTTCGTAAACGTGACATCGCAGGTGCTGCCGGGCTTGTACACGGGCATCACGGCGTACCAGTACGACGTGGTCTCGTCCGGGTAGGTGCGGAGGCGCGGGGCGTAGGCCGCGATCGTCGTCCGCGCGACATCGACGACGTCCGTGAAGTTCTGGTCGGTGGCCACCGCGATCCAGTAGCCGCAGGCGCCCGGGATGTCCTTCCAGGTGAAGAGCGGCATGGCCCTCAGGGTCTCGTTCTCGAGTGGGAGGACGTAGTCGTCGGGCGTCAGGGTGGTCGGTGAGCCCGTCGCGGTCGGCTTCTGATAGACGAACGCAGCGTTGAGTCCGCCGAGAGTTGTCCAGTCACTGACCACGCGCTTGCCCATCGTGTCCGTCCCGGCGCGCGCGCGCACGCGGGCGCAGTACGCCTGGCCGTCGACGAGCTTGTCGCTCTCTCTCGCGGGATCGCCGAACGGCACCGGCGCTGAGATCTGGAAACCCAGCGGGGTCCAGGCGGTTCCAGAGACCTCGACGGGCAGCGGCGTCCCCCAGCTGTCGAAGATCCCCGCGGTCCAGTTGCAGCCACCCGGGAGCCATGGAACAACCCGAACCTCGTAGCTCGACGCGCCCGGCACCGGGTCCCAGTCCAGGATCGGCGCCGACGTGGTGCCACCGGGGGCGACGTTGTTGCCGAGGTTGTCGCGGATCGCGACGCTCGGCACGCTCGGCACGACGTCGTCGAATGCCTTTCGGAACACCTGGCCGACGTTCCACACACCTGCGTTGCCGTCCGTGTCCAGCGCGCGGACGCGCCAGTGGTAGCCCTCCTCGGCTCCCGGAAGATCGGTGTTGTTCGCCAGCAGCTTGGTGGGTGACAGCGAGCTGCCTGTGGTGGGGTCGCTGCAGCAGATCTTCGAGCCAGCGGCGAAGTCGGCCGAAGAGTTGACCTCGACCTCGTACTTGGCCGCCCCTGGCACGGGGTCCCATGAGAACTGCGGGTCCACGAACGTCGTCTGGTCCGCGTCGCCGAATAGGTCGGTGAGATGCGCCTGAGTGGAGCTCGGCCAGGACCAGACGAAGGAGCCGACCGCCGAGCGCGGCCCCTTCAGGCCGCCGCCGTCGATCGGGGTCACGGCCCAGTAGTAGCGCTGTCCATCGGAGAGCGTGCGCGTGACCGCGAGGCTCGTCCCCGGGACCTCGGTGGAGGTCGCCCCTGGCTGCGTCAGCAGATTCCCGGCGAGCGATGGGTCGCTCGACAGCACGACCTCGTACTTGAAGGCGTGCGGGACCTCCGACCAGCGCAGCACGAGGCGGTTGGAGGGGTAGACAATCGTCGAGTTCTGCGCGGGCGTGAGCAGCCGCGTCGGGCTCGTCCAGCGCTTCTTCAGGAGCTGTGGGGCTGTCCAGCGTCCGCTCTTGTCCGCGGCGCTGACCGCTCGCACGCGCCAGTAGTAGTTCCCGTCGAAGACCGTGTCGTCGACCGTGGCAGAGGTGTTCAAAGTCTCGAACGAGGCGAGCGTCGATCGGAAGCCCGCATCCGAGGCGAACTGGAACTCGTACTTGGCGGCGCCGCGGATGGCGCGCCAGGAGAACCCCGGCACGGCGTTCACGACCGCCTCGTTGGCAGGCGACATGAGGCCGGGTGCGGGAAGCGTCGCGGACGCGCGGGCGTGCTTCGAACCGTCGCCGCGCCCACTTTCGGCTGCGATCGCCGTAGCCGCCGCTGCCAGGCAGGCGGTTATCAGGCACAGAAGAACGCGACGGCTCAAGCGGCGCGTCTTCGGCCGGCCAATGCGGTCGTCAACCACTTAGCCAATATTGCGGCGCGCCGGGGGTGGAACCCCCTCCGAAAGTCTAGGTCGCGTCTAGGTTTGCGGTCGCCAGCGGGGGAGCGTCACGGACACCGTGGTCGGTCCGCCGGGCGCGCTCTTGATCTCGCATGTGCCGCCCAGCAGGCGCACACGCTCGCTCACGCCCACCAGGCCCAGCCGGCCGCGCTTCGCGGCGTCGAGGAGCGTCTGAGCAACCTCGAATCCGCACCCGTCGTCGGTTACGTCAACCTGTAGGCGGTCGTCGGCTGCGACGGCGCTCACGCGCACCTCGCGGGCCCTGGAATGTTCACGCGCGTTCGAGAGCGACTCCTGGATGATCCGCCAGAGCGCGATGCGCTGCGACTCGGTGAGGTCGTCGAAGTCGCCCTCGATCTCGAGACCAGGGCGGATGTCGGTCCGGCGCCCGAAAGCCTTCATCTCCGCTTCCACCAGGCGCATGAACGACGCGCGCGGGACGACCGGCGACTCGAGGGAGTGGCACAGGTCCCGCAGCTCCGAGTCGACCGCGTGAAGCCGCGCGTCGAGGTCGTCGACGCAGCCGAGCACCTGCCGGCGCTGCTTCTGGTCGGGCAGGAGCGTCTGCAGCCGGCGCCGCAGGACCGCGAGGTCTCCGGTCACGCCGGCAACGTTCTGAAGCGCTCCGTCGTGCAGGTCGAACGCGAGCCGCGACAGTCGCCGCTCGGAAGCCTCGGTGAGGATCCGCTCCGCCCTGGCGACCCGGTCGGCGAGCCAGCGGCGCTCGAGCAGGCCGGCCATGAGCGGCGCGATCTCGTGGAGGAGCGTGTCGCAGCGGGCGCGAGCCCCGGCCTCCGGCCGCGCCATGATCGCCACCGGGGGGTGCTCGCCGGGACGCAGCGTGACGCCGATCAAGAGCCCGGTCGAATGTCCCGACCGGGAGCCCTCGAGCACCTCGCCCGCGAGCGTGGCGGTGCGCTTCGACGGCAGCGGACCCGCGTGCGACGAGCATGTCGGCGTGCCGCCCTCGCCGGTGTGCCAGAGCGACAGCTGCCGAGCCGGCACCAGGACGAGCAGCAGCAGCAGCGCCCGGTCCACGGCCTGATCGGCGCGGAGCTTCAGCAGCGTGCGGCCGGTGATGGCGCTCTGGGCGACCCGGAGCCTGAAGACGTCGCTCGGGGTGCCGGCGAGCTCCGCGGTCTGGTCGACCAGGGCGCGCAGCTTCTCGTGGTCCACATCACGGTCCCGGCACAGCTCGGGCAGGAGCTCCGAGAGCAGGACGTCGGGGCCGAGGTCGCCGGCGCCCATGGCGGCCAGCGTGCGGGCGCGGCGCGTGGCGGCGTCGATGACGCGTGCGGTCCTGTGTCGTTGTCCCAGCCCGGCTCGCAGCAGGCGCTCGACCGAGGCAATCGATCCGGTGCCGTCGTCGTCGTCAGACGACTCGGGGACGCGGAACGGTGTGGAGAGCAGGGTCGTCAAACGACCGCCAATCCCTTCTCGGCGGGGCTCGACTCGATCAGGCAGTGCTCCTGCGCGAAGCGGACCGCGGCGGTGCGGTTCGGCACGCCGAGCTTCCTGTAGATGTTGCTCAGGTGGAACTTGACGGTCTGCTCGGTGACCCACAGCTCCTTGCTGATCGCCTTATTCGGCAGCCCGCGCATCACGGCCTCGAGGATCATGCGCTCGCGCTCCGTCAGGTCGCCCTGCTCCTCGGACTTCGCGACCTCGGGCCGCGGCGGGGCGCAGTACACGGTCTGCTCGATGGACTGGCGGATCACGGCGGCAAGGTCGAGCGGGTTGACCGTCTTCAGGATGTACGCGCTGGCACCGCGCCGCAGCGCGGCCTCGATCTCCTCCGCGGTGGTCGTGGCGGAGAACATCACGACCTTGACGCTCGGATGGTTCTTCCGGATCAGGTCGAGGCAGGCGAGCCCGTCGAGCTTGGGCATGCGGAGGTCCAGCAGCACGAGATCCGGCTGCGTCTCACGGATCATCGGTAGGACGTCCTCGCCGGAATACGCCTCGCCGACGACCTCGAGATCGTGCTCCTCGTCGAGGGTTCTGCGCACGCCGTCGATGGTGAGCCTGTGGTCGTCTGCCAGCGCGATTCTGAGTGCCATTGAGTGCTCCTGGGGAATGCGTCCGTGCGGTTTTTGACGTCCGTCATCCCCGCCGGAGAGGCCAGCCCCTGCGGAAATTCGGGGAAAGTTTGTGCGAGTCGTAACGACGACGGGTGGTAAGGACCAGCCTATGTACAACGTCTTATCTGTCAAGCATTTTCTGCAGGTGCAAGTCTCGGGCCGAGGCCTGCGGCCTCTCTCGCCTCCGCCTCGTCGAGGGTTTCGCGCTCGAGCAGAGCCTCGGCCAAGCCCTCCAGTCGCGCCCTGTTTCGCTTGAGCCGTTCGACCGCCGCCGTGTAGCACTCGTCGATCAGCAGGCGCACCTCGCCGTCGATCAGCTCCTTCGTCGCCTCGGACGTCCCGCTGTCCTCGACGCCGGCGACCAGGCCGGTCGACAGCCGCGGGAGGACGGACACGAGCCCGACGCGCCGCGACATGCCCCAGCGCCCCACCATCTGCCGCGCCAGCGCGGTCACGTCCTCGAGGTCGGCCTCCGCTCCGGTGGTCACGTCGCCGTACACCACATCCTCGGCCGCGCGTCCCCCGAGGACGACCATGATCCGTCCCCGCAAGTAGGCGGTGTCGTAGCCGTAGCGGTCCTGCTCTGTCCGCTGGAAGGTCGCGCCAAGCGACTCGCCGCGCGGCACGATCGAGACCTTGCGCACCGGGTCTGCCCCCGGCTCCAGCATCCCCAACAGCGCGTGTCCCGACTCGTGGTAAGCGGTGCGTGCGCGCTCCAGGTCCGGCACCGAGATCCGCCGCTCCGCGCCGAGCACGATGCGCTCGAGCGCGAGGTCGAAGTCGTCCCGGTTCAGCGCGTCGCCGCGGCGGCGGGCGGCGTTCAGCGCGGCCTCGTTCACGAGGTTCCTCAGGTCCGCTCCCACCATCCCCGGCGTCGCGCCGGCGATGGCCGGGAGATCGACCTCCGGGTCGAGCGGAACCCCGCGAGTGTGCACGGCCAGCACGCGCGCGCGGCCGCCGCGATCGGGAGCCGCCACCGTCACGCGGCGGTCGAACCGCCCCGGTCGCAGCAGCGCCGGGTCGAGTATCTCGGCGCGGTTCGAGGCGGCGATGACGATGACGCCCTCGGACCCAGAGAAGCCGTCCATCTCGGTAAGGATCTGATTGAGCGTCTGCTCGCGCTCGTCATGCGCGGCGCCGCCGAGCGACCCGCCGCGCACCCGCCCGATCGCGTCCAGCTCGTCGATGAAGATGATCGCCGGCGCGGACTCCTTCGCCTGCTTGAACAGGTCGCGTACGCGCCGGGCCCCAACGCCCACCACCATCTCGACGAACTCCGACGCCGAAAGCGAGTAGAACGGCACGTCCGCCTCGCCCGCCACCGCGCGCGCAAGCAGTGTCTTGCCGGTGCCTGGCGGCCCGCAGAGGAGCACTCCGCGCGGGATCGCGGCGCCCAGCCGTTGGTAGCGCTCCGGCCCGCGCAGGAAGTCGACGATCTCGACCAGCTCGTCCTGCGCCTCTTCGATCCCTGCGACGTCGTCAAATGTCGTTCGCTCGCCGCTCGCGCGGTAACGCTTCGCGCGCGAACGGCCGAGCCCGCCCGGCGCCCCCAGTGCGCGAGGTAGGACGAACGCGAACAGGGCGACGATCAGGAGCGCCGGCCCGAAGGAGACGAGGAGCACACGCCACAGCGCCGGCTGGGGCTCCGGGTCGGCGGTGACGTTCACTCCGTGCCCCTCCAGCAGCCGTAGGAGGTTGTCGCCCGCGAAGTCGGGGCGCATCGTCTGGAAGTCGACCTCGTCTTGGCCCGAGGCGCCGCTGCGGAAGGTGCCCTCGATGGTGTCGCCCGCCGAGGTGACCTCCTTGACGTGGCCGCTGCGCACCTGCTGACGGAACTCGCTGTAGGAGATGTCGAGCGCGTCGCGGTCCGTGTCCATGACGCGCGAGCCGACCCACCAGTTGAGCGCGAGGAGCACCGCGACCCCAACCCAAAGGTGGCGACCTCCGGGCAGGCGCCGCGGACGCGCGGGGCGGGACGGCTTCCCGTTGCCCGCGGAGCCCGCGTGGTCGCCGTTCTCTCCTACGCGGAGAAACACGTGCCTACTCGGTCATGCTGATCACGCACGTCCCGAAGACGCCGGGATTGCAGGGCTGGGTGCCGGTGCCCGGACTCAACGTCGGGATGTAGTTGATGAAGTGGCCCATGATGTAGCCGCCGTCGTTGTTCGGCACCGGGTCGTCGCCCTGACCAGCGCACGGGTTCGCGAAGCCGGAGCCCTGTGAGCTCCAGCCCGTCACATAGAAGGTGGCGAAGCCGATGACCGGCAGGGTTGTGTTGCCGGAGCCGTCGAAGGAGCCGAACGGTGTGAGGAACACCTGGACGATCCGCGGGTCGGCGGGCGAGAGGTTGGGGAAGCTGCTCCAGTTGTTTGGCGAGGTGCAGCTCGCCGGCTTGTCGGCCCCGAGGACGCGCGTGTTCATGCCGGCCGGCACCTGGTTCGTGGCACCGCCGGTCTGGATGCCGACGCAGGGCCACGGTTGCGCGGTCGCCCAGAGCGTGCTGTTACCGGCGGGGCATGCGGTCCCGCCGTTCTTGGTGTAGGCGGGCCCGCAGCCCGTGGCCAGCTCGTCCTTCAAGTTGCTCTTCGCGGGGTCGCAGTCGAGCGATTGGTTCTGGCTGCCGCCGATCACGCGCAGCGCCACGGGGGGGTCGCTGGCGCTGGAGGCGTTCTTCAGGTTGCCGACGAGCTTCAGCTCCACGACCAGGTTGTGATTGCAGCCCGACGAGCATGACTGGAGCGAGTTCGCGTCCACGCCGGGCAGCGCCGCCTCGAATAGATGCGCGTCCATGATCGGGCCGGAATGCGCGTCGTTGCCGGCGAACACGCGCTGGACGGCGGTGAAGGTGCCCTGACAGGGGTTGCTGCCCTTGTTGCTGCACGTCGCGCCGCCAGAGGTGCCGATCGTCTTCTCCCAGTTGAGGTTGATGGGAACCGATCCGGCCCCGGGCGCGATCGGGATCGTGGTGGCCGATACCCATCGGTGGGTCGTGGAGTTGTACGTGAGCGTGAAGCGTTGGTTTGTGCCCCCGACGGTCGCATCGACCTTGGCCCCCACGGTCGCCACGGGCGTGAGGGTGCCGAAGTCGATGTCCGCGTCGATGCCCACGTGGCAGGTCGCCGTGGTCGCCGTGAAGTAGCTGCTCGTGCAGTCTCCGTTCAGGACCTTCACGTCGCGCGCCACCGGGTTGTTCGTGGTCAGAACCGTGCCCGCCTGCCAGCCGCGGATCGACATGACGCCCGTGTTCGCGGAGCCGGCGTCGTAGCAACTGACGAGCGCATTGCTGCAGTCGAGCGAGTTGCCATAGCTGAGGGCCACGCGGACGCCGATTCGGCTTCGGTCGATCGACAGGTCCAGCGGGTTGGCCGAGTTGTCCCAGATCGCATTGCCGCCGGAGCCGGAGACGTTCGTCAGCTCGCGTTCTCCGAGCACCTGCCCGGTGGTCTCGTCCACGAACTTCACGCCGACCTTCAACGGGTTCGCGTCCGGAACGCCGACGGGCAACGCTCCCGAGAGCGAATCGGCCTGGAGGACCGAGACGCGCGCGTGCGCGTTGATGAACGGGACTTGCGCGACCTTGAAGTACCACGGCAGGTTGGTCTCCGTCATCTTCACGTCGACCATCGCCGCCGCGCACGGGGGTGCCGTGTTGACGGTGCCGTCGACCGGCGTGCTCTGGTTGTAGTACGTCGACGAGTTGATCAGCATGTGGACCTGGCTTGGGTTCGTGCCACCGATCTGGGCGTTGTACGTGCCCCCGCCGTACTCCGCGGCTCGCGCGTTGATCACGGCGTCGCTGCACCCGACACCGGACCAATCGCGGGCCGCCGCGAGCGCCGCGGCGTCGGCTTGCATCTGGAGGTGTCGCTTATGGACGAACCAGTTCGCGACGTCGATGACGAACGCGGCCATCAGGATGAGCACCGGGAGCCACAGAAGGACCATCACCAGCACAGCACCGCGCTCGTCGCGGGCTACCCCGGTTCCGACGCGGCGGCGAAGCGCCGCGGTGACACCTCGCGGCGGGGGTGTGCCACCAGCCATCGGCGACCTCAGACCGCTCCGGCGACAGCGTTGATGGTCCCCGCGATGCTCAGGCCGATCGTGCTGAGCGCCGCCACCGACCCGATCGAGACGAGGCTCAGGATCAGGGCGTACTCGAGCAGCGTCTGCCCGCTCTCGCCCGGTCGCGCATGCTCCGGCGTCGCGCGGGGAACGGTGCGCCCTGCCAGCCAGGTCAGCGCGGGCTCGGCGAACCGGCGGGGCGAGGGGATCACTCGCGGAGTCCGGCCGGCGTACGCGGCGTACTCCGGGAACTCACGGACGAGCGCACGTTCCTCGAGCCTCATCCGGACGAGCTGCGCTCCCGCGAAGACGGCCCCCGCGGCCAGGTTGCGCGCCGACGGGGACGCGACGAGGAGCCCCGCCATGGCGGTGTACTCGCCGAGATAGAGCGGGTGCCGGACGAGCTCGTAGGGCCCGTGGGTCACGAGCCCGCGTGCCTCGGGGAGCACGCCGAAGCAGCGACCGAGCGCCAGGGCGGACACGAGCACCCACCCGACGCCGAGCAGCGCGATGACCTCCCCCGCGAGCACGACACCGGCGGCGGCGTGCTCGGACGGCGTCTGGAGGACCGCCGGCAGGATCGCCGCGGCGCACGCCAGGTACGCGATCGGCTCGCGTGCGCGCCGGCGTGCCGGCGAGCGCGTGAGCACGAAGACCGTGAACGCGGCGGCGACCATCAGCTTGATCACCGCGTAGCCCGCGCCGAGCCAGCTGCCGAGGTCCCCGTCGCCAATCGCCGTTGCGATGGCGTCGACAGCCGCGTAGCCGACCGCGGCCGTCAGCAGAGCGAACACCTGCGTGATGAATATGCGCCCCATGGGTCAGCCTCCGAAGGTCTGTAGGAACGTGTAGAGAGCCGGGAACAGCAGGACGATGAAGAGGGCGGGAAGTAGCAGGAAGATCAGGGGGAAGAGCATCTTCACCGGGGCCTTTTGGGCCCGCTCCTCCGCGTACTGGCGGCGCCGCTTGCGCATCTCGATGCCGAGGTTGCGCATGATCTGGCCGATCGAGACGCCGAGCGTCTCGCCCTGAAGCACGGAGCGCACGAACGACCGCATCGACGGCGTCTCGCAGCGCTCGAGCAGGTTGGTCAAAGCGGTGTTCGTCGGGAGGCCCAGCCGCTGCTCCTGCAGCGTGAGACGCAGCTCGTCGCGGAGCGGCCCGTGAAAGCGCTCGGCCGCCACGCGCAACGATCCGTTGAAACCGAGTCCCGCCTCCACGGTCACGACGAGGAGGTCGATCAGCTCGGGGAGGTCCCCCTCCACTTGCTCCATCCGTCGCTGCGCGCGACGGTGCACGACGGACATCGGTATCGACCAGCCGGTGGCCACGCCGAGAATCGCGCCGACCACCACCAGGCCGCCCCCGCTGCCCGTCGCAGCCACCATCCAGAGCAGCGCGGCCGGCAGCGTGATGGTGCTCAGCACGCGATACCCGAGGAAGGTGCTGGGCGAGGTGGTGTACATGCCCGCCCTCATCAGCTCATGCCGGACATCGGCCTCCTTGAAGTGCCGAGAGTGCCGTGCGACGGTCTGACCGACCGCCGACGCCGCCCGGTCCATTGCGGTGCCCCGCTCTTCAGTCTCGACCTCCGCCTCGCCGCCGAACCCATAGGCCTTGATGTCGCCGACGCGCGCGGCGGCGGCCATCCGCGGCATCGCGACGGCCCGAAGGGTGAGCGCCACGGCCGCTCCGACGAGTACGAGGCCCAGTATCAATGCCAGGATCACGTGAGCCCCCTCACACCTTGATGTTCACGATTCGCTTGATGATCAGTGACCCCGTCGTGATGAGGACCACGGCCAGAACCAACATGGCGTTGCCCGCCGGCGTTTCGAACAGCGGCTTCATGTACTCGGGGCTGAGCAGGCTGATCGCGAGGATCAGGAACACCGGGAGCGCCGTGACGATCCAGCGCGACATCCGGCCCTGTGCCGTCAGGCTCGAGATCAGCCGGCGCAGCTCGCCTCGCTCGCGAACCGTGTCCGCCACGCGGTCCAGGACCTCGGCCGTGTTGCCGCCAGTTTCGCGCTGAAGTGTCGCGACCAGCCTGACCTGCTCGAGCTCGCGGCAGTCCATCCGCCGCGCGACGATCTCCAGGCCCTCCTCGAGCGGAACGCCGATCTTCTCGTCGGCCAGCACCCGTTCGAACTCGCGCTTCGTCGGCTCGGGTGCCTCCTCGGTCGAAACGGCGAACGCGCCGACGAAGCTGTGGCCCGCGCGGAGCGCCGACGCGATTACCTGGAGGTTGTCGGCGAGCTGCTCGGAGAACAGCTTTCGCTGGCGCTGCAACTTCTGCTTGAAGAAGGCGCTTACGCCGGCCGGGACTGCGATGAGCCCGCCGACTGCAAGCAGCGGGCTTCCCGAGATCGCCGCGAGGATCCACGCGAAGAAGACGGCGCCGATGGCGGTGAGGATGGCGATCTGCGCACCAGGCGCCTCCACGCCCGCGATCTCGAGCTCCTCGTTGAACTTGGGCCACCAGCGCATCCGCGCGAGCGCCCGTTCCGCCGCGAGCAGGACCTTGTCGGCGGCGCCATGCTCGCCCTTGTCGTCGCTCTCCCGCCTCTTCGGGGCCGACACGAACATCGCCATTCGCTGCCGCAGGCGCCGGCGCTCGGGGCGCGACAGCAGTGCGGACAGCCCGATGATGAGCAGGGTGCCGGCCAGCACGCTCGCGAGGAACAGGGCCCCCGATGAGCCCCAGAAGTCCTGCTTGTCGTAAGGCGGGGCCGCCTCGATGTGCATGGCCGGGGAGTGGTAGGCCGCCGTAGCGGTGCCGAGGCCGTCGATGCGTGCCTCGACCTCGACCCGGCGCTTCGGCCCCTGGAAGGAGCCGTACTGGATCAGCAGCTCCTTGGACAACTCGGCGCCGAGCTGGTCGTAGATCCGCGCCAGCTCGCTCGACTGGCTCGCCTGGGTGTAGGTGCCGCCGGCTCCCTCGGCGAGCTGGCCGAGTGCGTCCGGATCGAAGGACCCGGTCTCGAGCCCCACGGTGAACACGCGCACGCCGGACTTACGGGCTCGTGCCGCCGCCCCGGGCAGGTCCGCGCGACTGCCCGTGTCGCCGCCGTCCGACAGGACGACGACCGTCCCCGCCGCCATCTTCTTGTGTGCCAGCATGGAGACGGCGGCCGCGGTGCCGTCGTAGATGTGGGTCTCCGGCCTGAGCCGCGGCGGCTCGGCCAGGGCGCGATCGATGGCGGCGGCGTCGGTCGTGAGGGGCAGCAGGACGTGCGTGCTCGAGTTGAAGGTGACGACTCCGAGCGGCTGGTCCGCCTGCCGCCGCTTGGCCAGCGCCCGCGCGGCCGCGAAAGCATCGTGGATCGGCCGCCCGGTCATGCTCTTGCTCGTATCGAGCACGAGCACGATCCCGAAATCGCTTGGGGCGGCGGTCGCCGCAGACACGGACGGCGCCGACACGGGCCCGCCGTTCTCCGTCACGTGAACCTGCCGAGGCTTCACCGACTGCCCGGCCGGGAGCGTCAGGACGTAGGAGCGGTCGGGGAAGCGCGGGTGGCCCACCGGGGTCAGCCTGAGCTCCGCCGCAGCCGCGGACGCCGGCGTGAAGACGGCGAGCGCCGCGGCCACGACCAGCGGAGCTGTCAGGCGAGCCCTCACGGACCGGCCCCGTTGCCGACTTCCCGGCCGACCTCCGCGCGCTGAGCCCTGGCGTCCGAGAACGTCGCCAGCTTGAGCTCTACGCCGGCCTTCTCGAACTTGTGGAGGAACGACGGCCGCAGGCCCGTGGGCTTGAGCGACCCGATCACCTTTCCGTCCCTCATCACGTCCTCGAGGTGGAAGTCGAAGAGGTCCTGCAGGGTGATCACGTCCGACTCCATGCGCTGGACCTCGGTGATCGCCGTGACCTTGCGCGATCCGTCCGACATGCGCTCGAGGTGCACGATCAGCTCCAGCGCGGACGCGACCTGCTGGCGAATCGCCCTGACCGGCAGGTCGTAGCCGGCCATCAGGACCATGGTCTCGATGCGGGCGAGCGCGTCGCGAGGCGCGTTGGCATGGACGGTGCAGAGCGACCCGTCGTGGCCGGTGTTCATCGCCTGGAGCATGTCCAGGGCCTCGGCGCCGCGGACCTCGCCGACGATGATGCGGTCAGGACGCATGCGGAGCGAGTTCCTGACGAGCGCGCGAATGGGGATCTCGCCCTCGCCCTCGATGTTCTTGGGCCTCGCCTCGAGCCGCAGGACATGCCGCTGGTTCAGGCGGAGCTCGGCGGCGTCCTCGATGGTGACGATCCGCTCGTGGTTCGGGATGGTGGTCGACATCGCGTTGAGGAGCGTCGTCTTGCCCGAGCCGGTTCCGCCCGAGATCAGGATGTTGAGCTCCGCCTGCACGCACGCCTCGAGGAACTGGACAGAGGCGTGATCGAGGGTGCCGAGCTGGATCAGGTCGCTCAGGTCGAGCCGCTTCCTCGAGAACTTCCGGATCGTCACGAGCGGTCCGGACAACGAGAGCGGGGGCAGGACGGCGTTCACGCGGCTGCCGTCCGGGAGGCGCGCGTCCACCATTGGCGACGACTCGTCGATCCGCCGGCCGACCTGGGCGACGATCTTGTTGATGATCCGCCGCAGGTGCGATTCGTCGTTGAAGCGGATCGGCGTGTGGTGCAGGCGGCCCTGGCGCTCGATCCAGATGTCGTAGGGCCCGTTGATCATGACTTCCGTGATCGTGTCGTCGGCCAGCGGCCGCTCGAGCGGGCCGTGGCCGAGGATGTCGTCGGTGATCTCGGCGGCCAGCCGCTCGCGGTCCTCGCGGGCGATACCCGACTCCTGGTCGAGCCGTCCCCGAATGTCAGCCAGCACGCGTTCGCGCTCGCCGGGCTCCGGGCCCTCGCCGCCGACGGTCTGCGGCCCCAGCTCGCTGATGACGGCCATGTGGATGCGGTTCTTGACCTCTGCGAACGTGTCGCGGCCGTTCCCGCTCCCGGTTGTCGGGGCTGCTCCGAGCCTCTCGCGAAGATCCATCTCGCCTACCTCTTCCGGATCCGGAAGCGCCGACTGGAACCGTCACTGGGCGACGACCCGTTGAGGCCGTGGCCGGGCTCGCGGAAGAGCTCCGCGAGCGAGTTGAACGCCTTGGCCGCGTCCGAGCGCGGTTGCGCGGCGACGATCGGCACTCCCTCGTTCACGGAGCGCGTGACGTCGCGCGAGCTCGGCACGAGCACGTCCGGCTCGCGGCCGACGATCTCCGTCACATCCGCCGGCGTGATGCCCACGCGGCTGTCCGCCCGGTTGAGGACGAGCCGGACCCGATCGAGGTCGTAGCCCATGAGCTCCAGCGTTTCGAGGCCCAGCTTCGTGTTCTTGAGCGACAGCGAGTCGAGCATGCCGACCAGGCAGATGTCCGAGGAGCTGTCGATGGAGGCGATGACCTCGGGCGTGAACCCCGGGGGCGTGTCGACGACCACGTAGTCGCTCATGGACCGGAGCGTCGGGTAGACCGTCGACAGGAACTCGGCGGTTACCGCGCCCGCCTGGTCCGGGCGAGTGGGCGCGAGGAGCACCCGCGCGCCGGACTCGTGCGACGCCAGGAAGGCGTCGAGCTTCTCCTCGTCGAGGGAGCCACCCGAGCGCGCCAGATCGAACACGGTCTGCTCGGGGCGCAGCCCGAGAGCCAGGCCGACGTCGCCGAACTGGAGGTCGACGTCCACGACCGCGACCTTTGCGCCGTCGGAGGCGAGGCTGACCGCGAGGTTCGACGTCGTCAGCGTCTTCCCGATGCCGCCCTTGGGGCCCAACACGCAGATCAGCCGTCCAGCCGGCGCGAGCCCCGAGACCGGGGCGCCCGACTTGCGCGCCACCGCCTTCTGGAGCACGAACGCCAGGTGACCGGCCAGGTCCTGCGCGCCCTGAGGGTCGTCCTCCTCCGGCAGCCTCACCAGGTCGTCGGCACCCGCCTCGAACACCCGGCCGACGTAGCCGTTGTCGCCCGCCGCCGCGAGCACCACAACCGGCCTGTCGGGCTGCCGGCGCGCGGCCGTGCGAACGAACGCGAGCGCCGAGTCCGAGGGTTCGACGCACGCCAGGACCAGGACGTCCGAGGGCGTGTCCTGCTGCGGGTTGTCCTCATCGTCGAAGCCGTGCACGAAGCCGACAACCTGGATGCCCTCACCCGAGAGCGAGGCCTCGACGGCAACGCCGTCTACCTCGCGCTCCAGGGCGACAAGGACGGTGATCGGGCCCATTGTCATCACTCCCCGGACGGGTTGTCGAGGTTCTCGTTCGCCTGCTTCAGCACCTTGAGCCCGGTGCCGAGGATCAGCGACTGGAGGTCGACCGTCGGGAACTTGCTGTCCTTGGAACCGACCTTTGCGCGCGCGACGATCCAGACCTTGCCCACGTCGGCGGCGAAAGCGATCTGGGCGGCCTCGCGGTCAGTGGCCCGCAGCATCACCGGCTGCGTGCTGGCCTGGGCACCGACGCCGACCTTCGGCTTGTCGGGCGCCTTGAGCACCAGCGCGTTGCGCACGAGCACGCTCAGCGTCGGCCGGCGATTGGTACCGCTGTTCTCGAGGCCGATGCCCGCGAGGACGTCCACCCGGTCTCCAGCCCTGACGTCGCCAACCAGGCCGTGCGCCTCGTCGAGCGGCACCGCGATCGCTCGATCCAGCCCGCGCAGCCGGTTGAAGGGCCGTGCCTTGGACTTGGTGAACTGCGACGCGAGCATCTGCTCGCCCGGGTAGATGTCGGCCGTCGCGACCGTTCCCTTCAGGGTCGAGGGATCCGAGATCGCACCGTCCTTGAGCTCGTCCTTCTTCACGGTCGTGGTCTGGAACATCGAGTCCTCGGCCACGACGTCGCCGGAGCTGCCCTCCTCGATCAGGTTCTTGGCCACGAGGACGGTCGCGGTCTTGTTGCCGTCGTTGACGCTGTCGCGGTAGCGGTTGAGGAAGACCATCAGCACGGCTGCCGCGAGGAGCGCGCTGATCACCGCAACAAGGGTTGTGCCGCCGCGCGTCGAGAGAATGCTGCGCCCTTCACGCCGCTGTGGCGGCTTCCTCGGCGTAGGTGGCTTGAGCGTGGTCTGCATGTTCGTCACTCCTGGTGTTCGTTGCGGCGGTCGCGGTTGTTGTCGTGAAAGGTCATGCGCAGGTCGCGGTGTAGTTGCTCGGCGGCTGTTCCAGCCGCATCGTCGACTGCGAGACCATCGTCTTGCTCGTGAGGCCGGGGATCTGGCTGGTGAGTACGGAGAGGAAGCTGTAGGTGCTGGTGATCTGCACGCGGACGGGGTCGCCGATCTGAGACGTTCCGGCGGGGAACGAGATGCAGACCTCCAGCGCGCTTGGGACGGAGCCGGTGCCGCCGTTCCGCAGCTCTGCCGTGTTGGCCTGCGACTTGATCCACGCCTGCAGCGTCAGGGACGACGAGGCGCCGGGGTTCTTGTTGACCGCGGCGTAACGGGCAGCCTCGTTGGCGAGGTGCGTCTCGTCGATCCAGTAGTTGAAGGCCTTGCCGAAGTCGAGCATTCCGAAGAGAAGAACCAGCAGCATGGGCAGCACCAGCACGAACTCGACGAGCACCGCGCCGGTCTGGTCGGTCAGCATTCGAAGGCTGCGCATCTGCTGTCTGTGTTGTGTGTTTGAACGGGGTCCATCTGTTTTGCGGGTGAAGCGGTTGCGAAAGGGCTCCGCCGCCGCCCCAGACGTCCCTGTCCAGGCGGGGCGGCGGCTGCCCGTGTGCTCGTTTAGAGGGCGGCGGTGACGGTCGTCAGCACGCCGTTGATGCCGGTGCTCAGCGCGCCGAGCGCGATGATCGAGCCGATGGACACGAGCGAGAGGATCAGCGCGTACTCGGTCAGCGTCTGACCTTCCTCGCGGTCGCGAAGCGAGCTAAAGAGCTGCTTGAGCATGTGGGATTCACCTCCTTCCGCGATCGCTCGGTAGGCGCCGGGATCGGCGCGATGACCAGAGGCAGGACGCAACTACTCGAGACGATCCGATTCGTCGCGGTCCACACGAAGCGAACGTACGTCGGGAGGGCGGGTCGGCGGCCCGCCCGAAGGTCTAGTCCGGCACTAGACCTTCGGCGAGCGTGTACACGCGCGCGGGGGCCGACACTGGGCGACGCATGAAGACGCCGGTGTCGATACGCCGAGACGACGGGCAAGTGGTCTGCGAGCGCTGCCTGCTGGCCGACAGCGCGCCGCGCCGGATGCGCGGGCTGCTTGGCCGGCGCTCGCTGGACGCGGACGAGGGGATCCTGCTCCGTCCCGCGCCCTCGATCCACACCTTCTTCATGCGGTTCCCCATCGACGCCGTCTTCCTCGACCGCGACCTGGTCGTGCTGAAGGTCGCGGACAACATGCGTCCCTGGCGGACCGCGCATTGCAAAGCGGCGCGGGCCGTCCTCGAGCTTCCCGCCGGAGCGGCGCCGAAGTTGTCGCTCGGGCCCGGCGACCGTCTGGAGGTTGCGGGTGTCGCTGCCTGAGGCGAACGGCACCGTGGTGCGGCTTCACCCTGTGCGCGTGCTGCTCGTCGGAACCGACCGGCGCTTCTTGCGGGTGGCCGGCGCGCTACTCGCCTCGGAGGGGCACGTCGTCCAGTCGAGCGAGCGGCCGAGCGACCTGATGGAGCTCGTCCACCAGCTCGACACCGACGTCGCCGTGATCGACGCGAGCCGCTCCCTTCCGGAGGCGGTCAGGGCCTCGGCGTCCCTGCGCGGGCTGCCCCAGCCGGTCGCCACGGTGCTGGTGGCCGACCGGGAGCGGCTGGCTGAGCTGTCCGGCGTCGCGGTCGTGCGCAAGTGGGGAAGCTTCGACGAGCTCAGCTCAAAGGTGGAGGAGGCCTATACATGGCGCTGCCAGGCATGCGTGTGAGCGAGGCCCCCGAGGCCTCCCAGTCCGCGCCGGTGCCCGTCCGCCCGGTCGCCGGAGCGGTCTGCGGCGTCGCGGTGGCGGGCACCTTCGCCAAGTTCGGGCTCACCGGCGAGGCCGTGGTCTCGGCGTTCCTGATCTCCGTGCTCGTCGTGCTCGCGGTGATCGACATCGAGGATCGCGAGCTGCCGAACGTGATCGTCCTGCCGTCGTTCGCCGCGGTGCTCCTCGCGAACGTGGCGCTCTTCCCCGACAAGGGGCTCGAGTGGATTCTCGCCGCGATCGGCACGGCGCTCCTGCTCCTGGTGCCGGCGGTGATCAGGCGGGGCACGATCGGGATGGGCGACGTCAAGCTCGGCCTCCTGCTCGGCGCCGGCCTCGGGATGGACGTCGTCCAGGCGCTCCTGATCGGCCTGCTCGCCGCCTGGCCGCTGGCCGGCTACATGCTTCTGCGCGACGGGCGCGACGCCACGCGCCTGGCCGTGCCGCTCGCGCCGTTCCTCGCCATCGGGGCGATCGCGGCCGTCCTGCTCGACTGAGCGGCGGCTGGCGAGAGGGCGCCAAGAGCGCTACTCTTCACAGCGGCCTATAGCCGCAGCCTCCCTGGAGAGCCGCGCCAGCCCATATTCCTGGTGCCTCGGGACGGGGTCCGTGATGGCCGAGCTGCCCGCAAAATAGCGGGCTGGCAAACGCCCCTTGTGGGGGCGGGTTTCGGTCTGCTATTCTGGTCGGTCGCGTCTTTTGCGCCCGTTCCGCCCTCGCCCGCTGTTTGTCGTACCTCTAGCTCGAAGGAGTTGCCGCTTTGGCACGCGTTGATGCTGCACGCACCCGCCGGTCGTTCTCGCGACTCGAGAACGTCACGGAAGTTCCGAACCTCATTGATATCCAGCGCCGTTCGTTCGACCGGCTGGTCGACACCGAGAAGGGCGGCCTTCGCGAGACGATCGACGACGTCTCGCCCATCGAGGACTACACCGGCAACCTCGCCGTCGTCTTCGAGGAGATCAACTTCGACGAGCCCGTCGCACCCATCTCGGAGTGCCGGGAGAAGGACCTCACTTACGCGCGCCCGCTGACCGTCAAGGTCGCGTTCCAGAACCGCGAGACGGGCGAGATCCGTGAGCAGTCGGTCTTCATGGGCGACTTCCCCTGGATGACCGACTGGGGCACGTTCATCATCAACGGCACCGAGCGTGTCGTCGTCACGCAGCTCGTGCGCTCCCCGGGCGCCTACGTGATGGAGCCCAAGGACCGCGACAAGCAGGTCTTCATCGCGAACCTGATGCCGGCCCGCGGGTCCTGGCTCGAGCTCGAGGTCGACAAGAAGGGGCGCGTCTACGTCCGCATCGACCGCAAGCGCAAGCTCCCGGTGAGCGTGCTGCTGCGCGCGATGGGCGACACGCTGCGCGAGGGCAAGTACGTGCCGGAGGGCTGGACGGGCTCTGACGAGGAGATCCTCGCCCTGTTCGACAACTCGCTCTACATCCGGCTGACGCTCGAGGCCGACACCGAGGTCACGAAGTCGGAGGACGGCGCCCTCATCGAGCTGTTCAAGAAGCAGCGCCCGGGCGAGCCGCCGTCGATCGACGCCGCGAAGAACCTGCTGAGGCAGCTCTTCTTCGACCCGAAGCGCTACGACCTCACCCGAGTCGGCCGCTACAAGCTGAACAGCCGCCTGCACCTCGACGAGTCGCTCGACACGCGGGTGCTCACCCCGCGCGACATCATCGAGCTGATCAAGGAGCTCGTGACGCTGCCGCGGGACCTCGGCATCCCCGAGTCGGGCATGTACGAGGGCGGTCCGGACGGCGAGGAGCCGATCAAGGACTTCGCGGTCGAGGCCATCTCGCTGCCGCGTGAGCCGATCGCCGAGCGCCTCGACGAGTACGAGCACTTCGGGAACCGCCGCCTGCGTACTGTCGGCGAGCTGATCCAGGAGGCGTTCCGCATCGGCCTCTACCGGATGGAGCGTGTGGTCCGCGAACGCCTCACCACTGAGGACTCGGACACGATCACCCCCCAGACGATCATCAACATCCGACCGGTCGTGGCCGCGCTGAAGGAGTTCTTCGGCTCCTCCCAGCTCAGCCAGTTCATGGACCAGACGAATTCGCTGTCCGGCCTCAGGCACCGCCGCCGCCTCTCGGCGCTCGGCGCCGGCGGTCTGACGCGCGAGCGCGCGCCCATCGAGGTGCGCGACGTGCACCCGACCCACTACGGGCGCATGTGCCCGATCGAGACGCCGGAGGGCCCGAACATCGGCCTGATCGGCTCGCTCTCGAGCTTCGCCGAGGTCTCTGAGCACGGCTTCGTCACCACGCCCTACCGCGTGGTCGAGGACGGCGTCGTGACCGACAAGGTCGTCCACCTGGATGCGAACCAGGAGGAGGACATGGTCATCGCGCAGGCCAACTCGGAGATGGACACCAAGACGGGCAAGCTGCGCGGTCCGGCGGTCGAGTGCCGCACGCCGGACGGCGAGCTGGTGCTCGCCGCGCCGAAGGACGTGGACCTGATGGACGTGTCGCCGAACCAGATCTGGTCGGTGACCACGGCGCTGATCCCGTTCCTCGAGCACGACGACGCGAACCGCGCCCTGATGGGCTCGAACATGCAGGCTCAGGCGGTGCCGCTCCTGAAGACGGAGGCGCCGCTGATCGGCACGGGCATGGAGACCCGCGCCGCCATCGACACGGGCGACGTGGTGCTCGCCGACGGCGCCGGCACGGTCGACTACGTGGACGCCGAGCGGATCGTCGTGGATGCGAGCGACGGCAAGCAGGAATACCCGCTCGAGAAGTACATGCGCTCGAACCAGGGCAC
>JBKPSR010000125.1:0-13106 GCA_046735115.1 Actinomycetota bacterium
GCACTCGGCCGAGGCCACCGAGCGCGCCAGGACCACCGCCGAGCGCCTCAAGGAGGCGAAGCGCGCGGAGGCCGCGGCCCGGAAGGCGCGGGCGCGCGCGTCGCGGGCGCTCGAGAGCGCGGAGCGCAAGTCTTAGACGACTCCTACGCGGGTCTAACGCGCGGCTTACCCCGTCGCCCGAGGCTCCTCCCTGTCAATGGAACCCACCACAGGAGGACCAATGCGAGGTCTGCGGATGACGAGGACGGTCGCGATCGCCTCTATCTGCGGCGTGCTCGGCGCGGCCGGCGGGATTGCGGGCGTATCGGCCGCGACCGGCGACAACTCCGACGGCACGTCGAACGGCGGGAGCGGCGCCGATCAGCGCCAGGGGCCGCCGCCGGGCGGGCCGGGGCGGCACGTGGGCGCGAACGGCGTCCGCGAGCAGCCGCTCAGCGGCTCGGTGGCGGAGAAGGTGCGCGCCGCGGCGCTCGCCAAGGTGAGCGGCGGGACGATCGAGCGCGTCGAGACCGACGCGGACCACGGCTCGCCCTATGAGGCCCACGTGCGGCGCTCCGACGGCACGGAGCTCGAAGTGCTTGTGAACAAGGAATTCAGCGTGACGGCCGTCAACGAGATGCAGCACCCCTGAGGACGCTGCACAGCAGTCCTTTAGACGACTTTTAGACCGCTCTTACGGCGCTCTTACGTCGTCAGGGAAGGCTGACTGTGCAGATACCAAGACGGCGCGGAGCTGAAGGTACCCCGCAACGACGACTTCAGCGTGACGGCCGTCGAACGATGATCAGCGCCTCCCCCTGGCGCTGGTCCTCCCCACAGAGGAGCCCGGCTACGGCCGGGCTCCTCGCTTTGTTGCCCTACAGCAGGCTGCCGCCGGGCGGGACGACCCAGAGCTGCTCGGCGCGCTCGGCCACCGCGCCCGAGTCCAGATCCGCGACAGTGGCCGCTCCGCTCTCGCCCATCAGCTTCGCTAGCTCGCCCCATGCGCGGGCCACGGACGCCACCCGGGCCGTCGGCCCCCAGCCGGTCGTTGCCCTGAGCTCCTCGGCGCGGGAGCGAACCTCCTCGGCGGTCACCTCGGCGAACGGCTTGGAGCGCCCGCCGGCGAAGACCGGCTCGGCCAGGACCGTCTCGGGGTCGGGTTTTGCGCGCGCGGTCACAGGAGGTACGGCACCGCCCCCACCGCGCCGAGTGTGTACCAGCTGCCGAACGCGAGCGTTACGAGTCCCATGGCGGGAGCGAACGCGAGCATCCGCGTGAGCACGGGGCCGCGGGTGATCGCGTAACCGAATGCCGACGAGAGCAACGCCATCGAAACTGCGGTGCCGGCGGCAAGCACCATGAGTGCGGCAACGGCCTCGCTGTGGCCGGGAATCGTGGCGATCAGCAGCACACCGACCCCCGCCGAGCCGCCCGTGCCGTGGACCAGGCCGATGCCGAAGGCCTGCCACGGCGAACGCCCGAGCCGGGCCTCGGGCTGGTGCGTGTGGTCGTGGACGGGGCGGGCCGGCCGGTGCGGGTGCTCGTGGGCCTGGTGCGGGTGCAGGTGGCGGTGCTCCAGCTCGCCGTGCCTGTGAGCGTGGGCGTGGAAGCGGCCACCTCGCCAGCGCAGCAGCAGGCGGATCGCCAGGAACATGATCATCACGCCGACCGCCGCCTCGGCGGCGCGCTGAGCGGCGTCGGGCAGGTAGGCCCCAAGCAGAACGATGGGCAGGCCGAAGGCTGCGAGCGTCAGCGCGTGGCCCGCTCCCCACGCCAGCCCCAGCCTGCCGGCCGTGCGTGTGCCGTCCTCCGGATCGGACGCGATCAGGGTCGATACCGCGGCAAGGTGGTCCGGGTCGGAGGCGTGTCGCAGACCCAGGAGGAGGGCGACGAGCAGCACCAGCGCGAGGCTCCGTCCCTGCGCGAACTGCGCGAGCCAGTCGTCAATCTCGAACACGGCCGTTTCCTCGCTCCGCGTCGAGCCTCGCCGCCGCAACCGCCAGCTGGCCGTAGGCGATCCCGCCGTCGTTCGGCGGCAGCAGCCTTGGCACCAGCACCCGCAGGCCCGAGCCGCGCAGCGACGCGGCCGTCCTCGCCAGGAGGGTGCGGTTCTGGAATACGCCGCCCGACAGCACCGCCGTGCCTGTGCCGAAGCGCGCCGCCGCGTCCGTACACGCTGTCGCCGTCGCGTCGGCGAGCGCGTTGTGGAACCTCGCGGACACACGCGGCACCGGCACGCCGTGGTCGACATCGCGCACGACCGCACGCACCGTCTCGCGCGCGTCCAGCAGCAGCGGGCCGTCCGCGTCGGCGCGGACGACGGGTAGCGGGTACGCGGCCGCCTCGAGCGGGTCCGCGGCGGCCTCCAGCTCCACCGCCGCCTGGCCCTCGTAGTTCACCTCCGCGCGGACGCTGCACAGCGCCGCCACGGCGTCGAATAGCCGGCCGGCGCTCGTGGTGGCCGGTGACGACACGCCCGAGCGCGCCAGCTCGGCGACCTGGCGCCAGCGGTCCGGCGCCACCTGGCCGCGCAGGCCGCGTGGCAGCGGCGGCCGCTCGCCGACCGCCTCGATGAGCCACGCGCACGCCATCCGCCAGGGTTGCCGCACCGCCGCGTCCCCGCCCGGCATCCGGACCGGGAACAGCAGGCCGACCCGCTCGAAGCCCTCGAGCCCGCCCAGCAGGAGCTCGCCGCCCCAGACCGTGCCGTCCTCCCCATAGCCGGTGCCGTCGAAGATCGCGCCGATCGCGGGGCCCGTCTCGCCATGCTCCGCGAGGCACGCCGCGAGATGCGCGTGGTGGTGCTGCACGCCGATCAGCCGCACCCGCTCGATTTCGTTCGCGTGCTTCGTCGACAGGTACTCGGGATGCAGGTCGTGCGCCACGGCCTCCGGCTCGACCGCGAACAGCCGCCGGAAGTGGTCGATGCCGGTCGCGAAGGAGCGGAGCGTCTCGTAGTTCTTCAGGTCGCCCACGTGGTGGCCGACCCAGGCACGACCACGCTTCGACACCGCGAACGTGTTCTTCAGCTCGGCCCCGCACGCGAGCAGATGGCGCCCGCAGTCCACCGGCAGCGGCATGGACGCCGGGACATACCCGCGCGAGCGGCGAAGGAACAGGGGCCGCTCCTCCACCACGCGCACGACGGAGTCGTCCGTGCGCGTCTCGATCGGGCGGTCGTGGAGGAGGAAGAGGTCGGCGATCTGGGCGAGGCGCTCGCGGGCCTCGTCGTCCTCGTATGCGATCGGCTCGTCGGAGACGTTCCCACTGGTGAGGACGAGCACGTCGCCGAGGTCCGCGAGCAGCAGATGGTGGAGGGGCGCGTACGGCAGCATCACCCCGAGCTCGGGCGCACCGGGGGCCAGCGACGGCGCGACGCCGGCATCCGGGCGGCGCGGCGCGAGCACGATCGGCCGCGCCCGGCCGAGCAGCAGCTCCTCCTCCGCTGCGCCCATGAACACGAGCTCGCGGACGGCGGTGATGTCGCGGGCCACCAGGGCAAACGGCTTGTCTTCGCGATGCTTGCGCCCTCGCAGCTCGGCGACCGCGTCCTCGTCCCGCGCCAGGCAGGCG
This sequence comes from Actinomycetota bacterium, assembly GCA_046735115.1. Classification (GTDB taxonomy): domain Bacteria; phylum Actinomycetota; class Thermoleophilia; order Solirubrobacterales; family Thermoleophilaceae; genus JACVRW01. The sequence continues at coordinate 3,556 of JBKPSR010000125.1, forward strand.
AGGTGGAAGCCGCCGATGCCCTTGATCGCGACGATGGCGCCGTCGCGAAGCGCGCGGGCGGCGGCCTCGATCGGGTCGCGGGCCTCCGGGTCGATGAGGTCGCCGCCGCCGGGGTATGCGAGCCGCACCGCCGGCCCGCACTCCGGGCACGCGTTCGGCTGAGCGTGGAAGCGCCGGTCGGCGGGGTCCTCGTACTCGGCCCGGCATGCGTCGCACATCGCGAACCCGGCCATCGTGGTGTTCGGGCGGTCGTACGGGACGTCACGAACGATCGTGAACCTGGGCCCGCAGTTGGTGCAGTTCGTGAACGGATAGCGAAAGCGCCTGTCGGCCGGGTCGAAGAGCTCGGCGAGGCAGTCGTCGCAGGTGGCGCTGTCGGGCGTGACGGCGGCGCGCGGCTCGCCCCCGGGCGGGCTCTCGCGGATCGAGAACCCCTCCTCTCCCAGCTCCTCGAGCTGCTCGGCGGTCACCCGCTCGACGGTCGCGAGCGGGGGCGCGTCGACGGGAAGCCGCGCGAGGAAGCGCTCCACCGTCTCGGCTGGGGCCTCCACCTCCACGACCACGCCGCGCGAGTCGTTCAGGACGTGCCCGGCGACGCCGAGCTCCCCGGCGAGCCGGTACACGTACGGGCGGAAGCCCACACCCTGCACCGTGCCCTCGACGCGCGCGCGGACCCGGCTCACCCGACCAGCTCCCGCAGCACGTGATACGCGCTCGCCTGCGCCTCCTGGATCCGCGGGATGTGCTCCGAGCGCGTCACGACCACGCGATCGGCCAGCTCCTCGGCGGCCACCCGCCCGCCGTCGTAGCCCACCAGGGCGATCGTACGCAGCCGGCGCGAGCGCGCCTCGGCAAGCGCGGCGATGACGTTGGCGGAGTTCCCGCTGGTGGAGATCGCCAGGAGCGTGTCGCCCTCGCGGCCGTGAGCGATCACCTGCCGCGCGAAGATCGCCTCTGTGCCGATGTCGTTCGCGATCGCGGTCAGGATCGCGGCGTCCTCGGTGAGGTCGAGCGCCCGGCGCGGCTGCCAGCGCGGGTCGGGAGGGCGCCGGAAGTCCGCGACGGCGTCCATGGCATCGGTCGCCGAGCCTCCGTTGCCCAGGGCGAGCAGCCGGCCGCCCGCGTCAAGGTCGCGGCGCAGCTCCGCGGCGGCGGCGGTCAGCACGTCGCGGTTGTCGGTCAGCGTCTGCGCGCGGAGCGCGCCGATGTCCTCGGACTTCGCGAGCACCGACCGGCGCACGTCGTCGACGATCGCCTCGAGGTCGTGCTCGCTCTCGCCGAGGAACGGATAGAGGAAGCTCGAGGCACCGGTGTCGTGTGTGCGCCGCACGCTGCGGCCCTCCAGCAGGCCGCGATGCTCGAAGAAGACGTGCACAAGCTCCCAGAGCACGTGGTAGAGGGTCTCGACGAGCTCCTGCCGCACCGGCGCATCCGGGCCGGGCGGCTCGAACTCCCATTCGGCGCCCGCCTGGGCGAACGCGAGCGTGAGGCAGCGGCGCTCGCGCCCGAGCGCGATGGCCGCAGCGCCCTCGCCGCCGTCCTCGTCCGTCCCGAAGCCGATCGCGATGTCGTCCGGCTCGGCCACCAGCGCGACCTGCTCCGACAGCTCCCCTCCCTCCCCCGCCAGCCCGATCGCCGGCAGCGCGCGTTTGCCGACGATGACCGGGTGAACGAACTCGACCGCCACGTGGCGTGCGTCCGAGCGCGCCGCCGGCGAGCGGCCGAACGCGATCAGCCGGCCGCCGCGGGCGAAGCGCTCGGCCATCCTGTGGCACAGGCGGGCGAGCCGTTCCGCCTCCGCGGCGAAGAAGTCGCGGTTCGCGCGCGTCCTGTCCGCGAGCGCGCGGTCCACGACGTCGGTGCCCAGCGTCTGGGTCACACGCGCGCCTCCGCCGGGCTCGCCAGCCTGACGAGCCAGTCGCGCCACTCGTCGATCCCGTCCCCGCTCCTCGCGCTCACGAGCATCCGCTCGACTCCGGGGTGGACGGCGTCGAGGTTGTAGAGGAACTTGGATAGGTCGAAGTCGAGGTGCGGCAGCAGGTCGAGCTTGTTGATCAGGACCAGCTCGCAGGCGCGGAACATGAGCGGGTACTTGAGCGGCTTCTCCTCGCCCTCGGTGATCGCCGAGACCATGATGCGAGCGTCCTCGCCCACCCTGAACTCCGCGGGGCAGACCAGGTTCCCGACGTTCTCGATCACGAGCAGGTCGATGTCGTCGAGCGGCAGCTCGGGCAGTGCCGAGCGCACCATGTTCGCGTCGAGATGGCACTCGCCGCCGAAGCCGGAGTCGGTGTTCAGCTGCGTGACGGGAACGTGCAGCGAGGCCAGCCGATCGGCGTCCATCGAGCCCTGGACGTCGCCCTCGAGCACGCCGACGCGCACGCCGGGAAGGTCCCCGACCACCTGCTCGAGCAGCGCGGTCTTGCCTGCACCTGGCGCGCTCATGAAGTTCACGACGCGCACGCCGGCGCGATCGAAGTCGGCCCTGTTCGCCCGCGCGATCGTGTTGTTGGCGTCGAGCGCGTCCTCGACGACCCTCACCTTCGTGCGATGCATTCCGCCTCCTCGACCACGATCGACTCCACCTCGAACTCGTCCCCGCTCGCAACCTCCACTCGCCCAGCGCTCCCGCAGTCCGGGCACATGAACACCGGCAGCTCGATCCCCCACTCGCGCTCGCAGGCCCCGCAGCGCAACCGCGCGGGAATCAGCTCCTGCTCGAGCCGCGCCCGCTCGCACACCGTCCCCTTCGACACGAACCCGAAGTAGAAGTCGAGCGTGTCCGGCACCACCTGGCGCAGGGCACCGATCCGCATGCTCACGACGCTCACCGGCCGCCCCGCCGCGTGCTTCTCGACGGTGTTCACGATCGCGCCGGAGAGCGACAGCTCGTGCATGACTCAGGGAGCGGCGTAGGCGGCGTCGCGCTGGAGGTCGCCAACGGTCTTGACGACGAGGTCGACCGCGCCGTCCACCGCCCGCGCCACGTCGTCGCTCAGCCCGAGGCCCATCTCCTCGACGCGCGCGGGCTCGCAGGCCACGACCACGACCTTGCCCGGCCAGGCGCCGAGCGTCTTGACGAAGCGCAGGACCGTCTGCGGGTCCATCGCATGCGGGTTGATGATCTGACCGTCCTCGATGCCCGCCTCGACGTCCTCCTCGAGCGCCTCCATCACGTAGAGAGTCCCGGGGTCGCCGCCCTGGCGGCTCACGTCCACCAAGACGAGCGCGTCGTAGCCGCGCATCACCTCGTACGCGAGGTCGAGCCCGCCTGTGCCGAAGTCGAACACGGCGGTGCCCTCCGGCAGGTCACGCCCATCGAGCCGCTTGACGACCTCGCCGCCGAACCCGTCGTCCTGCAGCCAGGCGTTGCCGATCCCCGCGATCAGGATACGTCTCATTCCAGCACCTCCAGCTCCCGCGGGAAGAACCACATGAAGCGCCCGGTGTCCCGCATGATCTCGTGGCCCGGCTCGTCGACGCTCACGCCCAGGTGAACGCGTCCGTCGTAGTCGCGATAGATGCGCTCGATCCGCACGGTGCGCCCCTCGAGCACGCGCGCCTGCAGGTCGGCGTCGATGCCCGGCTTGACCACGACGCGTCCGCCGCGCCTGAAGACCACGCCGTCGACCTCCACCTCCGGCAGGCCGCGGGTCGGGTCGCGCACGGAGGCCGACGGCTTCGGCGGCTCGCGCGTGACCGGGTCGCGCACCTCCACGCGCCCGTGCAGCCGAAGGAGCTCGTCGGGCGTGACGGCAAGCGCGCGCTCGATCATCTCCTTCACCGAGTCGTCCTGGTGCTCGATCTCGGCGCGCTCCCCCTCGCTCAGCGCGTGCACGTGCAGCACGAGCGCCTCCTCGATCTCGGTGTTGTCGAAGAGGCTGCCGCGGCTCTCGGGCGCGATCTGCGGATGGTCGGGCAGGACGATCGCGGCGCCGAGCATCACGTCGTCGTCCGGCGACGCCAGCACCGGCCACGTGTTGACGCTGTCACAGGGAGCGTCCAGCTGCGAGACGAACCGGCCCCCGCCCGTCACGGTCAGCACGGGATGCGTCGAGATGAGCGACCGCTCGATGGCCCCGGCGCGACCGAGGCCGGCGGGCACCTGGGTCCGGTTCTCGACCCGGAACGAAACCCGCCGCCGCAAACCTGAGTCCCCCCCACTCAAGGGGTCTGACCCCTTGAGTCGGGTTCGCACAGATATGCCGCCGCAGTCGAAGTCGCCCTCGCCGGGGAGCACGTACGGCTCGGCCTGGTGGCGCTCGCCGTTCGGGACGAGGAAGTGGACCGCGCACGTGACCTCGCCGCCGCCCTCGACGATCGCCTGCAGCTCGAGATGGTCGTAGGTGCTGTCGAGCGTCCGCGCGTACGCCGGCGGGTAGACGATGCCGAACGGCGTCGGCGTCGCGTTTTTGGTCGCGCCTGGCGTGTACGGGTAGAGGGCGTAGCCCTCGTACAAGAGCGAGCCGACGAGCTCCTCGACGCTCACGCGGGGTCCTCCTCGAGCAACTGCTCGACACACGCGTCGAGCGTCGGCAGCGCGCGCTTTGCCTTCTCGCGCTGGAGCGCCAGCAGCGTCTCCTCGCGCAGCGCGATCCAGCCGGTCCGCGGGTAATAGTGCTCGATCAGCTCGCGCCAGACGGCCACCGGCAGCCGGTACTCCGCGGAGCACGACCACGGGACGAGCGACAGCTGGAGCCGGCCGTCGTCGCCCCGGTAGTGGACCGTCCCGTTGAAGTTGAACGCGAGCGGCAGCTCGCCGTCCGTCAGCCCGTACAGGTACTTCGAGGACGCCACCTCCATGTCGAACGTGGCCGGCACGGAGACGTGGAACGTCGTCGATCCGGTGAAGCCCGGCACGAGCGCCTCCGCCTGGTGCCAGACGAGGCTGCGCGTCGTTGTGGCCCAGCGCTCCGGCGGCCCGAACAGCTCGACGAGCTTCTCGCGCGTCTCGGGATCGTACGAGCGCCGGGCGGGCTCGATCATGACCTGCGCGCTGAGGGCGATCGCGTAGACGCGGCGGCCGCCGGGCTCCGACACGTGCACGTCGAAGTCGAGCGCGGGGACCGCCGCATAGCGGCGTCCGGTCGCGCCGAGCACCTGGAACTCGGGCTCGGGAGCGACGGGCGGCGGCATGACCTCGGGCTGGCTCATGCCGCGTCCGCCCGGGCGCGCAGCTCGTCGAAGTAGGCGGCTATGGCCCGCTCGACGGCGGCTCCGCCGGAGATGCCCTCCCAGGACGCCTTGATCAGGCCGACCAGCATGTAGCAGCGATCGATCGGCGCGATCGCGTACGCGGGCGGGTCGGACATGCGGTTCACGATCAGGCCTTCGGTGTCGTGCTCGAGCGTCTCTAGCACGGGATTCATGTCGACCAGACGGCTCCACGTCTCGAAGTGGAGCTCGCTCTCCGTGGCGCCCGCAGGGCTCGGATACATCGCGACGATGCAGTCCGTGACGCTCGAGTGCATGAAGAAGGCGAGCCCGATCGGGATGCGGAACTGCGCCCAGAGCTCTTCGGGCAACTCGAAGCCCTCGAGCCAGACGGTGCGGTTCCCGGTGGGCGCGAAGTCGGAGTCGCCCGAGCGAAGCGCCCAGCAGCTCTCGCACACGCACACGATCTGCCGCTCGTACAGGTTGAGCATGTGCCGGTGGTCCGGCGGCACGGTGGTGCCGCACAGGTCGCAGCGTTCCTCGGCGCTGCCGGGCGTGGGCGGCTTCGGCTGTGCGAGGCCCCGAAGGCCAGCAATCATCATGGCCTTCCGCCGGTTCGCGACGGCCTCATCCAGCGGCTTCACAGCGCCACCTTGATCGCCTCGGCTTCGCGCAGAAGCGGGATCGGCTGGAGCTGCAGGTGCTCGTCGTCCATCGAGCGGCCGGCCTGGGGCAGGAAGTAGGAGCGCCCGCAGGAGGGACAGGCGAGCGCGCCGCCGTCGAGCTCGGCGGCCGCCAGGTCGCCGCCACAGCTCGCGCACGAGTTGCGATACGCGAGCAGCGTCCCGTCGACGTTCGCGACGAAGAGCGACATTCCCGCGACGTCCGCGGTCACGAGCGCGTCCGGGGGCGCGATGTCGAGGACGTGCCATGCCGGGCCGCCGTTCGCGTGCGCAAGCGGGAGCGGAATGCCCGTGATCGCGGCCTCGCCGCCGGCGCGCTCCTCCTCGACCACGCCCTGCACGTCCATCCCGAGCAGGTCCGGCGCCGCCTCCTGCAGGGCCTGGCGGACCGCCAGCTCGAGCGTCGACGACGACGCCCGGCACGACTTGCAGCTGCCTTCCAGGCGCAGCTTTACCACGCCGTCCTCGAAGCCGAGCAGCTCGATGTTGCCGCCGTGCGACTCCATGTACGGCCGGACCGAGTCGAGCGCCTGCGTCACCCGCTCTTCCAGCGGCACCGGGTACAGGTCGTGGATCATGAGGAGCCCGGCGACCAGCTCGTCGGCGGCGAGCCGGCCGCGCGTCTCCTCGTCCTCGATCAGCTCGACGATTCGCTCGAGGCCGGCGCCGTACATCTGCACGACGGCGCCCGTGAGCTCCTCGGCGAGCTCACGGCACGCCACGTCGTCGAGGTCCTCGAGCCGCCCCGTGAGCTCCTGCACACGGGCAATGAGCTGCTCGGGCTCCATCGCCTACGACAGCGCCGTCGGTGTGTGGACCACCTTCCGCACCGGGCCCGACCCCTTGTACATGTGCACCCCGCAGGGCAGGCACGGGTCGAACGAGCGGACCGCCCGCATGATGTCGACGCCCTTGAAGTTCTCCGGGCCGTTCTCCTCGAAGATCGGCGTGTTCTGCACGGCGTCCTCGTAGGGGCCGGGAGTCCCGTAGACGTCGCGCGGGCTCGCGTTCCACGGCGTCGGCGGGTAGGGCTGGTAGTTCGCGATCTTGCCGTCCTCGATCACCATGTGGTGCGACAGCACGCCGCGCGCGGCCTCGTGGAAGCCGCAGCTCACCGCGCTCTCCGGGACCGTGAAGTCGTTCCAGGACTTGGTGCGGCCGGCCTGGACCTCCCTCATCGCCCGCTCCAGGTTGTGCAGCGCGATCAGCGCCGAGTACGCCTGGTGGTAGGTGCGGGCGCGGTCACGCTCGATCGCGTTCGACTTCTCCGGGACCTTCCACTCCATCTCCATCTCGGGGAACGAGGCCGAGCGCGGCAGCACCATCTGGATGCTCTCGCCGGTGGCCTTCGCATAGCCGAAGTCGACGAGGCCGGCCTTGGCCGTGCACCACTGGCGCGCGAACGGGCCGCCACCGGTGTCGCAGCACACGTGTGTGTCGGTCCGCTTGTCGTAGATCCGCGGCGACACCACCCACGTGTACTTGTCCGCGAAGTCGCGCTTCTGCGGCTTCGGCAGCGTGACCTTGTTCCAGGGGTGGTTCTTGTCGACGTCGTTCCCGAGCGGATCCTTCGTGACGAACGTCCGCTCGTTCTCCCAGCTGTCGAAGTACGAGCTGCCGAGCAGGATCCTGATCGCGAGGTTGATCTCGACGAGGTCGGTCGTGATCAGCTCGCCGCCGATGGCGATCCCGGGGGTGATGTAGCGCTTGCGCCCCCAGTCGGTCATGTTCTGGTAGCGGTAGTCGACGTAGTCCGGGTCGTCGAACGAGCCCCAGTTCACGAGGTTCGTCTCGCGGTAGCCGACCATGTCGTAGCCCGGCAGCTCCGTGAGGAAGAAGTCGTACAGGTCGTCGTGCATCGGCACGCTTCTCTTCACGTAGTCGAAGTAGCGCATCAGGCGCACGTAGTAGTCCGTGCAGGTCTGGTGCGTTATGTCCGCGCTGCAGCCGCCCGGCATGATCGTCGAGGGGTGCGTGTGGCGCCCGCCGAACAGGCAGTACATCTCGCGCGTGTAGCGGGCCACGTGGAGCGTCTCCAGGTAGAACTCGCCCGTGAACGGGTTGAGCGCCCGCATGATGTCGGCGACCGTCTTGTAGCCGTGGATGTCCGAATGCGGCGCGGAGGTGCTCTCCGCCTTCGCGAGCAGTGACGGATTCGTCTCCTTCACCATCTGCTCGCAGAAGTCCACGTTCGCCATGCAGTCGTTGAAGATCGCGTGGTCGAAGATGTAGTCCGCGGTCTCGGCCAGGTTGAACGCCATGTCGCCGAGCGGCGGCGGCTTGACGCCGTACGCCATGTTCTGGTTCAGGCAGGAGCAGGTGCAGTGGTTGTCACCGCAGATGCCGCAGATCCGGCTCGTGATGAAGTGAGCGTCGCGCGGGTCGATCCCCTTCATGAAGATGTCGAACCCGCGGAAGATCATCGACGTCGAGTAGCACTTCAGAACCTGCTGGTTCGAGAAGTCGATCTCCGTGTGGATCCCGAGCGACCCGACGATGCGGGTGATCGGGTCCCACGACATCTCCTTGACGACGACCTTCTGCTCCCGGGGTGTCTCAACTGTTGACATTCGTGCCTCCCCTCACCAGCGCTTGGAGTAGCCGGTCGTGAGCTCCGGTTTGTTGTGACGCCACTCGGGCTCGACGTCGTAGTTCTTGGCGACGTGGCGCTTCCGGAAGTAGCGCACGATGGGGCCGTAGGTGAAGCGCATGACGTTCTCCGCGGCGGTGCCCCAGGGGTTCGGATCCATGAACGGCATGTACTTGTCGGGGAAGCCCGGCATCGTGCACGCCATGCAGATGCCGCCGACGTTGGGGCAGCCGCCGATCCCGTTGACCCATCCGCGGACGGGCACGTTGCACTTCACCACCGGGCCCTTGCAGCCCAGCTTGACGAGGCAGCGGTGGTCCGAGCCGTACTCGGTCGCGAAGTCGCCCTCCTCCGCGAAGCCGGCCCGGTTGCAGCCCTCGCGGACGGTGCGGCCGAACAGCCACTTGGGCCGGAGCCGGTCGTCGAGGTCCGGCGCCGGCGCGAGCCCCGCCAGGTGCAGCGCCAGGTACAGCAGCGTCTCCGTCATGTTGTCCGGCTGCGCCGGGCAGCCCGGGATGCACACCACGGGCAGGCCGGCCTTCGACTTCCAGTTCCAGCCGAGGTAGTCCGGCACGCCCATGGCCCCGGTCGGGTTGTTCTTCATCGCCGGGATGCCGCCGTACGTCGCGCACGTGCCCACGGCCACCACGGCGGCCGCCTTTGGCGCGAGCCGGTCGATCCACTCGTTCATCGTGATCGGCTGGCCGTTCTCGGGGTTCACCGCGAAGCCCGTCCAGTGGCCCTCGCCGTTGATCCTCTCGTTGCCGAGCGAGCCCTCGATCACGAGGACGAACGGATCGAGCTTGCCGTCCTCGGCGTCAAACCAGGCCTGGGCGTACTCCTGACCCACCTCGTAGGCGATCACCTGGTTGTGCACCACCACCTTGGGCATGCCGGGGATCGCCTGGGTGATGATGTCCTCAAGGCTCGGGTTCGTCGCCGACGTCATGGCCACCGAGTCGCCCTCGCACGAGAGGCCGGTGGTCATCCACAGAACGTGCGCGGTCACCTCCTCTGTCTTCTTGTGCTCCGCGAACACGTCGGTAGCCGCCATCGGCGCTCCTTCCTCGCTAACAGATCCGGGGCAGCGGATCCCCCACCAGCTGATCCATCACCCGCTTGCC
>JBKPSR010000126.1:0-10342 GCA_046735115.1 Actinomycetota bacterium
ACCCAGTGCTGCGGGCCGGGCAGGCGCGGCGCAAGCCAGCGGCCCATCGCGCCGCTGCCGCCGCCGAGGTCATGAATTACGAGGCGGCCGGCCGCGGCGAGGTGCTGCGCGAGGCGCTCGGCGAGCTCGGCCGAGCGCGCCGCCGCGTCGGCCGGCTCGCGCAGGAGGAGCCACTCCGGGCTGACTCGGGCGGCCTCCGCGATCATCGCGCCGCTCCCGCGAGACCAGTGAGGCCCACCGCGCTCTCCACAACTCCCGCGAGAACATCGGCGACGGTGGACGCGGTGGCCGCCCAAGGGCGCAGTGTCGCCCGCCGCTGATGCGCCGCGCGGCGTAGCCGGTCGCGCAGATCGGCATCTTCGAGCCAGGCGCGCAGCCCTGCGCCAAGGGCCGCCGGGTCGCCGGGCGGGATCAGTAGCCCCGGCCGGATCCCGTCCTCCCCGTGCCCGAGGGCCTCGGTCACGCCGCCGACCTCGGTGACGAGAACCGGCAGGCCGCGGGCCAGGGCCTCTGTTACGACCATGCCGTACGTCTCGGCGCGTGAGGGGAGCACGAGCAGGTCCGCGGCGGCGTACGCGCGGTCCAGCTCCGGGCCGACGCGCGGTCCCGGGAAGCGCACCCGATCGCCCAGCCAACGGCTCCGCGCGTGCCGCCGAATGCCGTCGGCGAACGCCGGGTCGCGGACCATGCTGCCCACACACTCGCAGCGCCAGGACAGGTCCGTCGCCATCGCGAGCCCGTCGAGCAACACGTCGTGCCCCTTGTCGCGGGTCAGCGCCGCGACGCAGAGCAGCGCGTCGCCGGCCGCGCGCCCCGGTGCGAGGGAGGCGGCGTCGACGCCGGGCTCGCTCACGTGCACCCGGTCGCCCGGTAGTGCGTACAGCTCCGCCAGCCGGCGCCGAGTCCAGGCGCTGGTCGTAACGACGGCGGCGGCCGCCGCGAGGACTTCGCGCTCGCGCGCTCGCACGGCGTCGGCCGCGTCGTGCGCGCGGTGGCCGAGCGGCATGTGCACGAGCACGATTTGCCGCAGCCGGCGCGCCTGCGGCACGAGCGCTTCGGGTGCGGCGGACGCGATCAGCCCGTCGAGCAGCACGGCGGCGCCGTCCGGAATCCGGCGGACGGCCCGCACGAGGGCGGTGAGCCCCGCCTCGTCGCGCCGCGGCCAGGCGCCGGGGACGGCGTGCTCGTGGACGTCCCAGCCGTGCGCGGCGAGCCCTCGGCAGACCCGGCGGTCGTACGCGTTCCCACCGCTCGGCCGCGCCGGGTCGTCGATGCCCTCCGGGACGACGACGTGGACCGCTGTCACAGCGCCCGCTCGTAGCTCGCCCATGCGATGTGCGACTCGTGCAACGTCACCACCAGCCCGTCGAGCCCCTGAGCGCCGTCCCCGAGGGCGCCGGCCCGCGCGCGCTCGGCGAGTCGGTCCGAGACGACTCGGGCGAGCGCCTCGGTCGTGGTGTTCATGCTCGCGAACTCCACCTCGTCGTCGAGGTTGCGGTGGCTGAGCTCGCCCAACACCTCTCGCAGCACCTCGGTCGCGCGGCCGATGTCGACCACGATGCCGTCCGAATCGAGGTCGGCGCGCCGGAAGCTGGCGTCGACCACGTACGTGGCGCCATGCAGGCGCTGCGCGGGCCCGAACACCTCGCCGCGCAGGCTGTGGGCGATCATCATGTGGTCGCGGACGGTCACGCTGAACACGCGCTACACCCCGTCGTAGGTGATCGTGTGGCAGAGCGCCGGCAGGCTCCGCTCGGCCAGGCGCGCCATGACGCCGGGGAGCTCGTCGAAGCGCGACTCGCCGGTGAGGACGACATCGAAGGCAGGGTCGCGCAGCAGCTCGAGCGCGAGTGCCAGCCGGTCCGCCGTAGTGCGGCGAGCGCGCCGGGCCTGAGAAACCGTCCCGACCTGGCTGGCGCGCAGCCCAAGGCGGCCCGTATGGAACGCGCCGCCCAGCTGGAGCCGCACCTCGGTGTCGCCGTACCAGCTGAGGTCCAGCACCGTGCCCTCGGCAGCGAGCAGCTCGAGCGAGCGCTGGAGGCCGGCCGACGTCGCGCTCGTGTGCACGACCAGGTCGCAGCCACCGGCCGCGTCGTCGGGCCGCGCGAAGCCGGCCCCGAGCGCCCTTGCGACCTCGGCCCGTGACAGGTCTACGTCGACGAGCGTCACATCGACTCCCGGGAACCGGGCGAGCAGGCGGGCGACGCAGCAGCCGACCATCCCGGCGCCGACGACGGCGACGCGGTCGCCGACCAGCGGAGCAGCGTCCCAGAGCGCGTTGACGGCGGTCTCGACCGTGCCGGCGAGCACCGCGCGCGCGGGCGGCACGTCGTCGGGCACGACGGTCACCGCGCCGGCCGGCACCACATAGGCCGTCTGGTGTGGGTAGAGGCAGAAGACCGTGCGGCCGCTCAGCTCCGGCGGCCCCTCCGCGACCGTGCCGACGTTGAGGTAGCCGTACTTGACCGGGCCCGGGAAGTCCCCTTCCTGGAACGGCGCGCGCATCGCCATGTACTGGTTCGGCGGCACGCCGCCCCGGAACACCAGCGCCTCGGTGCCGCGGCTGACGCCGGAGCGCAGCGTGCGGACCAGTACGTCGCCGCTCGCCGGCTCGGGCAGCGCCACAGGCCGGATCTCCCCCTGCCCGGGGCCGCGCAGCCAGAACGCGTGCGCCTGGTCGAGCACGTCCCTATGTGCCGGCCTCGTGCGGCATCGCTCTGGGGTACGCGGGGCTACCCAGGGATGTTCACCTCACCAGCTGACCAGCTTCCAGATCTCCGGGAGACGGGTGGCCTCGTCGGCGCCCACCTCGCTAAAGATCGCGACGGCCCGCTTGAGGTGATCCATCGCGTCGTCGGCGCGGCCCGCCGCATGATGCAGATCCGCGAGGTTGTTCTCGAGGGCGGCCTCCCGGTGGCGGTCGCCATGGGCGGCTGAAAGCTCCAGCGCGCTCTCCGTGAGCTCGCGCGCCCGCTCGAGCTCGCCGGCGTCGCGCTCCACCAGCGCGAGGTTGTTGAGCGCCGCGGCCCGGGCGGGGCCCGGCTCGTCTGCCAACACGAGACTGTGTTCGAGCTCCCCTCGCGCGGCCGCGAGGTCCCCGCGGCTCCGAGCGAGCATGCCGAGCATGTTGTGGGCCTGCGCCTGGGCCTGCCGATCCGTGGCGACGTCGGCCAGTTCGAGGGCTTCGGCTGCCCGAGCGGCAGCGTCGTCAGAGCGGCCGGCCTGGTGCAGGGTGAGGGCAAGGTCGGCCACGATCCGGGCCCGCAGCGCCTGAGCGCCGGGCGGCGCAGTGTCGAGCGCCAACCCCAGGCGGGCCTCCGAGCGCTCCCACTCGCCTCGCCGGCCGTACACGCCGCCGAGCTTGTGCTCGATCGCCGCGATCTCATCCTCCTCGCACTCGGCCGCGGCGCTCTCGTAGCTCGCGAGCGCGCCCGCGTAGTCCCCCAGGAGCGTACGCAGGTCGCCGATGCGCTCATGGAGCCCGGCGGTGTCAGGAGAACCGAGCGCCAGCGCCGCCTCGAAGTGCTCCAGTGCGTCGGCGTGGGCGTGCAGCGAGGCGGCGTGCTCCGCGGCAAGGCGGTACTGCTCCGCCGCCTTCGCCTGCTGCCCCGCCAGCCGTAGGTGCTGAGCGACGAGCGCCGCGCTCTCGGCGCCAGGCCGGCCCGACAGTGCGGCCGCCACGCGTCCGTGCAGCAGCCGGCGCCGCGCGAGGCCGGTCTGTTCGTACACCAGCGCGCGTAGCTTCTCGTGTGAGAAGTCATAGCTCGGCTCGTGTCCCGAGACCTCCCTCACCACGCCGCGCGCGACGAGCTCCTCCAGCGCCGCCACGGCCTCCTCGTCCGTGCGGCCACTGGCATGCCGCACGACGTCCAGCTCGAAGGACCGGCCAATCGCGGCAGCGGCGCCGAGAACCTGGCGAGCCACATCGCTGACTCCCCCCAGCCTGGACTCGAGTAGGCCCCACGCTTCCGGGAGCACGGCGTCCTCCTCCGCGCCGCCTCCCGCGTGTAGAGCGGCGAGGTATTCGGCCACGAACAGCGGAAGGCCCTCGCTCTCGAGGTACACGCGACGCGCCAGCCCACGCACGGCGGCGTCCGGCCGAACAGCCTGCACCAGATTCCCGACCGCGGCTTCGTCGAGCCGGACCGGGCTCACGATCGTGGTCTTGCCGTCGCGGCCCAGGTCAGCCGCCAGGCGTCGAAGCCGGTGTCCCGGGGGCACCGCCTCGCTGCGCCACGCGACCACGAGCAGCAATGGCCGGCCGCGCAGCCTGTGGCCGAGATAGGAGATCGAGTCCAGCGTGGCCTCGTCGGCGGCGTGGACGTCATCGAGTACGACCACGCCCGGCTGCGGCCCGTTGCACGCCGCTCCGATGACCGCGGCCACGCCCTCCAGCAAGCGGACCTGCGCACCTGGGCCATCAAGGGGCAGCGGATCCGGCACCTCGTCCGCCAGCCCCGAAAGCTCGGGGAGGAGGAACGACGCATCCGCGAGGCGTTGCGGCGGCACGGCATCCGTCCAGCCGCCGGCATCCGCCCGCCTCACGGCTTCGCGCAACAGCTCCACGATCGGGCCGTATGGAAGGCCCGCCTCGTCGTCGTGGCAGCGGGCGGCGAGCCCCACCGCGCCGCGGCTCCGCGCGCTTGCCATGAGCTCGGCAGCCAGCCGGGTCTTCCCTATGCCTGCCTCGCCCTCGATCACGGCCAGGCCGCCATCCGGCTGAGCGCGGGCGTGGGCGTCGACGAGCACGGCGAGCTCCTCGGTTCGTCCCACCAGTGGCAGCTCGGGCGGCACGCCGGCGGCCGGGGCAGCGGGCGGCGGGGAGAGCGCGGCCTCGACCTCGGGTGGAAACGCCAGAGTTCCGTCGTTCACCTGCTCGTAGAGCGTCATGGTCTCCTCGAGCGGCCCGACCCCGAGCTCCTGGCTGAGAGCCCGGACGCACCGGCGGTACTGCTCGAGCGCCGCCGCGCGGTCGCCGCTCCAGGCGTACATGCGAATCAGCTGGCGGTGCGCGGACTCGTTCAGCGGATCGAGCTCGAGCCAGCGCCTGGCGTGGGGGATCGCCCGGTCGTACTCGCCGCGAGCGACCAACCGATCCACGAGGCGCTGCAGCGCCGAGGCCAGCTCGCGCTCGAGAGCGCCCGCCTCGGCGATCAGCCAGTCATCGAAGTCCGGGCTGTCACGCAGCGCAAACCCCTCGAGAAAGCCGCCCGACAGAAGGGTTACGGCCTCCTTCAGCCGCTCGATCGAGGAGTCCCCGGCGGCGAGCTCACGAAAGCGCTCGACATCCAGCTCGAGGCCCGTCCCCCGCAGCAGGGCAACGCTGTCGCCGCGAGTCTCGATCCATTCCTCGCCGATCGACTTGCGCAGCGCCGACAGCGTGCGCCGGAGGGCGCCGCGCGCGTGCTCGGCGTCGTGGCCCGGCCACAACAGCTGGCAGAGGGCCTCGCGCGAGCGGGCCCGGTCCGCAAGCGCCAGATGGGCGAGCAGCGCCATCGCCTTGCGCGTGTCGAAGGTGACCGGGCGTCCGTCCCGGGTGACCCGTGGCGGCCCGATCAGCGAAACCTCAAGGGCCATCAGCGCCACGATAACGCCAGGAGAGACGATTTCGTAACGGTTATGGAACGGTCATGGCCGATGCTCGGCTCCTCATTCGGATCCCACCAAGGAGGTCGGTCATGTCGCACGTCGGTAACCCCGCACTGTCCACCAGGAGCCAGCTCCGCGCCCATTGGATCATCGCGATCTCCGCTCTGGCCGCACTGCTCGCCGCCACCGCAGTCGCGCTCGTGCTGTTCATCGACGACGGCGGTTCGACCGCGAGCAGGTCAATCGCCACGCCACAGGCCGCGGTCCGCTCCGACGGGGGGCCCAATGAGAGCGCGGTCGCGGTCTCGGTCGGCACCCGGCCGAGCCCCGTCCCGGACGAGAGCGCGGTCGCCGCGGCGGTCGGTACAGCGACCGGCCCGACCCCCGTCCCCGACGAGGCCGCCATCGGCGCTGCCATCCGCCGAAGCGCGGGTCCGTCCGAGTACGCCGCAGACGGCCCGGACGAGAGCACCGTCGCCGCTTCCATCTCGGGCCGTTAGGCCGACCGCCGCCCGAGCGCCAAGCGCGAACGCGTCCGCGGGGTCCCCACCCGCGGGCGCGCGCGTGGCGACCGTAACGTTTCCCGGACGCGCGCGCGAGACGCTTGATCGCGATGCTTGCCCGCAGCGCAGCTCGCGAAGACAATGGCCCAAGCCCGATGACCGCTTCCCGCCAGTCACGCGCCGGAGCGCAGGCGCTCGCCTGGGCTGTGTGCGCGCTGACCGTCGCCGTCGCGTTCGCATCGCTGGTCCTCGCGATCGTCGATCCGAACGTGGGCGGCCCGGCCCATGTGAGTGCGTCCGGACCCACCCCCCAGGACGAGCCGGAGGGTGGGTACGTCGTATACGCGGCCTTGAGTGCGCTCGTGTTCTCGGCATTCGCATTGGTCGGCGCCATCGTGGCGATCAGGCGTCCCCGTAACCCCGTCGGCTGGTTTTTCGGCGCCGGGGCGCTCCTGTGGTCGCTCGGTGTGCTCTCGGGCGGCCTCTACTGGCACATGGCGTTCGGGCGCGCGAACCCTCCCGTGGCGGCCGACTACGTCGCGTGGCTCGGGACCTGGACCTTCCTGCCGGCGTTCGTGCTCCTGCTGGCCCTCGTCCCGCTTCTCTTCCCGACCGGCGCGCCTCCGAGCCCGCGCTGGCGCAAGGTGGGCTGGACGGCGGCCGTCCTAGGCGTGGTGGCCACCGTGAGCAACGCCCTCGCGCCGGGATCCCTCGAGGCCGCCGACTTCCCCTGGGTGGACAATCCGTTCGGAGTGGGCGGCCTCGAGCTCGACAGGCTGGCCGCTGTGTCGTTCCCCGTGGTGGGCGCGGCCGCGCTCGCGAGCATCGCCTCGCTCGTCGTCCGCTACCGCCGCGCGCACGGGGTCGAGCGGCAGCAGCTCAAGTGGGTCGCGGGGGCCGCCTGCCTGCTGGTCGTGGCCGCTGTTGGCGGCGAGGTCGCGTCGCCCTGGCTCGGCTCGGGCGCCGGGTGGATCGGAATCCTCCTGGGCCTGCTGTGCATCGCGATCGCAATGGGGGTCGCGCTTCTGCGCCATCGCCTCTACGACCTCGACGTCGTGGTCAACCGCGCCCTGGTCTACGGCGCGCTGACGGCAATCCTCGCTGCCACCTACGCGGGCACCGTGCTGCTCCTGCAGCTCGTGCTGAGTCCCTCGTCGAATCTGGCGATCGCGGTGTCGACCCTCGCCGTGGCGGGCTTCTTCTACCCGGCACGGACTCGGGTACAGAGGCTCGTGGATCGCCGCTTCTACCGGCGCAAGTACGACGCGCAGCGTACGGTCGACAGCTTCTCCGCACGCCTTCGCGACGAGCTCGATCTCGCCGCGCTCAGCAGCGACCTACGCGGGGTGGTGCGCGAGACGCTCCAGCCCGCGCACGTGACCCTGTGGCTCCGGGAACGGCCATGACGCGCCCGCGCTCCAAGAACCTGCTGGCCTGGGGCCTCGCGGCGCTCGCGCTGCTGCTCATGTCGGGCGCGGAAGTACTCGGGCGATCCGCCGGAGGCGGCAGCGGGGTCTTCATATGGGCCATTGCAATCACCTTCGCCGCGCTGGGTGCCCTGATCGCGTCGCGCCACCCCGACAACGCGATCGGCTGGCTCTTCCTTGGAGCCGCGGTCTCGGCGGGCATCGGGTATTTGGCCGGCGCGTACGCCCATCACTGGCTCGACACCGGCGACGGGCCGGCACTGGTCGGCAAGACGGCGGCCGCCTACTCGAGCGTCTCGTGGTTCCCCTGGATACTCGTTCCCTCGACCTTTCTGCTGCTGCTCTTTCCAGACGGTCACCTGCTGTCGCGACGCTGGCGACGGGTCGCATGGTGCGCAGCAGGGGGTATCGCTCTGGGGTTCGTGACCCAGGGTCTCCTCGCCGGCCCCCTCGAGGACTATCCACAGGTGACGAACCCGTATGGAGTCGACAGCCCCGTGATCGATCTCCTTTCCGGGGTCGCGGTGTTCCTGATCGTGGTAGGGATCGTAGGCTCCTCCGCCTCCCTCATCCTCAGGTTCCGCCGGGCGCGGGGCGAGCAGCGCCAGCAGATGAAGTGGATTGCATTCGCCGGCGCCGTGGCCGGCGTGTGCGTAATCGTCTTCACCGTCCTCTACGACGTGGTCGGCGAGACCGTGGCGAACAGCGGCATCATGCTCGGCGTCCTCTGCCTGCCGCTGGCGGCCGGGCTGGCGATCCTGCGATACCGCCTCTACGACATCGATGTGGTCATCAACCGCACGCTCGTATACGGTGCGCTATCCGCCACGCTGGCCGCCGCCTACCTGGGGTGTGTGCTGCTGCTGCAGCTTGTCCTCGACGGGGTCACCGGCGACTCGAGCCTCGCCGTCGCGGGATCGACGCTCGCCGTCGCCGCACTCGTCCGCCCCGCCCGTACGCGCATCCAGGCGGCGGTCGACCGGCGCTTCTTCCGGCGCAAGTACGACGCGGCCCAGACGCTCGACCGCTTCGGCGTGCAGATCCGGGACGAGGTGGATCTCGGCGCCCTAAGAGCGGAGCTGCGCTCGGTGGTCGCGGACACGATGCAGCCGGCGCACGTGTCTGTGTGGCTGCGGTCGCCGGGGGGTGTCCGGTGAGCCGGCGAGTGGAGCCCGAGTGGGCGATGGTGACGATCGTGATCGTCGACATCCGCGGCTTCACGACCTTCGCCGATCGCTCGACCGCTCACGAGGCGGTCGCCTACCTGAACGAGTTCTTCGGTCTGGCCGTCCCGATTCTGGAGGGGCACGGCGGGCACGCGAACAAGCTGCTTGGCGATGGCATCCTGGGCGTTTTCGGCGCCCCCGAACGTCTCCCCGACCACGCCGACCGCGCGCTCGCGGCCGCGGTGGAAATGCTCGCGGCGGTCGACTCCCAGTTCGGCGAGCGCTGCCGAGTCGGGATCGGGATCAACTCCGGCCTCGTGCTCGTGGGCAGCATCGGCGGTGGCGGACTCACCGAGTACGGCGTGATCGGGGATCCGGTGAACGTCGCGGCGCGCATCCAGGACGCCACCCGCACGCTGTGCGAGCCGCTGCTCCTCACCGAGGCCACGCGCTGCCTGCTCGAGGACACGGAGAGATCCCTCGAGACGCGCGGATCGCTGCGGCTGAAGGGGAAATCCGAGCCGGTGGCGGTCTACGGCCTCGGCTCCCGTAACGCTTCCCGGACGGCGCTCGCCTAGAAAGGATGCGGATGACTGCCCTGACGAGAACCTTCCGGGATAGGCTGAAGCGGCGTCCCGCAGACGCCGCGGGCACGTCGATCGAGGTGGCTCGCCCGGAGGCGATCGGCGCACCGGAGCAGTCTCCGGTCGAGATCGGGCCCAACGATCCGCTGCTCGCCTACTTCCAGAGCGCGAGCGAGGCCGTGGACATCGACGCGCTCGAGCTCGACTCGCCCGCGCTTCGCGAGCTCAGGGCGGCGGGCGTGAAGCTGGCGATCCCGCTCGTGAGCCAGGGCGAGCTGATCGGCGTCCTCAACCTCGGCCCGCGGCTCTCGGAGCAGGACTACTCGTCCGACGACCGCAGGCTGCTCGAGAAGCTGGCCGCACAGGCGGCGCCCGCGCTGCGCGTGGCTCAGCTGGTTCGCGAGCAGAAGGCGGAGGCGGCGACCCGCCAGCGCTTCGAGCAGGAGCTCGAGGTGGCCCGGCTGATCCAGCAGAACTTCCTGCCGCGGGAGCTGCCCAAGCTGCCCGGCTGGCAGATCGCGGCCTACTACCGGCCGGCCCGCGAGGTCGGCGGCGACTTCTACGACGTGATACCGCTGCCGGACGGACGGGTGGCGTTCGTGGTCGGCGACGTGACCGACAAGGGTGTGCCCGCCGCGCTCGTCATGTCGGCGACCCGCAGCGTCCTGCGCGCCTCGGCCGGGCGCCTGGTCGAGCCCGGCGCCGTGCTCGAGCGTGTCAACGACCACCTCTGCCCCGACATGCCGGAGAAGATGTTCGTGACCTGCCTGTACGGCGTGCTCGATCCAGCTAGCGGGCACCTGCGCTTCGCGAACGCGGGCCACGACCTGCCCTACGTGAAGACCGCGGATGGCGTGGTCGAGCTGCGCGCCCGCGGTATGCCGCTGGGGCTCATGCCGGGCATGGCCTACGAGGAGAAGGAGGCCACGGTCGAGCCGGGCGACAGCGTGCTGCTGCACTCCGACGGCGTCGTCGAGGCGCATGACTCGCAGCGCGACATGTTCGGGTTCCCCCGCCTGAAGGAGACGGTGGCCCGCGGGGCGGGCGGCCAAGAGCTGATCGACCGCGTGCTC
>JBKPSR010000127.1:0-13915 GCA_046735115.1 Actinomycetota bacterium
ATCGGACCCAACCCCAGCACCGTGACGCTGCCGCCGCTCGGGACGTCCGCGTACTCGACCGCCTGCCACGCCGTCGGCAGGACGTCGGAGAGGTAGACGAAGCGGTCGTCGGGCGGTCCTTCCGGCACCTTGATCGGCCCATAGTGCGCCTGCGGCACGCGCAGGAACTCGGCCTGACCGCCCGGGACCTGGCCGTAGAGCTTGGTGTAACCGAACAGCGCCGCGCCCGTCTCCTGCTCTCGCACCTGTGTTGTCTCGCACTGCGACTGAAGCCCCTGCTCGCACATGAAGCAGTGCCCGCACGAGATGTTGAAGGGGACGACCACGCGGTCGCCGGGCGCGATGTGAGTGACCTCGGCGCCGACCTCCTCGACGACGCCCATCGGCTCGTGCCCCAGCACGTCGCCCTCCTCGATAAACGGTCCCATGACCTCGTACAGGTGGAGGTCGGAGCCGCAGATGCCGCTCGAGGTGACGCGCACGATCGCGTCCGTCGGGGACTGGATCGAGGGGTCGGGCACGGTGTCCACGCGGACATCTCGCTTGCCGTGGAAGGTGACGGCCTTCACGGTCGTCCGTCTACCCGGCGCCGCCGCGGCTACCCACCGGCCCGGTGTACGCACACCAGCAAGCCCGGATGGCCGGCGCCTCGAGCGGGGTCGTGACGCCCTACCTGGGATCGCCAAGCAGCGCCTCGCCGACCAGCTCGGCTCCCCGCGACCGAGGGCGAGGACCGCCAGAACATGCTCTGCGCCTACCTCGCCGGCGCTGCTACTCGGCCTGCTTCGGCAACGCGCTCGTCGCCGCCTGGTGGCTCGACCCGGTCGTCGGCGTCCTGATGGCCGCGCTCGCCGTTAAGGAGGGCCGCGAGGCCTGGGCGAGCGCTGCTGCGCCAGCGCCCCCTCCCGGCCGACCCAGGGGAGCGCGCCCGGTGCGACGACGACTGCTGCGCCTGAGCGGATTGGGCACGGCCCTGTGCTGCGCTTCGGAAGTGCCTGCAAATCGGCCACTTTCGGCCGCCGCCGCTATGCGAGTTGGCCTCTGGCCGATTGCGCTCACTCGAACTCTTGACCTTCTGAGCAGCCGTCAGACGCTCTGGCGTCGGCGGCGTCAGCCGCAGCACCTCTCCGCTTCAAAGTCACCAGCGCGCGTGTGCGGATGGCGGACACGGGCCTGCGCGCACGCGGCTGAGCGGGTCAGGGCACGACCACGATGATCGGCGCGCCGCGCTTGGCGAGGAGGCGTCGTCCGATAGATCCCGCGAGGCGGTGACGAACCTTCGCGGATCTGCCGACCGCGATCACGTCCGCCTTCAGTTCTTCGGCGATCCGAACCAGCTCTTGTCCCGGATCGCCCCGAGCCCCGATGAAGACGAGGTCAAGGTCGCTGTCGCGGGCGGCTTGCGATTCGATCTCGTCACGCAATCGCGCAGCACGCTCAGCGTTCGCCGAGCGGAGGGCCAGCGCGCATTCGGCGGCGCCGAACCCCATTGCAGACGCCATGCAGAAGCTGACGTCGAGGGCCGGGCTGACGAACACAGCGATGGTTCGTCCGCCCAGTCGCCTCGCCTCCCCGCACGCCCATGACAGCGCACCCCATGACGAGTCCGAGCCATCGATGCCGGCGACGACGGTCGGCCTGGTCCTGCTCCCACCTCGGGTGGGAGCATCCGGGCTCCGAGTCAGGGGCTCACCTAGGTAGTGCTGCCGGTGTGGCATAGCTGAGCAGGCTCGCGTCGGAATCGCCTTCTGGGAGGACCAGAGGCCCCGCGTCGGGATGCGACACGATCACGTGGCTGTTCGCAGTGGCGGCGATCAGAGCGACGATCTGCGCCGTGTGCGGTCCCCGGTGCGTCTCAGGACCGAGCACGATCGTCCCCGCCGACAGCTCCACTGCGCGGTCGAGGATCCGCGCAGCAACATCGGCGTGGGTGCCGACGCTATGCAGGATCTCGCCGACCACGGGAACCCCGGCATTGCTCAGCTCGGCAACGCATGCGCCGAGCAGATCATTCGCAGCCGTTTCGGATTCGAGGTCGATCGCGTCCTCGCCCGCGACGATGTCGCGCTCGACGACGTGGAGTACGTGGACGATGCGTGCCTGGGCTCTCGCGAGCGGCACAGCCATCGCGCATACCTGCGGGCCGCTGGGACCGCCGATTGCGATCACGAGCGTCCCGGGTCCACTGGCGCGCTCTGTCTCATCCTGCGCTTCCTCGATCGGTGCCGCGACGCGCACAGGCTCCGGCACCGGAACGAGCGAGGTGCGATACAGCCACAGCAAGCCGATCGCGATCGCGGTCATTCCCGCGCCGAGGTAGAACGGCGCCTCGACGCTGACGTGCTCGCCGAGCTTGCCAGCGATGAATGGGGCGATCGCGCCGCCGCAGAACCCTAGGCGACGAACCCGCCGGTGGGCGTCAGCTCGGCCATGTCAAGCCCGTGACGGGGGGTCCCCGGCGTCGAGGCGAGCCCGCCGCTGAAGCTCGTACATGTCGACGCCGCTGCGCACGTATTGCGTAGCTGCGTCGACGCGCGGCTGGTAGTCCCAGGATGTAGGCCGGCCGGTGGCGAGCGCCTGCGCCACCAGGTGGCGCTCGCGCTGGCTCTCGAGGACCCGCTGCTCGAGGGCGCCCACGTCCCAGCGCGCGGCCAGCGCGTCGCGAAATGCGCGGCGGAGGTCCGCGTTCGCGGAGCGCTCAGCCAGGTTGTCACGCTCGTGCGGGTCGCGGGCGAGGTCGTAGAGCTGGTCGGGGTCGGTGCCGCACGACACGAACTTGTGCGGTCCACGACGGATCATGACCGCGGGCGAGGTCACCCCTTCGGCCAGGTACTCGGCGACCACCTGGGCGGGCCGAGTGGGCGCACGACCGTCCAGGAGCGGTGCGAGGCTCGCCCCGTCCAGCTCGGCCGCGAGCTCCTCGGCACGTGGGTCGGCGGCGAGCTCGAGCAGCGTCGGGGCGAGATCGAGCAGCGACACGGGCTCGACCACCCGCCCGGCGGAGATCCGACCGGGCCCGCACACGATCAACGGCACGTGCACCGAGGGCTCGAAGAAGGACATCTTGTACCAGAGCCCCCGTTCGCCCAGCATCTCGCCGTGGTCGGCGGTAAAGACGACGATCGTCTCGCCGTCCAGCCGAGTGTCGCGCAGGGCGGCGAGCAGCTCGCCGATGCGCTCGTCGACGTAGCTGATCGCGGCGAAGTACGCGTGTCGCGCTGTCCGAACCTGCTCCGCCGAGGGCCCGGCCTCGTCGACACCGAGCATCTTCCGCAACCGGCGGCTGTGAGGGTCGGCCTCCGAGACCGGAATCGTGGGGACGCTTGGCTGCGGTATCGCGTCGGGCTCATAGCGATCCCAATAGCGTCCGGGGATCTCCCACGGATCGTGCGGATTGCTGAACGAGACGACGAGGAATACGGGGTCTCGGCTGCTCTCACGCGCCAGGTCGAGGATCCGGCGCCGCGCGTGGAACGTCACCTCGGCGTCGTAGTCCAGCTGGATGCTCGCCTCGCACACGCCCGGGCGCAGGACGCTTTCCATCGTGTGGTACCAGGGCAGGCGCTCGTCGACGGGGCGTCGCCAGTCCGGGGTCCAGATCAGGTCAGCCGGGTAGACATCGGTCGTCAGGCGCTCCTCGAAGCCGTGCAGCTGGTCGGGGCCGACGAAGTGCATCTTGCCGACCAGACTTGTCCCGAAGCCATGCGAGCGCAGGTGATGGGCGACCGTCGGAGACGACGCGGGCAGCTCGGCGGCGTTGTCGTACGCCCCGGTGCGCGAGGGGAGCTTTCCGGTGAGCATGCCCGCCCGCGACGGCAAGCACAGCGGTGAGGGGCAGTAGGCGTTCTCGAACACGACGCCGTCGCGCGCCAGCCTCGTGATGTTCGGGGCCTGTACCACTGGGTGGCCGTACGCAGGGAGCCAGCCGGCGGCCAGCTGATCGACCATGATCAGAATGAGGTTCGGCGGCCGGGCGCTCGCCCCCACCGGGCCCAGTCTACGAAGCGGGAGCCGTCGCCTGTCCGAGTGCGACCTCGATGCTCGGTGTGTTCGCCAACAGCTTGCGCGTGTAGTCGGCGCTGGGGCTAGTGAAGATCTGCGCGCATGGGCCGTACTCGACGACGTGGCCGCCGGTCACGACCGCGATCTGGTCGGCGATGGTGCGGATGAGCGCGAGGTCGTGCGTGATGAACAGGAGGCTCAGGCCCATCTCGGCGCGCAGCTGGCCAAGGAGCTCGATGATGGCCGCCTGCACCGAGACATCGAGGGCCGAGGTGACCTCGTCGCAGACCAGCACGGCGGGCTCGGCGGCGAGGGCGCGGGCGATCGCGACACGCTGACGCTCACCGCCGGAGAGCTGGTCGGGGAAGCGGTCCGCGGCCGAGGCCGAGAGCGCCACCCGCTCGAGGCACTCACCGACCTTCGCGGCGATGTCGCCCTCGCCGGCTGCGTGGAAGAGCTTCAGCCTGCGGGCGATCGTCTGGCCGATCGTGCTGCGCGGGTTCAGCGACGCGTACGGGTTCTGGAAGACGTACTGGATCTCCTTGCGTTCCTGGCCGGAGCGCTTGCGCGCGGCCGGATCGAGTGCGGTGCCGCGCAGGCTGACCTCGCCGGTCCAGTGACTGTGCAGACCGGCTACGCAGCGCGCAGTGGTGGTCTTGCCGCTACCGGACTCACCGACCAGCGCCACGCACTCGTTGTGGTGGATCTCGATGTTGACGTCGAAGAGGATCTGGCTGTCGCCGTAGCTCGCGTTCAGGTTCCGAATGCCCAGCACAACTTCCTTGCCGACCGCTTGCCGGTCGCCCTGTCCGGCGCCTTCTGGCGGGGGCTGGCGTACCGCGTCGGCGACGTGGTAGCAGCGAACCTGATGGCCCTCGCCGAGATCCGTGATCCCCGGGAACTCGGCGCGGCAGTCCTCGCGCGCGAACTGGCAGCGCGGATGGAAGTAGCACCCCTGTGGCCTGCTGCCGGGCAGCGCCGCGTGCCCGGGAATGCCGACCACCGTGCGCTTGCCGGCGATGTCGGGCACGGCGCGTAGCAGCCGGCGCGTGTATGGGTGGCGAGGATCGTTGAACAGCTCGTCGCGCGTGCCGCTCTCGACTATCCGCCCGCCGTACATGACCGCCACGCGGTCCGCCAGCTCGGCCACGACGGCCAGGTCATGGCTCACGTAGAGGGCGGCGACCCGGTGGCTCTGGCACAGGTCGCGCACCGTTTCGAGCACTCGGGCCTGCGTCGTGACGTCCAGGCCGGTGGTCGGCTCATCGCAGACGATCACGTGTGGGCGGTTTGCGAACGCCATCGCAATTGCCACCCGCTGTTGCTGGCCACCCGAGAGCTGGTGTGGGTAGTGCTTCAGGAACTCGTCGTCTGAGGGGAGCGCGACCTCCTCAAGCGCCTCGCGCACGCGGGCCCGGTGCTCCTCGGCGCCGCCATTCGACGCGTGTGCCTCGAGGATCTCCTCGAGCTGGGTTGAGATCCGCAGAGCCGGGTTGAGCGAGGTGCCCGGATCCTGCGGGATGTACGAGACCACCCCGCCGCGGAGGCGGCGCAGCTCGCGCTCGCTCAGCGTGCTCAGGTCGCGGCCGTCGATTCGGATAACACCACCGACGATCTGCCCGCCGTGCCGGACATGGCCGAGCAACGCCATCCCGACGGTGGTCTTGCCCGAGCCGGACTCGCCGACCAGTCCAAGCACCTCTCCTGGCCGGATCTGGACGGCGATCTCGTCGACCACGTCGACGCCGGATCCGGTGAGCGCGATACGCAGGTCGATTACGTCGACCGATGGCTCGGGGACAGTCTCTGTGGCGTTCATTACTCGTTGCTCCGATCGAGCCCGATCGCCGCGCGGGCGATGCCGTCAGTCACCAGGTTCGTTCCCACGGTCAATACGGCGATGGCGAGTACTGGGAGCAGCACGCCCCACGGCATGACGGCGAGCGACAGCCGGTTCTCGTTGATCATGAGGCCCCAGTCGGCAGTGGGCGGCTGCAGGCCGAAGCCGAGGAAGCTGATCGCAGCGATCAGGCCGATCGAGAAGGTCATGCGCAACCCCAGCTCGACGAGGAGCGGGCTGGTCACGTTGGGCAGCAGCCCCTGGAGGATGATCCGCGAGCGCTTCTCGCCGGCGACCTCCTCGGCCTTGACGAAGTCACGCTCGACGATCTGCTGGGCGGCGCCGCGCATGACGCGCGCGACCCGCGGCGCGTGGGTGATTCCGACGGTCAGGACGATCAGCCACAGCTTCGGGCCGATCGCCGAGACCGCCAGCAGCACGAAGATGATCTGCGGGAATGCGAGCACGACGTCGTTGCCTCGCATGAGCACGTCGTCGAGCCAGTTGCGCGAGTATGCGGCCACGAGCCCCACCGCGGTGCCGATGACGACGCCGATCAGCGTCGCGGCGGCGGACATCCACAGCACGGAGAGGCCGCCGTGAAGGAAGCGGCTGAACACGTCACGCCCGAGCGCGTCGGCGCCGAAGATCGCGTCGCTCGTCGGCCCGTGGTTCGGCGCCGAGATGAACTCGGTCGGGGAGTGCGGCGCGAACAGCGGCCCCAACAGCGCTATCAGCACGATGACGCCCACCATTCCCAGCCCGATGCGGGTACGGGTGAGCCGCGAGGCGTTGCGCAGGATGCCGAGCCATTGGAAGCGCTGCAACCGCGGCGGCGGCGCCTCCGGACCCGCCTCCGGCACCAGGTCGAGGGCCTGCTCGACGGTCTGGCCGGTCATCGCGCCTCCGTCCGGAGCCTTGGGGTCACCGCAATCGTCGCGAGGTCGGCGAGCAGGTTGAGCACGACGTAGATCGCTGCCGCCAGCATCGTGATCGTCTGCACGACCGGCATGTCGCGGTTGTCGACCGCGTCGATGAAGAGCGAGCCGATCCCGGGATACGAAAACACGAACTCCACGACCACGACGCCGCCGGCCATCCACGCCAGCTGCAGCGCCGTGACCTGGATGGCCGGGACGATCGCGTTGGGAACGGCGTGGCGCCAGATCACGGTGCGCTCGGGCAGGCCCTTCAGGCGTGCCATCGTCACGTACTCCGACTCCAGCACCTCGATCATCGACCCGCGCATGATCCGGCTGATGTAGGGCGTGACCGCCAGCACCAGCGTGGCGGCGGGCAGCACGACCACGCTCGGCTCCGTCCATGCCCGCTGGTCCGGAGCGAGCAGCGAGACCGCCGGCAACCACGTGAACACGGTCGTTGCGAACAGCAGGATCAGCCCGATGCCGATCACGAACTCGGGCAGCGCCGCGAGCACGAGCGTGGTCGTCGAGACGACGTGGTCGACCGGGCGATCACGGCGCATTGCCGTCCAGACGCCGATCCCAATCGAAAGCGGGATCGCGACAATGGCGGCCACGAACACGAGGAAGGCGGTGTTGGCGACACGGTCCGACAGCAGCTCGCTCACCGGTTGCTGGGTCGCCGCGGACTCGCCGAAGCTGCCGGTAATGACCCCCCCGATCCAGTCGAGGTACTGGGTGACCACCGAGTCGTTGAGGTTGAGCTGATCACGCAGCGCGGCGACGCGCTCGGGTGTGGCCTCCTTGCCCAGGATCGCGGTCGCGGCGTCGCCGGGCAGCGCCAGCACGGCGGCGAAGACGACCAGCGAGATCAGAAACAACGTGAGAACGCCAAGGGCCACCCGGCGTGCAATGAGCTTAGCCAACGAAACCCACCCTCCCGTAGCCATGGTTCGAGAGCGGGAACCCCGACTTCGCCGGGTGGAATCCGCCCACGGTGGTGCTGTAGGCATCCACCTGGTTGCTGAACGACCACACGATGAGCCCGCCCCGTTCCCACTCGATCTTCTGCGCCTGCCCCAGCAGGTCGCTGCGCTTGGCCTCATCGAGCTCCGCGCGCGCCTGCCCGATCAGGTCGAGGAACTCGGGGTCCTTCCAGTGCGTCTCGTTGAATGGGGAGTCCGGCAGGCTGCCCTGCGCAACCTGACTCAGGTACGTCCGGGTGGCCCAGAAGTCCTGGGCGAACGTCCACTGTAGGTAGTTGTCGCCGTAGAAGGTGCCCGGATCGACCTTGCGCACCTTGATCGACACCCCGGCGCCCTTCGCCTGCTCCGCGATCACCTGCGCCGCCTCGACGATGCCCTGGAACACGGGTGAGGTGACGAGCTCGACCCGCAGGTCGCTTTGTCCAGCCTGCTTCAGCAGCGACACGGCCTGGTCCAGGTCCTGCCGGCGCTGCGGCAGGTCGCCGTTGTAGGCCGAGTCGTACGGCGAGTAGAGGTCGTTGGCCACCCGCCCCTGGCCCGAGAGCACCTGCGCGATCATCTGCTCGCGGTCGACCAGCAGGCGCATCGCCTGCCGCACGCGCACGTCGTCGAACGGCGCCTGGTCGACCCGCATGGTGAACGGCTGCCAGCCCCCGGTCTCCGAGATCAGCACCTTGAACTGGTCGTTGGACTTGACCTGCGCTATCTGCCCTGGGGGCAGGTTCGTGATCGCGTCGACCTGGCCGCTGAGCAGCGCGTTCACGCGCGGAGTGTCGTCCGGGAAGTCGATGATCACGACCTCGTCGACCCGGGGGAGGCCGTCGCGCCAATATTCGGGATTCTTGACGAACACGCTGCGCTGGCCGGCGACGAAGCTGTCGAACATGAACGGCCCGGTCCCGACCGGCTTCTTCGGGTCGTAGTCCGTGGGCACAATCGAGTTGAAGTACTGGCCGACGTCGTCGGGGAAGCCGACGTTCGGGTACTTCAGCTGGATGCGCACGGTTCGCTTGTCGAGCTTGCGCGAACGCTCGAGATCGATGTAGGAGATCGACGCGGCCCCGGTCTTGGGGTCCTTGGGATCGATGATGCGCCCCAGCGAGAACAGCACGTCGTCGGCGGTCACCGGCTTGCCGTTGTGGAAGGTGATGCCCGGCCGCAGGCGGATCGTCCACGTCTCCGCGCCCTTCTCGGGCTCGATCGACTCGGCCAGCACCAGCTCGAACTCGGAGGCGGTGTCGCGGCCGGCCAGCGGCTCGTAGAGCTGGAAGGCGCGCGCGATATCGGGCACGGTCGCCAGCACGTGGGCGTCGATGCTGTCGTCGGCCCCGCCTCCCGCCACCCCGACCCTCAGGCTGCCGCCGTTCCGCACGTCCTTCAGCGAACTGGCGCCGAAGTCCTTCGTCGGCACGGCGACGTCCTCGCTGCCGCAGGCGGCCAGGAGGCCGCCCGTCCCTACCAGCATGCCCCCGGCCAAAGCGCCCCGGAGCGCGTCGCGGCGTGTGATCGTCCAGTCCTCTAACCGGGGTGCAGGCTCCTCGCCGTTCATGTGACCGGCGGTGCCGGGGCCGGGTCCGTCCGCTGCTCTGGGCTTGCGCCGTCGCCCGTCTCGCGCGCGAGCTCCTCGCTGATCAGCCGCGCCGACAGCCGGAGGTGCTCGCCCACGAGCTGGGGCGCGCGCGGATCGCGCCGTTCGATCGCATCGAAGAGCCGGTCGTGGTCGCGTACGTAGTCCGACCAGGGATAGGCCGGGTGGTGGCGCAGCAGCATGCGCGTCTCCGCCGCGAGCGTCTCGTGCGCACGCGTGAGACGAGGGCTGCCGGCGAGATGGACGAGCTCCTGGTGGAAGCGGATGTCCGCCGCGATCAGGTCCTCGGTCACACGATCGTGTCCTTGGGCCCTCGCACGCAGCTCCGCCAGGGCGCCCCGCAGGCGAGACAGGTCGGTCGGCCTTGGGGCTTCGACGACCCGCTTCGCGACCCCCGTCTCGATCGCCTCCCTCGCCACGTAGACGTCGAGACGATCCGCGAGTGACATCGCGCGCACGAAGGCGCCGCGGTGCAGCTCGTAGTCCACCAGGCCTTCCTGCTCGAGCTGCCGGATCGCCTCGCGCACGGCGCTCCGCCCGGTTCCCAACGTCTTGGCGAGCGAGACCTCACGGAGCGCCTCGCCCTGCGCGATGCGCCCGTCGATGATCGCCTCACGCAGCTCCTGAAGGACCTGCTGGGTGGTGGAGGCCCGGTCAATGGACCCGAGCTGCCAGGTGTCGGCCGCCGCTTGCATCCGGAGATCCGAATTGCAGGTTGTCGACAATAAGACAAGCAGGCAGAATTGTCAATGCAAGCGGAACCATTGACCCTAGGAGCTGCTGTGAATGCGGAGGCCTTCATCACCTGTGCCGTCACCGGGGCCGGCGCGACGGCGGAAAAGAGCGAGCTTGTGCCGGTGACTCCGCGGCAGATCGCCGACGCCGCGATCGAGGCGGGCCAGGCCGGCGCCGCGGTCGTCCACATTCACGTGCGCGACCCGGCGTCGGGCAAGGGCGCGCGCGACGCCGCCCTCTACCGCGAGGTCGTCGAGCGCATCCGCTCCTCGAGCGTCGACGTCGTTCTCAACCTGAGTGCCGGCATGGGCGGGGATCTCGTGCTCGGTGGCGACGAGGCGCCGCTTCCGTTGGACCCGAACGGGACGGACATGGTGGGTGCCACCGAGCGGCTCGCCCACGTGGAGGAGCTGATGCCCGAGATCTGCACGCTCGACTGCGGGAGCATGAACTTCGCGGCCGGCGGCGACTATGTGCTCATCAACAGCCCAGGGATCCTGCGGGCGATGGCGCGCAAGATCCAGGAACTCGGCGTTCGTCCCGAGCTTGAGGTCTTCGACAGCGGCCACCTCGTCCTGGTCAAGGAGCTCATCAGCGAGAGGCTGATCGACGATCCCGTGCTCATCCAGCTCTGTATGGGCATTCCGTACGGCGCTCCGGACGACCCGGCAACGCTCATGACCATGGTCGGCCAGCTGCCGCCCGGCTGCGTATTCTCGGCGTTCTCGATTGGCCGCATGCAGCTTCCCTACGTCGGCATGGCGGCGCTGGCGGGCGGCAACGTGCGGGTGGGGCTGGAGGACAACATCTACCTCTCGCACGGCGTGCTCGCGAGCAACGGCCAGCTCGTCGAGCGGGCGGTGACGATCCTCGAGGCCATGAACACAAGGGTCCTCGGCCCCAATGAGGTGCGTGAGAAGCTGGGGCTGCAGCGCAATGGCTGACCGAGGCCCGCCCCCACCCCGTAGCGTCGCCCTGCTGGGCGGCGGGGTGATCGGAGGCGGTTGGACGGCGCGCTTCGTGCTCAACGGCGTCGACGTACGGCTGTTCGATCCCGACCCGGGGTCCGCTCGCAAGGTCGAAGCGATGCTCGAAAACGCTCGCCGCGCGTATCGCAGGCTCACCCTTGCACCGCTTCCCACGGAGGGACAGCTGACTCTCGTGGCGAGCGCCGAGGAAGCGGTCCAGGAAGTTGACTTCGTCCAAGAGAGCGCTCCCGAACGCGAGGAGCTCAAGCGCACCCTCCTCGCGACAGCGTGCCGGGCGGCCGACCCGGACATCGTGTTCGGCTCGTCGACATCCGGCCTTCTCCCGACGCGCCTGCAGGCGGACATGGAGCATCCCGAGCGCCTGGCCGTAGGGCATCCGTTCAACCCCGTTTACCTGCTGCCGCTGGTCGAGGTGTGCGGCGGCGAGCGAACATCGCGGGAAACCCTGGAGCGTGCCTCGGCCGTGTACCGCTCCGTGGGGATGTGGCCGCTCGTCCTGCGCAAGGAGGTAGAGGGGTTCGTCGCGGACCGCCTGCTGGAGGCGCTCTGGCGCGAGGCGCTGTGGCTCGTCCGGGACGACGTAGCCACGGTGGAGGAGATCGACGACGCGATCCGCTACGGCGCGGGCCTGCGCTGGGCCTTCATGGGCAGCTTCCTGACCAATCGCATCGCTGGCGGCGAGGACGGTATGCGTCACTTCATGGCGCACTTCGGACCGGCCCTGGGCCTTCCGTGGACCAAGCTCGTGGACGTGCCCGAAATGACCGACGCCCTACTAGACAAGATCGTCACCCAGTCGGACGCGCAGGCTGGCGACCGGACGATACGCCAGCTCGAGGAAGTCCGGGACGACTGCCTGGTCGCGGTCATGCAGGGCCTACGCACGCACGGCCTCGGCGCCGGCGCGGTGCTCGGCGAGTACGAGCGGGGGCTCTTCGATGCCGGCTCACCCAAGGCCGTGGCCGACGACGACGGCGACCTCGCCCGGCCACTGCGCCTGCACACCGCGCGGGTGTTGCCCGAGTGGGTGGATTACAACGGCCACGCGCACGAGAGCCGGTTCCTCCAGGTGTTCGGCGACGCCTCCGACGCCCTGTTCCGGTACATCGGAATCGACGCCGCCTACCTCGCGGCGGGCGGCAGCTACTACACGGTGGAGACGCACCTGTCGTACCTCCGCGAGGCGTCCGCGGGAGAGCACCTGCACGTGACGACCCGAGTGCTGGGCTTCGACGAAAAACGCCTTCACCTGTTCCACGAGCTCTACCGCTCCGGTGACGACCTCCTGCTGGCCACCGCGGAGCAGATGTTCCTCCACGTCGACACGGGCGAAGCTCGTGCGCACCCCGCACAGCCCGAGATCCTCGCCCGGATCGCCAAGCTCGCGGCCCTCCACGCGGCCCTCCCCAGGCCCGCGCGCGCCGGACGAGCGATCGGCATTCCGGACGCGCCACGCTGAGACGCGCGCTCGAGACGCCAGCGATCAGCTCGCCGATTGCTAGTCGGCCGGTTCGCTCGCGAACAGATTCGCACTTTGTTGTATGCCGTCGGAAGTGGTGACGCGGGTGTCGTGCTCGCCGCGTTGGAGGACGCGGAGCATCGCCCGGTTGTCGGTCAGGACTTCGGCCTTGAACCCGCGCACGTTCCGCTCCCGCGCGTACTCGACCATTCGCTCGTGGAGACTGTGCGTCACGACGGTCGTGTATCGGACCGGCCGGTCCGCACGGTTCGACGACTACGAGCGAGCCGGCTCGATTCCCGCCGACGCGCGAAAGTGCGGACTGCGTGCCGCCGTCGCGAGCCCGATCGTCGTGGACGGGCGTCTGTGGGGGGCGATCGCGGCCGGAGCCTCCCGGGCGGAGCCGATGCCCGCGGACGCGGAGTCGCGGATCGCGGATTTCACCGAGCTGGTGGCTGCCTCGATCTCGAACGTCCAGGCGCGGACCGATCTCGCCGCGTCCCGGGCCCGGGTCGTCGCCGCCGCCGACGAGGAGCGCCGCCGCGTGTTACTCGACCTGCACGACGGCGCGCAGCAGCGGCTGGTGCACACCGTCGTCACGCTCACACTCGCTCAACAAGCGCTCCAAGCGAACGACGAAGAGGCAACGTCGCTCGTCGGCGAGGCGCTCGAGCACGACAAGCACGGCACTACGGAGCTGCGGGACCTGGCTCACGGCATCCTTCCTGGGGCTCTCACCCACGGCGGTCTGCGGGCGGGGCATCGACGCGGTTCTCCAACGCCTCGACGTGCCCATACACCGCGATCCACCACGGAGCGCACCCGTCGGACGCCTCGAACAGGTCGAGCACGAGGCGGTCACGACGCTGATGGCCGCGAAGGCGGGTGTGCGCGTGCCTGAGGTGGTCACCGCGGGCCTCGGCCCCGACGGCGACGCGTTGCTGGTCACCGGCCAGCCCGGTCTGGCGCCGTTGGAGCTCGCGAGCCCCGACCAGGTGAGCGACGAGCTGCTCCTGGAGCTGTGCCGGCAGGTCGGACGGCTGCATGACGGCGACATCTCGCACGGAAGGCTGAACCTCGGCAACGTGCTGGTCGTGGACGGCGAACCGCTGCTGGTCGACATGTCGGCAGCCAGCCTCGGCGCGCCGCAATCCACGCTCGACATAGACGTGGCCGAGCTGCTCGTCTCGTGCTGCGTCCTCGTCGACCCGGAACGCGCGCTGCGGACCGCCGTCGATGCCGGATGGTCCGCCTCGATCGCTCGCGCCTTGCCGTACCTGCAGCGCGCGGCGCTCACACCGCACCTGCGGGACCTCGCCCGGACCCACGAAGTCGGCCTCAAGGAGCTTCGCGCGGCTGCCGCGGCCGCCACCGGCACCGCCGAGCCGGAGAT
>JBKPSR010000128.1:0-27970 GCA_046735115.1 Actinomycetota bacterium
GCTCCACGAGGCAGCCCGTGCAGCCCGCCACCTCGAAGGCCGCACGGACGCCTGGCAGGACGCCCGGGGCGACCACGTAGCGCGAGCCCGCCGGGAGCCGCTCCAGCGCGCGCGGCGTCGTGCGGAGGTCCGCGCCCGTGACCCAGATGACGGCCCCGCCGCGGGGACCGAGCACGCCGCCGGGCGGGGCAGGCCCCTCCTCGACGAGCGCCAGGCGCGCGTGGACGGCGGGCCAGGCGCCCAGGTCATGTCCGATCTCGATGGGGCGGCGGTCAGCCGGAAGCAGCACCGAGCAGCCGTCCTGCCGTCCGAGCCACACGCACAGCGAGGCGGCGGCGCGAACCGCCTTGTCGAGCCCCTCCTCTGAGGCCGGATTCGACGGATCGAGGATGATGAGCGGCGCCGAGTCGAGCTCGGCGACCAACCTCCGTTCCAGCATCTCGCCGAGGCGGGCCACCGACGGCCAGTGGATCCGGGACGCCGGCGCGCCCTCCCGGTACTGGCGCAGCCCGTCGATCTCGAGCTCGGCAGCCGAGGCGTCGAGCCGCCGCCCGGACAGGCTCGGCGCCGCACCCAGCCCCGACTCGGCGCCCCTGCCGGCGCCGCCGCTGCCCGGCGCCGTCACCGGCTCCACGCGCGGCAGCACGAGCACCTCGTCCCTGCTGTCGCCGAGCACCTCCCGGGAGTACATGCGCAGCGGGTCCCGGAACACGAGCAGCTCCGGCTCCAGCACGCGCCGCCCGCGGCGCGAGAAGCGGACGTTGATGCGCAGCCGCCTCGACCAGCGCCCGCCGATCGGCACGGGCCAACCGAGCAGCGGCTCTAGCAGCTCGCCGCCCGGCGGCGGCAGGGCACCGCTTCGGACCTCGACCCGCAGCGGGTAGGGATCGTCCTCGACGACCGTGTGCGGTCCCGGCATGCGCTCGACGGTCGCCCCCCTTGCCGCGAGCCGCACCCAGGTCACCGCGCCCGCGGCCAGCAGGGTGAGCGCCACGCCCGGCACATACAGCGAGGGCGTGTCGAACGTGCCGCCGGCCAGGCACAGCGCCAACCCGAGCAGCGCCGTGAGGAACGGTCGGAGCATCAGCCCCTCAGAGCGCCGGGACTCGCTCCAGCGCGTCGCGCACGACGGTCGCGCGCTCGTCCGTGCCGGTCCCGGGCGAGAGCAGCAGCCGGTGAGTGAGCACCGCGCCGGCCATCTTCTGGACGTCGTCGGGCAGCGCGTGGTCGCGGCCGTCGAGCGCCGCGAGCGCCTTCGCGGCCCGGAACAGCATCAGCCCCGCGCGCGGGCTCGCGCCGAGGTCCACGCGCGGGTCGGCTCGCGTCGCGTCCAGGATCGAGACGACGTAGCGGCGGAGGGCGTCGCTCCCGTGCACGGCCCCGGCCGCCCCCTGGGCCGCCAGCACGTCGCCGACGTCCGCCACGGCCTCGAGGTCGAGGACACGGTCGCTTTCAGCGTGCTCGAGCAGCATCTGGCTCTCCTGGTCCGCCGACGGATAGCCGAGCGAGACGCGCACCATGAAGCGGTCGAGCTGCGCCTCGGGCAGCGGGTAGGTGCCCTCGTACTCGACAGGGTTCTGGGTCGCCACCACGATGAACGGCCGCGCGAGCTCGTGGGTGTGGCGGTCCACGGTCACGTGGCGCTCCTGCATGCACTCGAGCAGGCCGGACTGGGTCTTGGGCGAGGCGCGGTTCACCTCGTCGACCAGGACCACGTTTGCGAACACGGGCCCCGGCCGGAACTCGAAGCGGTTCTCGCGCTGGTTGTAGACGTTCGTGCCGACCACGTCGGCCGGCAGCAGGTCGGCGGTGCACTGGACGCGCGCGTACTCGGCGTCGACCGAGCGGGCCATGGCGCGTGCCAGGGCGGTCTTGCCGACGCCGGGGTAGTCCTCGATCAGCACGTGGCCCTCCGAGAACAGGGCCACGAGCACGTCGCGCAGCACTCCCTCGGGAGCCTTGACCGCGCGTGCGATGTTGTCCCGAAGCCGGGCGCCGAGCTCTGCTACCTGGGATGGATCGAGCTCAGGGACGGTCGCCATGCACCACCATGGTAAGGGGTACGCAGATTAGGCCTGGGTGGGTTCCTCGGAGTTGGAAAGCTCGCGAACGGCGCTCTCCGGATCGGGCGCTCGCATCACGGCCTCTCCCACGAGCACGGCGTCCACGCCCACCTGCTCGAGCTCTTCGATCTGCCCGCGGTGGTGGATCCCGGACTCCGAGACCACGACCTTGCCCGCCGGCACGTCGGCGAGCAGGTCGAAGGTGCGCTGGATATCCACGCTGAAGTCCTCGAGATTCCGGTTGTTGATCCCGATCACATCGCAGTCGACCTCGAGCGCCCGCTCCAGCTCCTCGTCGTCGTGGATCTCGACAAGTGCGTCGAGGTCCAGCTCGCCCGCCTGCGCGTAGAGCGACGCGAGGGCAGCCTGCTCCAGCGACCCGACCACCAGCAGCACGCCGTCGGCGCCCGCCACCTTGGCCTCGTAGAGCTGGTACGGGTCGATGGTGAAGTCCTTGCGGAGGATCGGCAGCTCGGTCGCGGCGCGCGCCTCGCGCAGGTCGGCCAGCGACCCGCCGAAGTGCGCCTCCTCGGTGAGGATCGATATCGCCGCTGCGCCGCCGCGCTCGTAGGCGGCAACGATCTCGGCACAGCTCGCGCCGTCGCGGATCGCGCCCGCGGACGGCGAGCGCCGCTTGTGCTCGGCGATCACGGACGTGCCCGGCCGTGACAGCGCCTCGGCGAACGGCCGGCCCTCGCGCCCGGTCTCCACCTCCGCGGCGAGCTCCGACAGCGGGCGCTCGCGCCGGCGGCGGCTCACGGCCTCGCGCGTGGCCTCGACTATGTCGTCGAGCCGCGGGATCACTGGGCTGTGGCCTCCACCCAGCGCTCCATCACGCCCTCCGCGGCGCCCGAGTCGACCGACCGCTCCGCGGCTCGCACGCCCTCGGCAAGCGTGTCGGCCTCGCCGGTCACGTAGATCGCCGCGCCCGCGTTCAGCACCGCGAGCGAGCGCTCGGTGCCGGGGCTTCCGGCGAGCACCTCGCGCAGCACGATGGCGTTCTGCTCGGGCGTTCCGGCGCCCACGGCGCCGTCCGCGGCCGGCTCGAGATCGACCTGCTCGGGCGTCACGTCATACGTGGAGAGCTCGCCGTCCCTCAGCTCCACCACCTGGGTCGTCCCCGACACCGAGAACTCGTCCAGCCCATCGGCGCTCGACACTACCAGGGCTCTCTCGGCCCCAAGGTGCCCGAGCGCCGCCGCCATCGTCTCCAGTTTCGCGGGGTCGGAGACGCCGATCACCTGCCGGCGGGCGCCGGCCGGATTGGTCAGCGGCCCGAGGAAGTTGAAGATCGTCCGGACGCCGAGCTCCTTGCGCACCGGCACGATGTTCTTGAAGGCGGGGTGATGAAGGGGCGCGAACATGAACCCGAACCCGATCTCGCGGATGCAGGTCGCGACTGACCCGGCGTCCACGTCGATACGCCCGCCGAGAGCCTCCAGGACATCGGCCGAGCCGCACTGGCTGGTCGCGGATCGGTTGCCATGCTTCGCCACACGGCACCCCGCCCCCGCGGCGATGAACGCGGCCGTTGTCGAGACGTTGAAGGTAGGCCGGCCGCCCCCCGTGCCAGCGGTGTCGACCAGGTCCGCGCCGGCGTCGACCTTCACCGAGCGCTCGCGCAGCACCGAGGCGAGCCCGGCTATCTCCCCGACGGTCTCGCCCTTCGTGCGGAGGGCTATGAGAAACGCCGCGGCCTGCGACTCGGATGCGTTTCCGTCGATGATCTCGGTCAGGACGCGGGACGCGTCCGCGGGATCGAGGTCGAAGCCGTCGGACAGGCGGTCGATCGCCTCCGTGAGGATCGGGTTAGGCATCCGCGAGGAAGTTGGCGAGGAGCTGCTTGCCGCGCGGCGTGAGGACGGACTCCGGGTGGAACTGGACGCCCTCGACCGGAAGCTCCATGTGGCGTAGGCCCATGATCACATCCCCCGAGCGAGCGGACACCTCGAGCTCGCCGGGCAGGCCGGGGTCCACGACCAGGGAGTGGTAGCGACCGACCACGAGCGGTGATTCGAGGCCCTCGAAGATCGTCCTGCCGTCGTGCTCCGCCTCGGCGGTCTTGCCGTGCACCGGCTCGCCCCGCACGACGAGGCCCCCGTAGGCCGCGGCGAGCGCCTGGTGCCCGAGGCACACACCCAGCACCGGTACGCCCGCCTCCCCGTAACGACGGATCGCCACCTTCGACAGCCCGGCCTCCTCCGGGGTGCAGGGACCCGGCGATACGATCACGCGGTCGGGGCTCTGCTCGAGCAGCTCCGGGAGGTCATTGCGAACCACGTCCACCTCCGCCCCCAGCTCGCCCAGGTACTGGACGAGGTTGTAGGTGAACGAGTCGTAGTTGTCGACGACCAGGACCGAGGTCACGCCCAGTCCCCCTGCGAGCACGCGAGGCGCACCGCCTCCATCACTGCGCCCGCCTTCGCCTCCGTCTCGCGCACCTCGTAGCCGGGCTCGGAGTCGGCCACGATCCCGCCGCCGGCCTGGATGTGAACCCGGCCGTCCTTGACGAGCGCCGAGCGGATGTAGATGCAGGTGTCGAGGTCGCCGGTGTAGGACAGGTAGCCCACGCCGCCCCCGTAGGGGCCGCGCCCGGCGGGCTCGAGCTCGTCGATGATCTGCATCGCGCGGATCTTCGGCGCGCCCGAGAGCGTGCCCACCGGCAGCGACGCCCGCAGCGCATCCATGGCCGTGACGTCCGGGCGCAGCGTCCCCGACACCTGCGACACGATGTGCATCACGTGCGAGTAGGTCTCCACGGCCATCAGCTCGTCGACTTTCACGGAGCCGTATTCGCAGACGCGCCCGAGGTCGTTGCGCCCGAGGTCCACGAGCATGACGTGCTCGGCGCGCTCCTTCGGGTCGGCCAGCAGCTCGCGTGCCTGCTCGAGGTCGCGCTCGACCGAGTCGGCGCGCGGCCGCGTGCCCGCGATCGGCCGCTGGCGGACCACGCGCCCACTGACGGTCACGAGCGTCTCCGGGGAGGCGCCGGCGATCTCGAAGTCCTCGAAGTCGAGGAAGTACATGTACGGGCTTGGGTTGATAGCGCGCAGGCCGCGGTAGATCGAAAAGGCGTCGACCGGGCAGTCGGCGCTCCAGCGCTGGCTCGGCACCACCTGGTAGATGTCGCCCGCCCGGATGTACTCCTTGGCGCGCTCGACCGCGTCCGCGTAGCCGCCGGGGCCCAGGTTCGTTAGGTACTCGGGCGGCTCGCGGCGGCCTCGGCTCGCCTGCGGCACAGGGCCGCGCAGGCGCTCGCGCACGTCGGCGATGGCCGCGGCCGCGTCGTCGTACGCCGCCTCGAGGTCGCCCTCCGCCACCACGTTGGCGAGCACCGTGACCTCGTGGCGAAGGTGGTCGAAGGCGAGCAGCACGTCGGTCACCATCACCGCCAGCTCGGGCATGCCGGTCTCGTCGGGGTTCGGCTCGCCGATGGTCGGCTCGGCGCTGCGCGCGAGGTCGTAGCCGAACATGCCCACCGCGCCGCCGGCGAACGGGGGCAGCCCCTCCAGCGGAGCTATCCGGTAGTGCGCTAGCTCCTCGTCCACGAGCGCGTACGGGTCCGAGTGCTCTCCGCGCGCCAGCCTGATCACGGCGCGCGGGCGGAAGCCGAGGAAGGACCAGCGCCCGACCTGCTGCCCCTGCTCCGCGGACTCGAGCAGGAACGACGGTCCGTCGCCGCGCAGCTTCAGGTACGCGGACACCGGCGTCTCGCAGTCGGCGACGAAGGTGTGCCGGAGCGGAACGACTGAGTGCTCCTTCGCGAGCTCGCGCACCTCCTCGAGCGACGGCGTCAGGTCGAGGTCAACGGCGACGGCCATTGAGGACCTCGTACGCGTCGCTCAGCTCCATACCTCGCTCGGCCAGCAGCACCGCGAGGTGGTACAGCACGTCCGCGGCCTCCTCCGCCACGCGCTCGTCCGGCTCGTCGCGCGCGGCGCGAGCGACCTCCTCCGCCTCCTCCTGGACCTTCTGGCCCACGAGCCCGCGGTCCGCGAGCAGCCTCGCCGTGTAGCTGTCGCCGGGCGCGGCCTCGCGCCGCTGGTCGATCGTGCGCTCCAGAGTCGCCAGTGCCTCCCCGGCGACCGGCTCGAGCTCGCCGTTGTGGAAGCAGGTGCGCTCGCCCGTGTGGCAGGCCGGGCCCGCCGGCTCCACCAGCGCCAGGACCGCATCCTCATCGCAGTCGAAGCGAAGCTCCTTCAGCCGCTGCACGTTGCCGGACGTCTCGCCCTTGTGCCAGAGCTCCTGGCGCGAGCGCGACCAGAACCACATCTCGCCGGTCGCGCGGGTGCGCTCGAGCGCCTCGTCGTTCATGTATGCGAGCGTGAGCACCTCGCCGGTGCGGGCGTCCTGGACTATGCAGGGCAGAAGATCCACGCGACGATTATGGACGGCTCGAGATCGGCACCTTCAGGAACTCGTAGGTGGCGCCGATCTCGTCGAAGCCGAGGCTCCGGTAGAGCTGCTGGGGCCAGTCGGCCGCGTCGGTGACTATCAGGACCTCGTCGGCGCCCTCCGCGGCCGCCGTGTCGGCCGCCGCGGCGACTGCAGCGCGCGCGTGCCCGCGCCGGCGGCGGGCCTGGAGCGTGCCGACCTCGTCGACCTGAGCCAGTCCGTCGTGCGTGTACAGCCTGCACGCGCAGGCGGGATCGTCGGGCGGGGACGCGAAGTCGCGCGCCGCCAGCACGCGGTCGAAGCGCGCGTCCATCTCGGCGAGCTGGCGCACCGCTTCCTCCTGCCAGCCGAACGGCTGCTCGCGCCGGAACGCGGCGAGCGCCGCGGCGCCCACCTCCCTGCTCACCTCGCCGCCCGCGCCCGGCTGCGTCGGCCGGTTCGGGGGGCGGCGCCTCAGCATGATCAGGATCCGAAAGACGTTCCAGCCCAGCTTCTCGAACCCGGGCGCGAGCCGCGCGCCGAGCTCCTCGTCCTGCACCACGAGCTTGCGGTGGTCGAACAGGGACATCAGCTCGTCCGTCTCGGCCGCGAGGTCGCGGGCGCTCGCGGTCGGATCCTCTGCGCGTATCGCGTTCACCTGCCAGACAAGCGGGAGGCTCGGCGAGAGGAGGGCGGTCCCGTGCGCCGTGGCCGCGACCTCGTCGCAGACGCCCTCTTCCGCGTGGCGGAAGTACCGATGTATCCGCTCGATCACTCGATGCCCAGGCGATCCAGCAGGCCCTCGTCCCGGCGCCAACCCTTCCGCACGCGCACGTTCATATCGAGGTGCACCCGCCGCCCGAGCAGGCGTTCGATCTCCTTGCGCGCCCCCGTGCCGACCGCACGCACCATCCTCCCCCCGGCGCCCACGAGGATGCCCTTCTGGGACTCGGTCTCGGCCCACACCCGCGCGCGCACGACGAGCAGCCCGTCGTCGCGCTCCTCGACCTCGTCGATCTCCACCTCGACCGAGTGCGGCACCTCCTCGCGCGTGCGGAGCAGCACCTGCTCGCGAATCAGCTCGGCCAGGCGCAGCTCGAGCGACTGGTCGCTCTGCTCCTCCGGCGGGTACATGAACGGCCCCTCCGGTACGAGCGCGACGAGCTCCTCGACGACCGGCCCGACACCGGCGCCGCTCTTCGCGCTGATCGGGAACAGCTCGCCCTGCACCTCGAGCCCTGCCGCGTCCGACAGCGCCCTGACCGTGCGCGGGCGGTCGAGCCGGTCGACCTTGTTCAGCACCGTCACGGTCGGGACGCCCGAGCGCTTCAGAGCGTCCGCGATGAAGCGGTCGCCGGGGCCGATCTCCTGCTCGCCGTTCAGGACGAACAGGGCGGCGTCTGCGTCCGCGAGCGCGCGCTCGACCTGGCGCTGCATGCGCTCGGTGAGTGCGTCGCGCGGGCGTTGCACGCCGGGCAGGTCGACCAGCACGAGCTGCCAGTCGTCGCCCGTGGCGACCCCGCGTATCTCACGCCTGGTCGTCTGCGGCTTGTCGGAGACGATCGCCACCTTGCCGCCCACGATCTGGTTGACGAGCGTGGACTTCCCGGCGTTGGGCCGGCCGGCGAGCGCGACGAACCCGGAGCGGCTCACAGCTCCTCCAGCACGCGCGCTTGAAGCGCCAGCATCTCGCCGTCGTCGGTCTCGTGGTCGTATCCGCAGAGGTGGAGGACGCCGTGCACCACCGCCTCGGTCAGGTCCTCCGTGTGCTCGGGGCTGATCACGACGTCTCCTAGCTCGCGCGGGCCGCTCGAGTGGCCCTCGTCCACTGGGAAGGACAGCACGTCCGTGGGGCGGTCAATCCCGCGGTGCTCGCGGTTCAGCTCGTGGATGCGCTCCGGCCCCACGAACTCGATCGCGAGGTGGCCGTCGTCGATCCCAGCCGCGGCGAGCGCCGCCAGCGCCGGCCGCCGGAGCTCCTCGGGCACGTCGATGAGGTCGATCTCGATCAGGTTCGCTTAGCCCTGCTGGCGCCGCGCCTGCGCCTGGCGCAGCGGCGGGGCCTGCTTCTCCGCGTACTCGTTATACGCCGCGACGATTCGCTGCACGAGCTTGTGGCGCACGACGTCCTCGCCACCGAAGCGCACGAACTCGATTCCCTCGACCTCCTCGAGGATCTCGCCGATCACGACGAGCCCGGAGCGCTGGTCGCGCGGGAGGTCGATCTGGGTGATGTCGCCGGTGACGACCATCTTCGAGTTGAAGCCGAGCCGCGTGAGGAACATCTTGATCTGCTCGGGACTCGTGTTCTGAGCTTCGTC
Organism: Actinomycetota bacterium; assembly: GCA_046735115.1. Lineage (GTDB taxonomy): Bacteria > Actinomycetota > Thermoleophilia > Solirubrobacterales > Thermoleophilaceae > JACVRW01. The sequence goes on from JBKPSR010000128.1 coordinate 8,759, forward strand.
GAGGATTATGAAGGAGTCATTGAGCGTTCGGCCCCGCATGAAGGCCAGTGGGGCGACCTCGATGACCCCGCGGTCCAGGTGCTGGTTCACCTTCTCCGGCTCGAGCATGTCGTAGAGCGCGTCGAACAGCGGGCGCAGGTACGGATCCACCTTGGCGGCGATGTCGCCGGGCAGGAAGCCGAGCCGCTCGCCCGCCTCGACCGCCGGCCGGGTCAGCACGATCCGGTTCACCTCGCGGCGCGAGAGGGCCGCCACCGCCATCGCGACGGCGAGGAAGGACTTGCCGGTGCCGGCTGGGCCGACTCCGACGGTGATGGTCGAGCGGCGAATCGCGTCCACGTAGCGCTTCTGGTTGACGGTCTTGGGCGCCACGCGCAGCCCGCGGTGGCGCCAGACGACGTCCTCCAGGATCTGGCTGGGGCTCTCGTGGCGGTCGAGCGCCCCGGCGATCGCCTCGATCGTCCCCGGCGCGATCTCGTGGCCCTGGCGCACGAGGTCGGTCATCTCGCGCACGACCGTGCGGGCGGTGGCGACGGCGTCGTCGTCGCCGTCCAGGGTGAGCACGTTCCCGCGCAGGAAGACCTCGCAGTCGAGGTGCTCCTCGAGCGTCTTCATCACCGCGTCGCCTGGACCGGCGAGCTCGGCGGCGACGTCGTTCGGCAGCTCGAGCTGGACTCTCAGGGCGTCAGCATCTCCTTCACCGTGGCGCTCACGCGCTTGCCGTCGGCCCGGCCCTTCACCTTCGGCATCACCAGCGCCATGACCTTGCCCATCTCCTGCGGCGAGGTGGCGCCGGACTCGGCGATCGCGTCGCCGACGGTCCGCTTCAGCTCCTCGTCCGCCAGCTGCTCCGGCAGATACGAGGCGATCACCTCCGCCTCGCGCTCTTCCGCCTCGGCGGAATCGGAACGGCCGCCGTCGCGGTAGGCCTCCGCTGCCTCCAGCCGCCGCTTGCGCTCGCGCTGCAGGACGTCGACTGGGTCCCCGCCGTTGTCCTTCTCGGCCTTCTGGAGCGCGTCGGCGATCAGGCGCAGCGCGTGGACGCGCTCGCGGTCACCCGCCTTAAGCGCGCTCCTCACGTCGTCCTGAACCTGCTCCAGCAGCGACATCCAGCCCAAAGTGTAGGCCGGGTCGCTGCTGAAGCGGTCAGGTTGGCTCAGCGAACCCCGGCGACCTCGCGCTCCGGCTCGCGAGTGCCGGCCTTCCGCTGAAGGGATCCCTCGATCTCCTCCAGGCTGCGTCCCTTCGTCTCGGGCACGAGCGCCTTGACGAAGACGAACGCGAGCACGCCGATCCCCGCGTAGCCGAGGAACACCGGTCCCGGTCCCCACTTGTCGAGGAAGATCGGGAACGACTGGGACACGAGGAAGTTCGCGAACCAGTGCAGACATACGGCGATTCCCATCGCCGTCCCGCGCACGCGCAGCGGCAGGACCTCGGGGAGCATGACCCAGACCACGGGACCCCACGTCGCCGCGAACGAGACGATGAAGCCGGCCAGGCAGATGAACGTGATGATCGCCGCGGGATCGCCCGGGGAGTCCGGCTTGGCAAGCGCCTCGGAGGCAATTCCGAGGACCGCCAGGCTCAGCACCATCCCGACGAGGCCCGCCAGCAGCATCGGCTTGCGGCCGACGCGATCGATGATCCTGATGGCAACGATCGTCATCGCGACGTTCAGGACGCCGATGATCAGGTTGAGGTAGATCGCGTCCTCGGGCTTGAAGCCGACGCTCGTGAGCGTGGTCGGCGCGTAGTAGATGATCGTGTTGATCCCGATGAACTGCTGGAACACGGCAAGCCCGATCGCGACGATCAGCGCCGGGCGGACCCAGCTCTCCTTGAGAAGCGTCCGGACGCTGCCCTGCTCCTGCTCGTCGACCTCCTTGATCTCACCGATCTTCTGCTCGGGCTGGTCCTCGTGCGACGCACCGTCCTGGGTGACTTCCTCCAGGACCTCGCGGGCCTCGCCCTCCTCGCCCTGACGCACGAGGAAGCGCGGCGTCTCGGGCATCGAGAACATCCCGATCAGCAGGATGATCGAAGGCACCGCGGCCAGGCCGAGCATGAGGCGCCAATCGCCGGACGACGCCAGGATGGCGTTGACGATGAACGCGGCCAGGATGCCGACCACGATCATCATCTGGTTGAGCGACGCGATCCGGCCGCGCAGCTCCGTCGGAGCGATCTCGGACAGGTAGAGCGGCACCACAAGCGCAGCGGAGCCGACCGCCAGCCCGATCACGAAGCGTGCCGCTACCAGCGGCCACGCGCTCGGCGCCGCTGCCGCAGCCAGCGCCCCGATCGTGAACGTGATGCCGGCGATCATGATCAGTCGCTTGCGGCCCATGCGATCGGAAAGCGGTCCAGCAAGCGCCGCCCCGAGCATGGCGCCCAGGAGCAGAGCAGCGACGATCGCGCCCTGCATGAACGGCGACAGGCCGAAGTCCTCGGTGATGAACAGGATCGCTCCTGAGATGACGCCGGTGTCGTAGCCGAACAGCAGACCGCCCAGCGCACCGAAGAAGAAGATCTTTCGTCCGTTGACTTGTGCGTTCATAAGCGCAGCTCCCTCCCTGGATTGCACGTCCGCACCAGTGCGTGCGGCATGGGTTCCCGGTGACTCGGACTCCGAAACCGGCTAGTCGGGCAAGATGCCGACCACCCGCGCCGGCGCCGCGCTGGCGCCCACGATCTTCAGCGGGAAGCAGGCCACCTGGAAGCCGGTCGGCGGCAGCTCGCCCAGGTTCACGAGCCGCTCGATCTGCGAGTAGGGGATGTCGGCCTGGTGGGCGGCCCAGAATATGCCGGGCTCGCCCCGCTCGAGCGCCTCCTGGGCCTGGAGGTGGAGGGGGCCGTCCCAGCCCCAGGCGTCGATGCCCATCACCCGCACGCCGCGCTCGTATAGCCAGAGCGTCGCCTCCACCGTCACGGCCGGGCCGAGCGCGAGGTACCCGGGCTCGTCGACGAACCGGTCGCGGCCGGTCCGCACGAGCACGATGTCGCGCTCGCCCAACTCGTGGCCGATCCGGCCGAGCTCCGCCTCGACGTCGGCCACGTCGATCCGCTCGCCCTCCCCCCTCGCGGTCATGTCGAGCACGACGCCTGGGCCGAGGAACCAGTCGAGCGGGAGGGCGTCGATGCTGTCCGCCGGCTCGCCGGCGATGCGCGAGTTGTAGTGCCAGGGCGCGTCGAGGTGGGTCGAGTTGTGCGTGCCGAAGCGGGTGAACGTCTCGGTGGCCCAGCCCTCGCGGTCGCGGAGCAGGTTCGCGGGCACGCCGAGCAGCGCCTCGATCTGCGCGGCGCCCTCGGCATGGGTCATGAATTCGATGTCGGTCCGGAGCACGTCGGGCAGCTCGCTCGGGCTCTGCCGGATCGGTGCCGAGAGGTCCACGAGTCGCACGAGCGGCAGCGTACCCGGACCGCCGCGGGCGCTGGACGCATGTCCTAGGCAGACACCCTCCCAGGGTGCCGATACGGGTGCAGACTGCTGGGAGAAACGCCTGCAAGCCCTAGTTACGGGGGCAACGTCTAGGGCCGGGTCAGCAGGAGGGCGCTCCACTCCTGTAGTCGTCGGCGGCGGCGTTCGCTGAGGCCGGCGAACGCCGCCGCCATTTCATCTTCCTCGCCTTCGAGGAGGCCCGAGACGATCAGCGTCTCGGGCGGCTCGGGCAGCAACCGCGCGACGTCGAGCAGCAGCGGCCTGACCAGATTGGCGACCGTCACCGGCTCGACCGGAGCGGCCGCCGTCCTGAGATCCACCCGCTCGACGCGGTCCAGTGTCACATCGTTCGCTCGCGCGTTCGCACGCGTTGCATCGAGCGCGGCGAGCTCGTTGTCGAACGCGGCAACCGGTGCGAACCCAAGCTTTGCGCCGGCGATTGCGAGCACGCCGGAGCCGCAGCCGAGATCGGCGAGCGGCCCACGTCCCGGTAGCTCCTGGAGCAGCTCCAGGCACAGTCGGGTGGTCGGATGTGCGCCTGTTCCGAACGCCTGCCCAGGATCGATGACCACGTCGATCCCATCGATCGGCGGCGCGTGCCACGGCGCCCGCACATGGATGCGGCCAATCCGGGCCGGCTTGTGAAACCCTCGCCAGCGATCGGCCCAGTCGTCGCCTACCTCGCTGCCCGAGACCTCCACCGGGATGCGGGCCAGCTCGGCCGTACCTCGTGGCAGGTCGGGCAGCTCTCCGGGCGCTCCGTAGATGGCGAACTCCACGAATCCGTCGCCGTCGAGCTGCTCGAACCCCTCCGGCGCAAGCTCCATCAGCTCTGCGAGCACCGCGTCGGCGTGCTCCGCGGGCGCGCGGATGGCGAGACGGATCAGCGCAGCGCTCGCTTCACCTTCGAGAGCAGCGATTCCTCGACCTGCTCCTCGAGGTTCTCCTGCGTGAGCGAGTCCCGCAGCTCCTCCAGCAGCTTGCTCTGGCGCGGCGTCAGGTTCCGGGGTACCACCACGTTCAGCACCACCTGCTGATCGCCCCGGCGGCCGCGCCCGATCGTGGGCATCCCGCGCTCGCGCAGCGTCACCACGGTGCCGGGCTGCGTGCCGGGCTTCACCTTGATCTCCTCCTCGCCGTCGAGCGTCGGGACCGTCGCGGTCGTCCCGAGCGCCGCGGCCGGCGCGGGCACGTCCACCACTGTCACCAGGTTGCTGCCGTCGCGAATGAAGCGCTCGTCCTCGGCCACCCGCACGACCACGTACAGGTCGCCCGGCGGACCACCGCGCTCCCCCGCGTGCCCACGGCCGCTCAGCCTGATCCGCTGCTCGTCGGCGATGCCGGCGGGGACGTCCACCTGGAGCGTCTTCCGAACGGCCCGGCGGCCGCGGCCGCCGCACTCGGCGCATGGCTCAGATGGGATCCGCCCGTCGCCTCCGCAAGTGTCGCAGGCCTGCTCGCGCACAAGCTGGCCGAACGCGGTCCGGGTGACCGCGCGCACACGCCCGGCGCCCCCGCACGTCGGGCACGTCTCGATCGGCGTGCCAGGCTCGGCGCCGTTGCCGCGACAGCGCTCGCAGGTGTCCACGAGCTCGTAGGTCACGTCAACGGTGACGCCGGTGGCGGCCTCGGCGAGTGGGATCTCCACCTCCACGGCGATGTCGCCGCCCTGGATGCGCCCGCCGCCGCCGCGCCCGAACGCGGCCCCGAACGGGTCGCCGCCGAAGAACGCGTCGAAGATGTCGGCGAACGAGCCGAAGCCGTGGGCCTGCGACGCGTACCCGCGCGAGTCGAGGCCCTCGAAGCCGAAGCGGTCGTAGGTCGAGCGGCGGTCGGGGTCGGACAGGATCTCGTACGCCTCGGCGGCCTCCTTGAATTTCTCCTCCGCCTCCGGGTCGTGGCGGTTCACGTCCGGGTGGAGCTCGCGCGCAAGCCGGCGGAAGGTCTTCTTGATCTCACCGTCCTCGGCGTCGCGGGCGACGCCGAGCACCTCGTACGGATCGCGCCTCATTCGTCGTAGACCTCGGCCACGAAGCGCGACAGCTCGTTCGCCGCCTGCCGCACGGCGATGATCACGCCGGGATAGTCCATGCGGAGCGGACCGATTACGGACACGGCGCCGAGGTTCCTCCGCGCCAGGCCGTAGTTAGCGGCCACGAGGCTCAGCGAGCGGAGCTCCGGGGCGGCGTTCTCGCTGCCGATCTTCAGGTACACGTTGGACTCGGCGAGCGACTCGCGCAGCACGCCCAGGAGCGCACGGCGGTGCTCGAGCACCTCCATGAGCTCGCCGATCTGCGACAGCTCCTGGAGCCGGTGCTCCGACAGAAGACGCGCGGCGCCCTCCATGAAGAGCGTGCTCTCGGCCGTGTCCTCGAGCTCCGTGAACGCGGGCGCGAGCGTGTCGAGGAAGGCCTGCTCCGCGCGGCCCTCCACCTGGAGCCGGGACTGCAGCACGCGCGAGCCGACGTCGAGCCCGCCGAGCGCCTCGTTCAGGTAGCTGCTCGCCCAGCCGACGAGTCCGGGATCGACGGGCGTGTCGTAGGAGATCACCCGCTTCGTGACGCCGCCCGTGGACGTGATGATCACGACCATCGCCACTTGCGGCTGGAGCAGCAGCACCTCGACACGGTGGATGGTCGCGGTCTCGATGGGCGGCGCGGTCACGAGCGCGAGCAGGTTGGTGACCTGCGAGAGCTGCTCGCTCGTGGTGCGCATGGCCTCGTCGACCTCACGCCTCATGGTGGTGAGCTCGAGCCGCTTGCGCGGCACCGGCAGCGAGCCCTCGGACATGAGCTCGTCGACGTAGACGCGGTAGCCGCGGTCGGTCGGGACGCGGCCCGCCGACGTGTGGGGGTGCTCGAGGAGGCCGACGTCCTCGAGCTTCGCGAGCTCCGCACGCACGGTGGACGGGCCCCAGGGCACGTCGTGCTGCTCGGCAATCCACTTGGAGCCGATCGGCTGATCGAGCTCGCGGTGGGCTTCGACCAGCTTGCTAAGCAGGAAAGTCTGGCGGGGCGTCAGTGCCACACGCCTATTGTGGCGACAGCTCAGCCTTTGCGTTCCTGATTATCCGGTTGTCGCCCTGCGCGGCCTCGGCGGCGATCACGACGAGCCCGTCGCGCTCCTCCTTGACCGAGCCGGTCACGACGACCTCCTGCTCCGGGAAGCCCATACCGCGGAACTGGACCGACAGCCGCTTCAGGCTGCGCGGGTCGCCGCCCGCCGCGTTCACGCAGGCGCGCGCGACCTGAGCCATCGACCAGAGGCCGTGGAGGATCGTCGAGGGGAGGCCGACCTGCTCCGCGAACTCCCTGTCGATGTGTATCGGGTTGAAGTCGCCGGAGGCGCCGGCGTAGCGGTGCGGCAGGTACTTGTCCGGCGTGACCTTCAGGTCGACGTTCACGAGACCCCCCTGACGATGTTGGTCCAGGTGCCGCGCGCGACCTCCTGCCCGTCCTGGTTCGTGGATACGGTGTCGAACACGTAGAAGCCCATCCCGGCCTTCTCGGAGATGTCCTTGACGCTCACGACCGTGCTGATCACGTCACCCGAGCAGACCGGCTCTCCCCAGGTGAACTCCTGCCCGCCGTGCACGAGCATGGCGAAGTTCAGGTCCACGTCGGGGTCCACCGCGGGGAGCGCGACGGAGCCCCACGAGTAGACGACCGCGAACATCGGCGGCGCCACCACGTCGCGGAAGCCGGCGTCCTTCGCCGCGGCTCGGTCGAAGTAGACGGGGCTCTCCTCGCCCACCGCGCGCGCGTACTCGCCGATCTTCTCCTTGCCCACCTCGTACTCGACGGGCGGGTAGCTCTTCCCTATCGCCTGCGTGTTCACCGGCACGGCGCGGCAGTCTATGGACCCGTGAACCTCCGCCGCTATATCGACGTCGTCCGCACCCCGGGCGTCGGGCGCGTCGCCGTGTTCGCGCTGATCGGGCGGCTGCCGTTCGGAACGCTCCCGCTCTCGATCGTGCTTCTGATGCGAAGGGAGCACTACGACTACGGGCAGATCGGCGCCGTGCTCGCGGCGGAGGCCCTAGCCGTGGCGGCCACTGCGGTCGTGGGCGCCAGGCTGATCGACCGGCTCGGCCAGGCGCCGGTCCTGCTCGTGACCGGCGCCCTGACCGGCGTGACCATCTGCGTCCAGGCGCTGGCGATCGTGTCCGGCGCCCCGGCGGGGCTGCTCGTCGCCCTCGCGGTCGTGCAGGGCGCCAGCATCCCGCCGATCTCAGCGTCCATGCGAGCTCTGTGGGCCGAGCTCGTGTCCGAGGATCGCCTCGAGACGGCGTACGCGTTCGACTCCGTCGCGCTGGAGCTCGCCTTCATCGTCGGGCCGCTGATCGCCTCGGGGCTCGCGACCGTGTGGACGCCGCTCGCGGGCGTGCTGCTCTGCGCGGGCCTCTACAGCGGCGCGGCGCTAGGCTTCGCGCGAGCGCCGGCATCGCGTGCCTGGCGACCCCAGGCCGCGGTCGAGCGCACGCTCGCCGGAGCACTCAGCTCCCCCGGGATCCGGACCATCGCCGTCGTCGGCGCCATCGCCGCCGTCTCGTTCGGGGTGCTCGAGGTGGCGCTGACCGCGTTCGCCGAGGAGCAGGGCTCGCGCGGCGCCGTCGGACCGCTCATCACGGTCTGGGCGATCGGGTCGGTCGTCGGCGGCCTCGTCTACGGCGCGCGCAGCTGGGAGAGCCCACCGGCCCGACGCTTCGTGATCCTGACCGCGCTGCTGGCGCTCGGGACGCTGCCGGTGCCGTTTGCGGAGTCGCTCGTCGTGATGGCGATCTTCCTGTTCGGCACCGGCTTCGCGCTAGCGCCCCTGGGCGCGACCGAGTACGCGCTGATCGACGAGTTCACCCCCGCGGGAACCGCCACCGAGGGCTACTCCTGGCTGATCGTGGCGAACACCGCCGGCTCGGCCGCCGGCGCGTTCCTGGCCGGGCTGCTCATCGACGGCGCTGGAGTCGACTGGGCACTGGCGAGCGCCTCGATCGCATGCGGGGTCGGCCTGCTCGTGGCGCTCGGGTTCCGGCGCAACCTGGCGCCCGCGTGAAGACATCGCCGCGCACCAGGCACCGCCGGGGCTTGCGCACTACGCGGCGACGGAGTCGCGCAGCGCCTGCGCCTCGGCCAGCGTGGAGAGCTTCCGGAGCGCCGACTCCTCGATCTGGCGGGTCCGCTCGCGCGTGAGCTGGAACAGCCGCGCGACCTTGTCGAGCGTCTGCGGCTGCTCGCCGTTCAGGCCGAAGCGAAGCTCGATGATCCGCTTGTCCCGATAGGGCAGGTTCTCGAGACAGACCCGGAGCCGCTCGTCGCGCATCGACTCGACCGCCTGGTCGAACGGCGAGGCCGCCGACTCGTCAGGGATCAGGTCGCCGAACTGCGCGGCGTCGGCGTCGTCGCCCACCGGCTTGTCGAGCGACACGAGCTGCTGAGCAGCTCGCATGATCACGTCCGCCTCAACCGGGTCCACCCCGGCCAGCTCCGCGATCTCCTCGACCGAGATCTCGCGATCGCCCTGCGCCTCGAGCTTGCGCTGAGCGCCGTCGAGCTTCTTGAGGACGTTGTCGATGTGGATCGGGATCCGGATCGTCCGGCCCTTGTCCGCGATCGCCCGCGAGATGGCCTGGCGAATCCACCAGGTCGCGTAGGTCGAGAACTTGTAGCCCTTGCGGTAGTCGAACTTCTCCACCGCGCGCACCAGGCCGATCGTGCCCTCCTGGATGAGATCGAGGAACGGGAGGCCCTGGTTGCGGTAGCGCTTGGCGATGGACACCACCAGACGCAGGTTGGCGCGGGTCATGTGATCCTTGGCCACGAGATCGCCGCGCTCGATTCGCTTGGCGAGCGCGATCTCCTCGTCGGCGGTCAGCAGCGGCGTCTTCGCGATCCCGTCGAGAAACTGCTGGAGCGAGTCCAGCGTCGGATCCGGCGCCGCCTGCGGGAGGGTATCTGTGCTCATCGCGCGGAGAAGCTATGTCCGCCGGTTAAGGGCCACCTAAAGCCCGGCGTAAAAGGTTTTTAAGGGGATTTCCGCTCTACAGAGCGGTGGAAAGCTTCTGAAGCGGCAGCGCGAGAACTGTCCCCTCGGGTCGCAGCGGCCCGCCATCCGTAGGCGCGCGACGGGCGGTCCGTCCTGGAGCACCTTGACGTCGGGCCCGAGCGGGGTCCTTGCCAGCGTGTAAGGGAGTATGGGGGACGCCGCGCGGGAGCGTGACGACGACCAGCCCCGACCAGCGCGCAGGCGCCACCGAGCGAATCTAGCCGCTCAGGAAGGCGCGCACCAGCGCGGTCGTCTCCTCGGGCCGCTCGAGCGGCGGCAGGTGGCCGGCACCCGGGATCACAGCCAGCTCGGCGTTCGGAAGCTCCCGCGCAAGCCGCTCGGCGATGGCCCTGAAGTCGGGCTTGTCGTGCTCGCCGACCGCCACCAGCGTGGGGGTTCGGATCTCGCTCAGCGGCGGGTCCGGCAGCTCGGCGTTCTCCAGCAGCAGAGCCGCGGCCGCCATCGGGCGCACCCGGTCGGCGATGCGGGGGCACCAGAAGGCGAGATCCAGCTCCACGGCGCCGTCGAGATCGCCGGCCTCGACAGCCGCTGCTCCTCCTCGACGTAGTCCATGAACTCGGGCGAGAAGTCGTGGTCCATCAGCGGAGCGTCGAGCAGCACGAGCTTCTCCACCAGCTCAGGGTGCCGTGCGGCGAAGTCCAGCGCGACGAAGCCGCCGTACGAGTTGCCCACGAGCGAGACCCGGTCGCCGCGGACCGTCTCCGCCAGATCCGCCGGGAGCTGATGGCGGCGGACCTCCCCGGGGAGGTCGAACCCGTCCCACATCGACGCGTCGCAGATGCCCGCGTGGAGGAGTACGACAGTCAGGGCTTGCCGTCCCCCGAAAGCTCGAGGACCGCCAGGAAGGCCTCCTGCGGGACCTCCACGCGGCCGACCTGCTTCATGCGCTTCTTCCCCTCTTTTTGTCGCTCGAGCAGCTTGCGCTTGCGGGTCACGTCGCCGCCGTAGCACTTGGCGATCACGTCCTTCCGCACGGGCCGCACGGATTCGCGCGCGATGATCTTGGCGCCGATCGCGGCCTGGATCGCCACCTCGAACTGCTGGCGCGGGATCTGCTTGCGCAGCCGCTCGGTGAGGACGCGGCCGGCGGGATAGGCCTTGTCGCGGTGGACGATCATCGAGAGGGCGTCGACCTTCTCGCCGGCGAGGAGGATGTCCAGCTTCACGAGGTCGCCCTCGCGCATCCCGATCAGCTCGTAGTCGAGCGAGGCGTACCCGCGCGTGCGCGACTTCAGCTGGTCGAAGAAGTCGAGCACGATCTCTGCGAGCGGCAGGTCGTAGCGGAGCTGCACGCGCTCTCGGGACAGGAAAATCATGTCCACGTGGGTGCCGCGGCGCTCCTGGCAGAGCTCCATCACGGCGCCGACGTGCTCCTTCGGCGTGAGGATCGTGGCCCGGATGTAGGGCTCCTCGATGGCGGCGATCTCGGCGCGGTCCGGCATATCGGAAGGCGAGTGCACGACCAGCTCGATGCCGTCGGTGAGGCGTACGTCGTACTCGACGTTCGGCGCGGTGGCGAGCAGCTCGAGGTCGTACTCGCGCTCGAGCCGCTCGCGAACGATGTCCATGTGGAGCAGGCCCAGGAAGCCGCAGCGGAAGCCGAAGCCGAGCGCCTCGCTCGTCTCCGGCTCCCAGGTGAGAGCGGCGTCGTTCAGCGACAGCTTCTCGAGCGCATCACGCAGCTCCGGGAATTGGTTCGTCTCCACAGGGAAGAGGCCGCAGAAGACCATCGGCTTGATTTCGCGGTAGCCGGGCAGCGGCTCGGTGGCGGCGCCGGCGCGCGTGGTGAGCGTGTCGCCCACGCGCAGCTGGGAGACGTCCTTGATCCCGGTGATCACGTAGCCGACCTCGCCCGCGTTCAGCGACTGGACCGGCGTCATCTGCGGCCCGAAGAAGCCGATCTCGTCGATCTCGGCATGGGTGCCGGCCTGCATCGCGAGGGTGGCGTGGCCGCGCGTGAGCGTGCCGTCGACGACTCGGACGTACGCTACGACGCCGCGGTACTGGTCGAACTCCGAGTCGAAGATGAGCGCGCGGGCTGGGGCGTCGACGTCGCCCTCCGGCGGCGGGATGCGCTCGACGATCGCCTCCAGCAGGTCGGTCACGCCCTCCCCCGTCTTGGCGGAGATGCGGAGCACGCCGTCCGGATCCTCGCCCAGCAGCTCGGCGATCTCACCCGCCACCCGCTCGGGCTCGGCACCCGGGAGGTCGAGCTTGTTCATCGCCGGGATCAGCTCGAGGCCGGAGTCGACCGCCAGGTAAGTGTTCGCGACCGTCTGGGCCTCGACTCCCTGCGACGCGTCCACCAGGAGCAGCGCGCCGTCGCATGCGGCGAGCGAGCGCGAGACCTCGTAAGTGAAGTCCACGTGGCCGGGCGTGTCGATCAGGTTCAGCCGATAGAGATGCCCGTCCCTCGCCGTGTACTCCACGCGCACCGCCTGGGCCTTGATCGTGATGCCGCGCTCGCGCTCGAGCTCCATGGAGTCGAGCAGCTGCGGGCGGTGCTCGCGCGCGTCGACCGCGCCGGTGATCTCGAGGATGCGATCGGCAAGCGTCGATTTCCCATGGTCGATATGGGCAATGATCGAGAAGTTCCGGATGTTCCGTGAAGGAGAGGACACTGCGGCGTACGAGTATGGCGATGAGTCATAGTCCCGCCTGCCGTTTTGATCGCGACCGACATCGAAGTTGTCAAGGCAACCTTCGCGGCCTTCGCGGCGCGTGACCTCGACGCGGTCCTGGCCCTGACCGCCCCGGACGTCGAGTTCACGGCCGTGACCGGCGAGCACGCCGGCCGCACCGAGCCCTACCGGGGCCACGATGGCATGCGCGAATACTTCCGCGACGTTGCGTCGGTGTGGGAGGAGCTGCACCTCACCCCGCGGGAGTTCCGCGCGTCCGGGGACCTCATCCTCGTGACCGGAAAGGTCTCGGCGCGCTCGCGCAGCCGCACGGTGAGCGGCTCGACCGGCTGGATCTGGCGCGTGCGCGACGGGAAGGTGACCTATGTGCGCGTGTACGCGTCGGCGGCGGACGCGGTGGCAGCGCTGGAGGAGGGCGAGGCCTAGCGCGGCCGGCGAACTACCGCATTGAGGGAGTGGGCCGCGCCTAGCAATCCTGCCTAAGTGTTGCCAGGCGACACCAGGACAGGATCGTCGACGAAAGGACCCTCCTTCAGCGCTGTCGTTCGCTAAGGCCGGCGGCGGGCTCGCAGCAGGTAGTCCACCTGCTCCTGCTTTCTCATGATGATGTGCTCCAGCCGATGCTCGACTGCCTCGGATGCGGCCTCGCGGCCGGTTGGCTCGATCGCGGCCTGGAGCGCCTCGAGCGTCTCCGCCTCGCACTCCATCAGCATGTCCAGCGCCGCGTCCGGCTCCGCCGTGAAGCTGATCGGGGCCACCTCGGTGGTCGGCTCGCCGCCGAGCGCGGTGATCTTCTCGACGAGCCGGGTCGCGTCCTCGAGCTCGGAAAGCGAGTGCTCCCGCATCTTTTCGGCGTGCGCCTGGTACTCGAGCCCGATCACGCTTCCCGCGACGAGCGAGTAGTGCAGCACCGAGCGGTGCTGCAGGCGGAGCGCCGTATTGAGGCACTCGATCTGCTTCTCGACATCCATCGACTCTTCGGCCATCTGCCGCTCCTACCCCTCGGAGTGGCCACGGCTAACGAGCAGGCGGTGGATCTGGCGGGCCTCGGGCACCCGTAGGACCCAGACCGCGCCGATGTACGCGACGGAGCCAACCGCGATCGCGCCGAGCACCGAAGCAGCCTGGCCGGCGAGCGAGCGGCCCAGCAGGTCGTCCAGCTCGTACCAGCTTAGATACGAGAGGCCGGCGAGCAGCGCCGCGGCCACCAGCATCCGCAGCACCGCGGATACGAGGCGCCTGCCCTCGATCCCGTTGAGCTCGCGGCGCAGCATCCAGCCCTGCGCAACGCACATGGCGATCGTCCCGACGACGGTGCCCAGCACGATGCCCGCGATCTCGAACGGCCCGTACAGCGCGGCGGCCAGCGCCGCGTTGACCACCAGGTTCAGGCCCGCTAGCGCGGTCGTCGCCCAGGGGCGCTGCAGGCTGAAGAAGGTGCGCGAGAAGAGCAGGCTCACTCCCTGGAACGGCAGTGAGATGGACCACCAGACGAGCGCGGTCGAGGTCAGCTCGGTGGCCTCCGTGCCGAACGCGCCGCGCTGGTAGACGAGCCGCGTGATCGGCTCCGCGAGCACCGCCATCAGCACCGCGCTCGGGATCAGCAGCAGGCAGATCTGGCGGACGCCGGTGCCCATGGTGCGGCGAAGGTCGTCGCGGGCACCGCGCGCCGCGAAGCGCGACATCGTGGGGAACAGGATGGTGGCCACCGCGATGCTGAACAGGCCCTGGGGCAGCTGGTAGATCCGGAACGCCTTGTCGATCGCGGCCGGCGCCTCGGGCGACACGAGCGTGCCGAACAGCGAGTTGATGAGGAGGCTGAGGTTGATCAGCCCCAGCGCCATCGTCACCGGCAGCATCAGCTTGAGGACGCGCCGGACGCGCTCGTCGCGCCAGTCGATCTGCACGGTGAGATGCCCGCCGCGCCCGCGGAGCCACGGCAGGGGCAGGAGGAACTGCACGATCGTGCCGGCGAGGATCCCGATCGCGTACGCGTAGATCTCGTCACCGTCCGGAAGCACGGGGACGAGACCGACGAGCGCCGCGATGATCACGAGGTTCCACGCGGCCGGCGCCAGCGCGGGCACCGCGAAATGCTCGAACGAGTTGAGCATTCCGACCACGAGCCCCGACAGCGCCAGCAGCAGGACGATCGGGAACATCAGCCGCGCGAGATTCACGGTGAGGTCGTGGAGCGCGGGCTGGTCGTCGAAGCCCGGCGCGAAGAGGCTCATGATCGGGTCCGCCAGGAGGATGAACAGCGCCGTGACCGCCCCGAGGATCAGGCAGATCAGGAAGAAGAGGCTCGAGGCAACACGGAACGCCTCCTTGCGCTCGCCCTTCTCTAGCAGCTCGCTGAAGACCGGGACGAAGGCGCCCTGAAGAGCCGAGTCGGCGAACAGCGCTCGCACGAGGTTCGGCACCTGGAAGGCGATCGTGAACGCCGACATGGCGCCCGTGACGCCGAAGTACTTGGCCGCCACGACCTCGCGCGCGAGTCCCAGCAGGCGCGACAGGCCGGTCGCGAAGCTGAAGAAAGCGGTGTTGCGCGCCAGGCGGCGCGCGTGCCCGGGTCGGTCGCGAGCGTTTGTGGCCACGGCGCGCCGCCCGCTACACTCGCGTCGGTTCCATGGCCAACATCCCGTCACAAGAAAAGCGGATTCATCGGGCGGAGCGCGAGCGCCTCGAGAACCGCCGCCGCACTTCGCAGGTGAAGACGTGGTTCCGCCGGCTCGAGAACGCGGTCGGCTCGGGCGACTCGCCGCGCGCCGACGACGAGTTCCGCGGGCTCGTCTCGCGCATCGACAAGGCCGTGAAGTCGGGCGCGCTCCATCGCAACAGCGGCGCCCGCAAGAAGTCGCGCGCCGCGCGCGTCCGCGGCAAGCTCTCCTAACGCGACCTGGCTTCGACGTGCCCTCCTACGAGGGCAAGCTCGGCGACATCTTCACGCCGCCGGCCTCGATGCGGCTGGCCGTGCTGTTCCCGCAGTAGCGAAGCGCGCCGCTAGGGTGCGCGCGATGGAGACAAGGCTGCTGATTCGCGGCGAGCAGGTCGCGGGCGAGGGCGACGCGCTGGCGGTGGAGAACCCGGCGAGCGAGGAGACGCTCGCGTCGGTCGGGCTGCCGTCGACGGGCCAGCTGGACGCGGCGGTCGCGGCGGCGGACGAGGCCTTCCCCGGCTGGGCCGGCACACCCGCCGCCGAGCGAGCGGAGCTGCTGCACGAGGTGGCCGCGCGCATGCGAGCCCGCACCGACGAGGTCGCGCGGGTCATGACGCTCGAGGGCGGCAAGCCGCTCGTGGAGAACTCGGACGAGGTGGGCTGGACGGCCGCGGCCTTCGACTACTACGCGGAGATGGGCAGGAACTTCGCCGGCCGTGTGATTCCGCCGATCGAGTCGACGCAGCTGGCGCTGGTCCTCAAGGAGCCGATCGGGCCGTGGGCGTGCATCGTGCCGTGGAACTATCCGCTGCTCCTGCTGGCGTGGAAGGTGGCGCCCGCGATCGCCGCGGGGAACACCGTCGTCGCGAAGCCGTCGGAGCTGACGCCGCTGTCCACGCTGATGCTCGCAGAGTGCTTCGGGCACCTGCCCGCGGGCGCGGTGAACCTGGTCGCCGGCGCGGGCGAGGTGGGCTCGGCGCTGGTCGACGACGCGCGCGTCGCCGGGGTCGCGTTCACGGGATCGGTCGAGACCGGCAAGAAGGTCGCGGCCGCATGCGCCACCCGAGTGGCCAGGATGAACCTCGAGATGGGCGGCAAGGACCCGTTCATCGTCTGCGCCGACGTCGCGGGCGACGTGCAGGTGGCGGCGCGCGGCGGGGCGTGGGCGGCATACCTGAACGCGGGCCAGGTGTGCACGTCGGCGGAGCGCTTCTACGTCGCGCGCGAGGTGTACGACGACTTCGTCGCGGAGTTCGTCGACTACACGAGCTCGTTGCGCGTGGGCGACCCGCTCGAGGACTCCACCGACATCGGGCCGATGGTGTCAGCGCCGCAGCGCGCGAAGGTGGAGGCGCAGGTCGAGGGCGCGGTGGCGGCGGGGGCAACGCTGCTCGTGGGCGGCGACCGCGGCGGGTTCGAGCGCGGGCACTTCTACTCACCCGCGGTGGTGACGGGCGCGCCCGACTCCACCGAGCTGCTGCGCGAGGAGACCTTCGGTCCCGTGGCGCCGATCGTGCCGGTGGACTCGCTCGACGAGGCGATCCGGCTCGCGAACGGCACGCGCTTCGGCCTGGGCGCGAACGTATACACGCGCGACCTGGAGACGGCCGTGCGCTGCATGCGCGAGATCCGTGCCGGGACGGTCTGGATCAACGACCCGCTGACCGACAACGACGCGGGACCGTTCGGCGGGATGAAGCAGTCCGGGTTCGGGCGCGAGCTGGGGCAGGAGGGTCTTGAGGCGTTCCAGGAGACGAAGCACGTCCACATCGAGACGAAGATCGCGCTGAAGGAGTGGTGGTATCCCTACGGGCGCGGCGACTCGGCGCCGCCCTCGGGCGCCGGCGCGTAGGCCGCCACCCGGGCCCGGCCCGATCGGGCGCCGGCTCTAGCCTGCCGCGCGGGCGAGCGCCACCGAGAACGCCGCGTCCTCGTCGACGCGCACGTCGCCTCCCCCACGCAGCTCCACCTCGAGGTCGGCGAACACGCAGATGGCGCGCTCGAGCGTCGCGACGTCGGCCTTCTTCGCCTTGGCGATCACCTTCTTGGTCGCCCACGGCGGCCCCTTGAGCGACTCACCGACCTTTGCGTCGGGCATGCCGGCCGCCAGCAGCGACGCAGCCTGGTGCACCTCCCGCAGGCGCCGCACGACCGCATAGATGAGCCTGCCGGGACGCTCGCCGTGCTCCTCGAGCTGCTCGGCGAGGGCGAGGGTCGCCCTCAGGTCGCCCGAGACGAGGGCGTCGGCCAGGTCGTACGCGCCTGGCGCTGTGTCGGCGGCGGCAAGCCGTTCGACGTCGGCGCTTGTGGCGTTCACGGAGGGGTGAAGAGCCAACCCGATCTTCTCCAGCTCGCGCGAGAGCCGCTGCTGGCTCGACCCCACCCGCGCCACGAGCTCCTTCGCTGCCTCCGAGTCGAGCTGGAGCCCGAGCTCGCGCGCGTGCCCGACGCACCACTTCGGGAGCTCCCAGGGCTTGGGTGCTGCGTACTCGCGCGTCTCGCCGCCCGCCTTCTGCACCGCCCTGCCTAGCTGCTTGGCCGCCTTGCCACGCGCGATCAGGACCAGGACCGTCTCGGGAGGCAGGTCGGCCAGCGCCTGCTCGAGCGGACCGAGCTCACCGGCCTTCCAGGCGCCGACGTCGTCCACGAGCAGGTACCTCGTCGCGGGATCGAAGCTCAGCGTGGCGAGGGCGCCCGCCACCTCGGCCGGATCGCTCTGGCGCGCGTCGAGGACCTCGAGTCCGCCCGGCCCTCGCTCCTCTTCGGCGCGGCGGCGCACACGGGCTCTCCACGCGTCGATCTTCGCGTCGTCATCGCCGCAGACGAGGTAGGCGGGCTTGAGGGCGGCCACGTGACGGAGTCTATGTACGCGGGCGGCCGATCCATGCGTCAACGACTTGCATTGAGGGGTGCCCGCCGCGGACTGTCGCCCGGCCTGGGGCCCGCTCCTCGCTGCTCTGTCGTGGCGCCCCTCAATGCTCCGTCGATACCTCAATGCGGCCGTGCGTAACGGTCAACGTCACGGTGCCGTTCCGGTCCGTGCGGTATGTCGTCACGCCCGCGTGCTCCAGGGCCGCCAGGGTCGAGGGCGCCGGGTGGCCGTAGGTGTTGACGCCGACCTCGATCGCCGCGATCTCCGGCCGCAGGCGGCCGAGCACCTCCGGCAGGCCGGGGTCGGAGCTGCCGTGGTGCGGCACCTTCATCGCCTCGACGTCGGGGAGGTCGAGCGGGAGCAGCGCCTCGCTCTCGGCGTCGGCGGAGAGGAGCAGGTCGAAGGCGCCGGAGCTCACGATCGCCACGACTGCCCTCGGGTTCGGGTCCTCGGGCGCGGGGCCCGGCGGCCGCGGGAGGGGTGAGAGCACCCGGATCGTCAGGGCGCCCGCGTGCAGCGTCATCGGCGCCACCACCGGCACGATCCGGATGCCCCGACGGACCGCCTCGTCGCGGACGGCCTGCAGCCCGGGGTGCGGGTTGCCGTCGCCGCCGTCGAGCAGGAGACCCACCGGATAGCGGGCCAGCACGTCCACCAGCCCGCCGTGGTGGTCGCGCGAGGCGTGCGTGGCGACGACGATCGCCAGCCGCCTCACCCCCGCCCTTCGCAGCAACCGCGTGACCCCGCCCTCGGGCGGGCCGCCGTCGAACAGGACAGCGGTGCCGTCGGGATGCTGGATGAGCGTCGCGTCGCCTTGGCCGATGTCGAGGAACCTCACCGTCAGATCGTCGGGAGGCGACGGCGAGCCCAGTCCGGTCGCCGTGGCGAGACCGAGCACCGCGACCAGCAGCACGACGACTGCGACCCGGAACGAGCGCGGCGCCCGCCGCCACGAAGCCGCCCGCTCGGCGAAGCCAGTCCTGGGCGGTCGGTCCCGGGACCCGTGCCGCTTCCTCGATGCTCGAAGGAGGGCGAGCGTCATGAACGATGATCCGATGATCACCCCGTAGGCCGCACACACAGCGGCGGGCGAACGCAGCGGCAGCGTGAGCCGCCCGCCGGGCAGGTCGGCGCATCGTTCGGCGAGCCGCTCCAGGTAGGTGAGCGGCAGGCGGGCGAGCGGCCCGAGCAGCTCGGCTGCCGTGTCGGCGGCCGGGAGCACAGGTCCGGCCACGCCCAGCGCCGCCTTCACCATCCCGAGCCACATCGCCGGCGCGACGGCGGGCAGCGCGAGCAGGTTGGCTACCAGTCCGGCAACGGGCACGGCGCCGAAGTGGAACGCCACGAGCGGAGCGGTTGAAAGCGTTGCTGCAACGGTGATCGCCACGGCGTCCGCGAGCCCTCGCACCAGCGCGCGTGCGCCGGGGCTCGGCCGCGCTCGCATCAGCTCCTCGCCGGCGTCGGCCAGCAGCGCGGCCAGTGGCCGGCCGACCGCCAGGATCCCCGCGACCGCGGCGAACGAGAGCTGCCATCCCGG
>JBKPSR010000129.1:0-12031 GCA_046735115.1 Actinomycetota bacterium
GTCGAGAGCGTCAGCCTCCGCCCAGTCGGCGTCGCGCCTGGCGCTGTCGATGTCGATCTCGGTCTTCTTCTCCTGGATGCGCGTTCGGACTCGCTGGACGTGCTGGTCCCAGCTGCTCTGGACCTCGTTCCAGTGAGCTTCGGCTTTGTCGGACGTGTCCTGTGCCTTGGCGCGCAACTCGGCGGCGCGATCGTCAGCCGCCTTGCGCGCCTGCTCAGCCGTCGCGCTCAACTCGGCTCTGTCCTGCGCAACCGCCCCCTTGATCTCGCTATCGGCCTTCTCGACTCGCTGTTTGAGTTCGCTGAAGCGGTCTGACGCCAACATGTCCGCGACTCCTCCTCTGAGGTGGATGATGGAAGCAGATCCGGTATAGCACGCCCCGAGGTCGCGCGTGATTCACATCGGGTGCTTGGTCACACGCCAGCCCGGCAAGACGCCATGCGATGCGCCCTGGACTTTCAGATCGGGACGAGGCCCGCGACGCCGGTGCTGCGGGAGTAGCACGGCGGCTTCAAACACGCCCCGCCAGCCACGCCGCCTCCCAATGGCGCTGAAGTAGCGACCGTCCCCTTCCCCCGGGGATACTGGGCGGGCGATGTTGCAGGAGAACGCGGAGATCGTGCGCACGCCGCTTCAGCTACGTGATCGGTCGAGCCGGACGCTCGACGAACGGCTGGCGCTCCGCTTTCCGCGGCTCTCCACCCTGTTTAGGCGATTGGGCAGTCGACTGCTGCCCGAAGCCCGCCTTCGGCAGGCACTCTTTCGGCGGGCGGTGAAGCTGGGCTACGAGGCCTTCAACCGCCGCGACTTCGACGCGGCGCTGATCAACTACGACAGCGACGTGCAGCTCTTCCCCCCGGCGGCATTGATCGAGGCGGGCGTCGTCGAATCGAGCTATCGCGGGCACGATGGCTACCGCAGGTTCTTCAGCGAATGGCTGAGCGCCTGGGGCGCGTACCGCGGGGCACCGCGGGAGCTGATCGGTCTGGGCAACCGAATCTTGACGCTGGGACAACTGAACGGGCAAGGGGAAAAGAGTCGAGCTCCGGTCACCCAGGAGTACGCGTCCCTGATGACAATCAGAAACGGTCAAGTGATCCGCCAGCAGGAGTACCTCAGCCATGCCGAAGCCCTCGAAGCCGTAGGCCTGTCGGAGTCGGCGATTTCGCAGGACAGCGTGGAGGTCGTCCGCAAGCCCCTTCGGGCGAATCAGCGTTCGAGCCGGACGCTCGATCTGCAGCTGTTGCTGCGCTTCCCTCGCATGGCCGTGGCGTACCTTCGCCTGATCGGCAAACTGCCGCCCCGTTCGCGTCTCCGCCAGGCGGCTCTGTGGCGAGGCATCCGGCTCGGGGTAGAGGCGTTCAACCGGCGCGATCTGAACGTCGTGGCGATCGCCTACCACCCGGAGTTGGAGTACTACCCGTACCGAGAGTTCGTCGAGGCGACACTCGCGGATCAGTGCTACCACGGACCGTCTGGCTACCGCACGTACATATCGGCGCAGAACGAGGTCTGGGGCGACGACCTTCGCCTGGAGCCGACCGAGCTCATTGACCTCGGAGATCGTCTAGTGCTGCTCGCGGACATGCCAATGCGCGCTCAGGCGAGCGGTGTTCCGCTGGCCGAGAAGTACGCGGGTGTCATGACGCTGAGGAACGGGAGGGTGATCCGGGTGGACGACTACTTGAACCAGGACGAAGCTCTCGAAGCCGTGGGGCTGCGGAAGTAGCCGACAACCTCTCGACGCGGCGGCTCAGGTCGGCGCTCGGCATCGGTTGGTAGTTCCAGATCCGGGACGAGGTGGCGCAGGAGTTCGCCGCTGAGGACTTCCCGCCAGGTGAGATTTACCAGCGTCGCGGGGCACGCACCGGGGACGACTGTAGAAGAGTGCGAAGCGCCCTTCGGCACTGAGGCGCAAGCCGCCGCGGCCGCGAACGGCGGGAGCCCTTTGTGTACGAAATCGGGCCGACGCCACGGTCGTCACCGCGGTTCCCAGGACGCCCCGACGATGTAGCCGTCGGGGTCACGGCACTTGACGCTGACGTAATCAGGTTCGTCCCACTCCTCGACCAACTCGACACCGTCGCGGACAAGCCGGTCGCGCAGCGCGAACACGGCCTCGCGGTCGGGCAGGTCGATTCCAAAGTGCATCCACGACGGGCGAGCGATCGGCTCTGCGCTTGGCCGCAGCGCGAGTGCGAACCCGGCGGCGTTGTACAGCATCAAGACATCGTCGTCGTAGCGTCGGGGTGGCCGCGCACCGAAGCCGAAATACGTCTCATAGAAGCGACGTGACCGTCCCTGGTCGCTAACGGGAAGTGCGAGGTGATCCACCCGCCACACGTTATGAGTCGGTGACGGGCGCCGTTGTCGGGTATGCGCGAGTCGGACTGCACGACGACTCATTGGGACGGCGTCGCGCGCTGCCGTTCGAGGCAGCCGTGGCCCCGGTCGGTGCGAAGCAGCCCGCCTCTTTCAGCTCCCCAGCCCGTGCACCGCGGCAGGGGGTCTGCACCGTGACCACCGGCCGACCGCCTCCGCGCGCCCGGAGGAGGAAGGGGAACCCGGACGCAATCTCAGCCGTCACCGCAGAGCTCCACGTTCGCCGGCTGCAGATGAACTACGAATGCGGCGCCTCACGCTTGGCTCGGAGCACCGGAGCCCCGGGTCAGCAGGGGTTCTTTGGAGGGTGAGCGACGGGACTCGAACCCGCGACCGCCTGGACCACAACCAGGAGCTCTACCTGCTGAGCTACGCCCACCATGTGCCGCCCCGTGCGGGCGGCTCGCTACAGAGGGTACTTCTGCGGGGGCCGGATCGGCGACTAGCCCAGCGTGATCCGCCGGGCGGCTCGGCGGGATGTGCCGCCCGTCCCCGAGACGGTCACCTCGAGCGTCAGGTCCGCACGCTTCGCCCGCGACAGCGCCCGGCGCGCGCTGCGCGCCACGCGGACCCTGAAGGTGTGCGCCGCAGATCCCGCGGCCGCGATCTTGCCGTTCGCGATCGCCGCCGCTCGGCCGCCGGTCCGGAGGCCCAGGCGGCGGGCCGTCGAGGCGCTCACCATGAGGCGTGCGCTGATCGTGCACCGCGACGAGCACACACCGGCCAGCTTCAGGCCGTGGCTCGCCACGCGCGTGGGGCTCAGCTTCGGCCGCAGCGTCACGGCCTTCGCCAGCGAGAGCGGGCCCGCCGTGGCCGAGAACATCGCCACCCCGGTTGCGCGGCTCCGGCCGAGCGCTCGGCGCACCTTGCGGGTCATCGCCACCTTCACCGCTCCGCTGCCGGTGCTGCGGCGCCCCCCGCCCAGTCGCACCCGCTTGCCGCGTGCCCGCACGCCGAGTCTCGCCGCCACGCGCGACGAGGCCACCAGCGACGTGGTCCGCAAGCACGAGCCCTCGCACGAGCTCAGCGCGGTCATCCGGCCGGCCGCGGCGTCGGTCAGCGACTCCTCCTTCGAGAAGACCGCGAAGTTCGGCGCGACATCGGCTCCGCCCGCCACGTTGAAGCTCACGGCGCCGCTGCGCCCGACGTTCCCGGCGGCATCGCTCTGGCGCGCGGCGACCGTGTAGGTCCCGCCTCGCACCTGCCCGAACTGTGCGCTGAACCCGCCCGAGGAGCCGCGCGCGGCCACGACGCTCTGGACCGGCGAGCCGCTCGCGGCCGGCCCCGCGAACAGGTCAACCGTGACGCTGCCCGAGTCGCCCGCGGCGGTTCCCGCCGTGCCCTGCACGCTCGGCGCCGACCCCCCGGCCGCCGCGATCTGCGGCCCGGGCGCGGTCACGTCAACCGTCCAGGTGTAGACCGCCGGGCTGCCGTCCACGTTGCCGTACTGGTCGAACGCGCGGACCTCAAAGCTGTGGCTTCCCTCGGACAGGTCGCTGAAGCTCTGGGGCGAGGCGCACGGAGTGAAGTCGCCGCCGTCGAGGCGGCACTGGAACTGCGAGTTGGGCCGTGGAGAGCCGAACTCGAAACTCGCCTGGCGCGAGCTCGCGAGCATCGGCGGCGCCGCCTGGATCTGGGTCTCCGGGGCGTTGACGTTCGGGTCGCACTGCGCGGTCCGGATCGTGAGCGCCCAGCCGAGCAGCGAGCCGGTGTCGTTCTCGTAGCGGTCGCTCACGCGGAGCTTCCAGGTGCCCTGCTGCTCCTTGCCGTCGAAGCGCGAGAGCTGGTCGGCCTGGGGCCGGAAGCTGCCGGTGTAGGGCGCGGCGCTCCCGGTCGAGCCGATCACGGTCGGGGCCTCGTCGTCGAAGACCGTGTCGGTGAGGTTGTCGCCGCCGTTGTTCGGCCCGCCCACGTGCTCGATCAGCCGCACGGTCGTGGAGTTGTCGGGGCTCGTCAGCTCCACCTTCAGGTCGCCCACGAAGGTGTGGTTGATCCCGGTGATCGTCACGTTGAGGTCCTTGATGCGCCCGCTCACAGGCACGAACAGGCTCGACGCCACGCCGCCGGCGTTGTCGTCCGGGATGGCGAGCGTCTGGGTGCGCGCGTGGGTCGTCGGCGGGCCGGGCCGGCCCGTCGGGATCGTGACCGGCACGGGCTGGGTCCCGCCCTCGGCGCTCGTCACGTCGAGCACCCCGGTCGCGTCCACGCCGCAGGTCGCGCTCGCGGCGAGCATCGCCTGATAGGGCGTCGTGTTCTGCTGCTCCGTGTCGGCCGTGATGTCTGGGTAGGCCGACGCGCCCTGCGACACGCTCAGGCCGTTCCCGTGGAGCGAGCCGGACACGCCGGTCGCCACGTCGGTCCCGCTGTTGCGCACCCCCTGGCGGAGCGCGAAGAACTCTCCCGGCTCCAGCACGCCGTCGCCGTTCTGATCGGCGCCCGCGTCGTCGACCGTCACGCCACCTTGGACTAGAACCGGCGAGGACAGCTGCTCCTGCGCATTCGAGACCACGAGCGCGAAGTCCTGGTCGAGCGGCTTGCCGTTGCCCGGGACGCCGTCGCCGCCGAGCGACTTCGCCACGATCTTCACCGACATGCGGCCGCTCGTGCTCGCCGGCAGCACGACGTTCTCGACGTTGTTGCGGAAGTCGGCCTGGCCGCCTGGGATCGACAGGCCGTCGGCCATCCAGTTGCCGCGATAGGTACGCCCGCCCACGCTCACCTCGAGGTCGAGGTCGTTCACGAACGCGTTGCCGGTCACGGTCGCCGGGGGCGGGTCGGTCCACGCGAGCGTCACCCGGACGGGCTTGCTCGAGTCGGACACCGAATAGGAGCGAAGGAAGCTCTGACCGGGCGCGTCGAGCGTCGTCGTCTGGTCGACGTACTCACGCTGCGTGCCGTCGAGCGCGTTGCTCAGGTTCACGCGCCCCCAGCCCTCGTCGGTGTTGGGCGCCGAGGGGACCTGACCCCCCTTGCCGCTGTCGCCGCCGGCGATGTCCGCCGCGGAGTTCACCAGCACCGCCTTCGTCATTGCCGGCGAGGGCGGTTGCGGGTCGACGGTCCGCACGTACCAGTCGCGCAGCAGCGCCGCCGCGCCGGCCACGTGCGGCGCCGCCTGCGAGGTCCCCGACACGAGCGAGTAGAACGCGCTGCCGCCGAAGTTCTTGTCGCAGACCGACGAGCCGGTGTAGCCCGTGTGCTGTGGCGACGCGCCGGTCACGTGCGTGCCCGGCGCCACCAGGTCGGGCTTCATCCGCCCGTCCTGTGTCGGCCCGCGGCCCGAGAAGTTGATGACGTCCCTCGCACTGTCGGCACCGGTGTTCGTGACGCCGCAGCCGTCCGTCCCCGAGCCGCGCACGCCCTCCGCCGCGCCGACCGTGATCACGTTCTTCGCGGTGCCCGGCGATGTGATGCTCCCGTAGCCCTCGTCGCCCTTCGGGTCGGCGGGGTCGCCCACCCCGTCGCCGTCGTTGCCGGCCGAGAACACCTCGACCATTTCCTGGTTGCCGGGCGTGCCGGCTGAGGCGTCGCGGACGAGCGCGTCGTACGACTGCGAGGCGACGTGATAGCCGCCGTAGTTCGAGATGCCCCAGGAGTTGTTCGAGATCCGCGCCCCGCCGGCATACGCGTCGCTCGTGAGGGTCGAGTAGTTCACCGATCCCGGCGCCCCGTTACAGCGGAAGATCTTCGAGGCGCCGACCGTCGCGTAGGGAGCCACGCCGAGGCCGTGCTTGTAGCCCTGCGCGTCCTGGCCGGCGGCCGAGGCGAGGCCGGCCGCTATCGACGTGACGTTCGTGCCGTGGCCGGTGCAGTCGGTCGCATCCGGGTCGGTGGTGTAGTCGTGCGTGTAGCCGACGCGGCCGAGGAGGTCCGGGTGGACGAGCGTCGTGTCCCCGCGATCGAGGCCCGAGTCCGTCACGTCGATGGCAAAGCCGAAGGGGGCTCCGAATCCCTTCGTGGTGAGCCATGCCTGATACCCCGGACCGCTCGGCGCGTTGCCGGTGAGGTTCCCGGCAACGATCTGGGCGCCTCGCTCGTCATGCAGCTCCGGCACCCCGGCGGGCTCGATCGCCACCACGGCCGGATCGCTCGCGAGCTCCGCCACCGCGGCGGCGCTCAGGTCGAGAAACTGGGTCCGCACGTGGGCGATCGAAAGCCCCGCGGCCAGCTTGCGCCCCGCATGCTCGGCCCTCGTCCGGGCCTTGGCGCCCGGTGCTCCGGCCACCGTCTGGATGGCCACGTGACCGCCGGCCGCGCCGCGCTCGACCTTGTCGGCCGGGCGCAGCGCGGTGGCGGCACGTACCGCGGGGTATGACCCCACGAGCTCGGTCACGCGGACGAGGGCGTCTCCCGCCGCGTGCACGATGTAGCCGTTCTGGGCGGCGTAGCCCAGGACGGTGGCTCCGGTGGCCCGCAGCTTCGCGAGCCATTCCTCCTTCACCGGACCGGCGAACTGGACGAGCACGAGCGCTTCGCTTCGCTCGGGCGCGTCCTTCGCGGCCAGTGAAGGTCGCTGCGCGGGATCGACCCGGCCATCGGCCAGGACGACCTCGCGCATGTCGTCGCGACGTCCTGCGCCGGCGTTGCGCAGTCGGTCCACGTCGTCCCCGGTGGCCTCCACCAGGGAGAAGTCGTCGTAGCGCGCAACCACGCGCGCGTCCGCGCGCGCAAGCGCGAGCTCTCCGCGCGCGGAGTCCGGCACCACCATGAGATGAGGACCGGTGTCAGGGCTCGCCGACTCGGCGCCCGCAAGGGACGCGCCGGCGACCAGTCCGCCCAGGGCGGCCGCGGCTACTGCAAGGTGACGAATGCGCGCGAAGTCGATACGGAGCCCTTTCCCGCACTAGG
This sequence comes from Actinomycetota bacterium, assembly GCA_046735115.1. Lineage (GTDB taxonomy): Bacteria > Actinomycetota > Thermoleophilia > Solirubrobacterales > Thermoleophilaceae > JACVRW01. The sequence continues at coordinate 7,228 of JBKPSR010000129.1, forward strand.
ACGCCAGTTGCGGGAACTAGGGATATATCGGCAGCGCGGCGAGAAACAACAGTCCAGGCGCGAGCGAAACTAGGACACTCGTCCAGGTTCAGCGGAGGGGCGTCAACTCGGCGGGGACGGTCTGGTCGGACACCGCCTCGACCGTCTCCTCCTCCGCCGGCAGGCCCTCCTCGCGGGCGCATACGATCCGGAACGAGCCGGTGCCGAGCTCCGGGTTGCCGCGGATCTCGAGGCCGCGGATCGTGTCCCAGCCGAGGCGCTCCACCTCGAACGGGTTCATCTCCACCGCGACGGCCGGCCACTCGCACGATCTGTTGTGTTCGTCGATCGCCTTCGAGATGACCTCGAGGTTCTTGGCCTCGGGGGAGCTCATCGCGACGCGGGCTGGCCGACGACCTTCGTGTAGTGCTCGATCGTGCGCCGGATTCCGTCGCGCACGTCGATCTCAGGCTCCCAGCCGAGCAGGTCGCGCGCGCGCGCGATGTCGGGCTGGCGCACCTGCGGGTCGTCTACGGGCAGGGCCTCGAACACGACCTCGGAGCGGGCCTCCGTCAGCTCGATGATCAGCTTCGCCATCTCGAGGAGCGACATCTCGTTCGGGTTGCCGATGTTGACCGGCTCGTGCACCTCGGATTCGGCCAGCAGCACGAGCCCGCGGATGAGGTCGTCGACGTAGCAGAAGCTGCGGGTCTGGGTGCCGTCGCCGAACACGGTGACGGGCCGGTCGGCAAGGGCCTGCCCCAGGAACGCCGGGATCGCGCGGCCGTCGTTCGGGCGCATGCGCGGGCCGAAGGTGTTGAAGATGCGGACGATCGCCGTGTCCACGCCCTGCTGGCGGAGGTAGGCCATCGTGAGCGCCTCGGCGTAGCGCTTCGCCTCGTCGTACACGCCGCGGGGGCCGATCGGGTTCACGTTCCCCCAGTACGTCTCCGGCTGGGGATGCACCAGTGGGTCGCCGTAGACCTCGGAGGTCGAGGCGAGCAGGAAGCGAGCGCGGTGCTTCTTCGCAAGGCCGAGCGTGTTGTGCGTGCCGTAGGCGCCCACCTTCAGAGTGTGGAGCGGGAGGCGCGCGTAGTCGATCGGCGAGGCGGGTGAGGCCATGTGGTAGACGAAGTCCACCGGCTCGTCGATCTCGTAGTGCGCCGTGATGTCGAACATCTCGAACCGGAAGTTCGGTCCGTTCTTCAGGTGCCTGATGTTCTCGAGCGAGCCGGTCTCGAGGTTGTCGACGCAGACGACCCGCTGCCCGCGTTCGAGCAGGTAGTCGCACAGGTGCGAGCCCAGGAAGCCTGCGCCGCCAGTTACGAGCGAGGTCGGCATCGAGACGAGACTAAAGGCAAAACGGCGTCAGCGGTGGGGGAACTCGACAACGGTCTTGATGTCGTCGTTGCCCTTCTCAAGGGAGTCGGTCCAGCTGTCGAGCGGCACGGTGCGCGTGATCAGCCGTCTCAGCCAGTTCTGGTCGGCCTTCCACAGCGACTCGACCGCCTGCTCGAAATGGCGACGGTTGGCGTTCACGGAGCCGAAGACCACGTCGTTCTCGAGCACGAGCTCGTTGTTCAGCGCGCCGATGTCGACGCTCAGGTTCCGCGAGGCCGCGACCCCGGTGAGGCAGACGATCGCGCCGGGCGCCGTGTGCCGCATGGCGCCGGCCACCAGCTCCGCGACCCCCGTGCACTCGATGACGATGTCCGGGTTGAGCTCCTCGGCGAGCTCGGCGATGTCGCCGGCGTGGTACTCCGCCCCGAGCTCGCCAACCACCTCCGGCTTGATGCCCTCGGTCGCGCGGTCGAGGACGTGGACGGCGAGTCCGCGCTGCATGCCCATCAGCGCGGCCAGGAGGCCGATCGGCCCCGCGCCCGTCACCAGCACGCGCTCGTGCTCCGAGCAGGCGCGCGTCGCGATGCGCTCGATCTGCTCCCAGGCCTTCGCGAGGATGCTCGAGGGCTCGGTGAGCACGCCCAGCGTGCCGAGCTCCGCCGGGATGTGGATCGCGTAGTCCTCCTCGATCGTCACGAGCTCCGCGCCGTAGCCGTTCAGCCCCTTGATGCCGCGCTCGGTGTACTGGCCGTTCCGGCACATGTCCCACTCGCCCTTCGCGCAGCAGGCACATGGAACGGGATCCGGACGCCGCACGATCCCGGCGACGAGCTGCCCCGTATCCCTCGCTCGCCCGAGCAGCTCGTGGCCCAGAACCAGCCGCTCCTGACCGGGCGGGGGCTCACCGTGGGCCCCGTCGAGAATCTCGCGATCGGTGCCGCACACGCCCAGGTAGAGCGGCTCGACCAGCAGCTCGCCGTCCTTGGCCTGGGGCTCCGGCAGGTCCGTGAGCTCGGCGCTGTCCGGCTCGCCTGGGATGACCGTCATCGCGCGCATCAGCTAACTCATTACCCAGTCGCTATGCCGCCAGCCCGACAACCTTGAGCGCTTCGCCCGCCGTGCTGAAGGCACGGTGGCGCGTGATCTTTCCGCCCTGGACGGTGATCACCCATGCCATGGGGTCGTCGGACTCCACGCCGCTCGTGATCCCGCGCACCGCGCAGCCGCCCACGACGACGACGTGATCGCCGACCGATTGGATCGTCTCCGCGTACGGGCGCATCTCCTCCCAGACCTCGGCAACCTCGTCGAAGTAGCTCAGGACACCGGAGTGGCCCGCGTAGCCGCCACGCTCCACGCGTGTCCCCGTGAGCGGCAGGAACTCGATCTCAGGGTCGTAGAGAGCGAGCAGCGCGTCGAGATCCCGCCTGCGGATGGCGTCGAAGGCGCTGCGGACGATCTCGCTGTTCGACTCTGACACGGCGCCCAGTATTCACCACGGTCGGGACGGTCGCGTTCGCCGGCTACGCCCGCAGCCCCACGGCTTCGAGGGCCTCCGAGCGCTGCGTGAACTGATCCATGCGGAGGATCTTGCCCTGGCGGAGCGTGTAGACGTCGTAGAAGCGGGCGTCGACCTCGACGCCGCTCCCGCGTCCGCGCCCTCGCAAGCGGACGGCCGCGACCACGCAGTCGCCTACATGCTCGAACCCCTCGGGAAGCAGCTCGTAGTCGTCCCATTCGCTCTTCCAGCGCACCAGGCTGGCCCGAACCGCCTGATGTCCATGGGTCGCCGCCTCCTCAGCGGGGTTCCACACGATGGCGGGATCGGCGTAGGTCAGCGCCTCGTCAACCCCGAGGAGCAAGAACCTGCGCACGACTTCGACGTTCTCCTGCGACATCGCCGGCCCAGTATCCCGTGAAGCGCCATGGGCAGGACTCGAAGCCGCGACCCGCGGCGGCATGAATCGCGTTTAACGCGCTGTTGCCGTTCTGTCGCCGTCCCGCAACCGGCCGCCTGCAGCATGGGCCTCCGATAGCCAGCAAGCTCTCTCAACAGGAGGCAGTCATGGGCCAGGTCATTCCCAAGCAGCATCCGGCGGTCGTTCTTCGCAGCCACTACAAGGCCGTTCGCGCACTGCTCGCCGCCGCGCTCGTCGCGGTGGTCGCTCTCGCCGTGACGGTCGTGATCCTGGCGAACGACGACAACGACGCCACGATCTCCGCCGCTCCGAAGGCCGCGGCGGTGCAGAAGCAGCAGAACCTGCCGGCCGGCACCCGCTTCGACGGCGGCCCCGACGAGGGCACCCGGGGCCCCCAGGCCGACGTGCTGCCTCCGGGCACGCGCTTCGACGGCGGCCCCGACGAGGGCACGCGTGGCCCGCAGTCGTACTCGCAGTGGTCCAGCCCGCTGTCCGCCTATCACGCGCCCGACGAGGACTCAGCGGCCCCCTCCGGCGGCCCGCGGATGATCCCGATTGGTCCTGGCGGACGCTAGTCGCGCGAGGCTCCTCTGGCCGCCGGACGCTCCGGCTGCCGCTCGAACGGGCCCTCCTCCGGGGGCCCGTTCGTTTCTCTATGCGGCGACGGCCGCCGCCCGCGTCGCGGGCGTCACGGCGGCCGACACCGGGATGCCATCGGGATACGCCTCGTAGGCGTCCAGCCAGTCCTCGGAGGGGTCCGTGCTTCAGTCGTACGAGATGAGTTCGAGCAAGCTGCCGTCCGGGTCCCGGAAGTAAACGCTCCTTCCCTCGCCGCGCGCGCCCAGGCGCCGCACCGGGCCGAGCTCGACGGCGACACCGCGGGCGCTCAAGTGATTGACCGCGTCCTCGATTGGCCCGGGCCAGACGAAGCAGACATCGCTTCCGCCCGGCTGTACCGGGAGCCGCGCAACCGGGTCTGGTTCGAGGCCGGGCCCATGGACGTTGAGCTGGTGCTCGCCGAAGCGGTACATCGCGACACCGTCCGGGTCGCCGACGAACTCCGCGCCGAGGACATCGCGATAGAACGTGTTTGAGCGCCGCCGATCGGTGACATGGATCACGCAGTGATCGAGCCGGATCTCCATCGGACGACCCTACTGCGGGGCCGCTTGTCCATTGCGCGAGGAGCCACAGCCGTGTCGGTGGTGGGCTCCGCTTTCGCGTTCCATGCAACGCAGGAGCAGCGGCGAGGTCAGTGCGGATGACTACCGCGAGGAGCCAGGGCCCGCGGCTACTGCTTTTCGTCCAAACCAGTAGTCGAGTCGTCGCCGCGCTCGCTACTGCTTTCACGCAAAGGAGCACTCTCGGCAGACGCGGAGGTGCGCGCCCCAAGCCAGCCTTGCGGGATACTGCGCGGGCGATGTCGCAGGAAACTATGCCTGAGCCGGTACAGGGTGTACGGAAGCCGATGGCACCCGCAACGAGGCCACACCGCACCCTGGATGAACGGATCGTCGTGCGCTTTCCGGCGCTTGCCCGCTGGTTGGCGGCAGCGTGGGCGCGGC
>JBKPSR010000130.1:0-4807 GCA_046735115.1 Actinomycetota bacterium
CGGTCCCGAGACTGGGCAAGGCGGCGTTTGTCGCGAAGGCCAGCGCGATCTGCGCGCGGACGACTCGCGATTTGGAAGCCGCTGGCGCTCGGCTCTCGCCGGGGACCAGCGAAGCGACCTTCGTCCGGCGCGATGTTGCCCCGATCTTCCGAAGTGCCCTGCGCAAGCTGGCGGCGCTGCGCCCCCCGGCCGCCGACGCGGCCGAAGTCAGCGAGATCCTGAGCTCGGCGAACCGAGGACTTGCGCGCCTCGAGGCGAATCCTGCCTCGCTGACGGAGCCGCCCGGCAGCCGTAGGGATCCATTCGTAGAGTTCGGCCGGCGCGCGGTGGCCTACGGGATCCGCTGCCGCTGAGACGCGGCCTCCAGGATCGGGAAGTCTCTGCCCTGCTGTGCGAGGAAGTAGCCGACGGCGAGGCCGGCCTGGCTGCCGCCGACCACGACCACGTCGTGGCTTTTCGTCAACGTCGCATTGATCATGCCTGAAGCCTTGTGGGCCATGCGCGGGCCTCGTCTGAGGCCCCGCCAAACACAAGTGCACGTCCTACTGGCTGCAAGTCCGGCGCCGGCTCCCACTCGGGTGGGGCCGACACCCGAACGGGGCCACCCTAGCCCCCGATGGGCGTGGACGCAACCCCTTGCGACGCCAGCGGCGCCGGCGCCGATTTGACCCGGCGGACGCCGCATCAGCCACCTGATCAGGCCGTGGCTGCGGAGGGCGAATGCTGATGGCGATGGACCCCATGTGAGTACTCCTCACGCCCAACAGCATCGCCGCGAGCGTGCTCGGGACAACAAACGCACGGCTCGCGTGACGCCGGCGGGGGCTTTCGCAGGTCGCGCGAAGCGGTAGCGGCTGAGCACCGAAGGCCACGCCACCAGCACCCCCTGAGCGGCTGCTGGCCGAACACGAGCTCAGACGCGTGGGCGCTCTCGGTGGTCACGGCGCCGCCGCTTCCGTGACGGCGTTGAGTAATGTCGCGTCCGCGTCCGCGAGCACGCGCACGATCGGGAGGTCGAGCGCAGAGTGGTACGGGGCCAGCGTGTCCACGACGGCGGACCGCTGCGAGGCTGCGATTCCCACGCTGCCGGGAGGGACACCCATGGCTGCGAAGTGTTTCCGGTGGCCCTCGTTGATGGTGCGGTAGAAGCCCTCCTCCTCAAGAAGACGCCGGTTTGCCTCGGGGCCCACGGCGACTCGTACGTAGGACGCAACGACGGGCGCCCTACGTCTGTACTCCGCTGCTCCCTCACGCACCCATTGGCGCGCCTTCGCCGCCTGACCCGGCAGCATCCAGTTCAGGAGCACCCCGTCGGCAATTGCGCCGCCGAGGCGACATAGCCGCGGCCGCATCGCGGCTACGACGACGCGAGTGGTCTCGGGCAGAACCCCGCGCAGCTCGGCCACGGCCCGCTGCAGCACGTCGAGCTGCGGGGAGAGCGCGCCCGAACCGATCCCAAGCCAGAGTCTTGCCGGATCGATTTCGAGGCGTCCGACCTCAGCCGCGATCTCGGCCGGCCGATAGCGATGCAGCGGCAGCACCCCCACACCGAGCTGAACCTTCGTGGTTGCCGCCGCGAACTCGGCAAGCGTGTCCAGACCAGGAGCGGTCGGCTCATCGTTCGACCACAGCGACTGATAGCCGAGCTGCTCGCAGTGAGCCGCCAGCTCGCGCGCGAGTCCAGCGTCCAGACCCGCGGTGACGCCCAGCCCTCGATGCGCCGACGCGGACGCCGTCATGACTCCCATCTTGAGGCGCGACCCGGGTCGTTGCACGCGGCCCGGCAAGAAGCAGCGCCGCGGCCCTGGCGCCTCCCCTTCGCTGACCGCAGCTCCTGGCGCATTGCGATAGTGAGCCGACGTCGGAGAGCCACGCTCGCTGGTCGTCCTGAGCGACTGTCTGCGGAGCGTTTCGGGACGCCCGCATCCCGGTCGAAGAGCGGTCGCGGTGTCCCGCAAAGGGATCCCCAAACGGCACAGCACTCCACGCCCGGGCCGAGCGGCTCAACCGGCGCTATGAAGACGCGACCTCGTCTCTCCACGCCCGAGGCCGCCACAGCGGATCTCCATCGCACTCGTGCAGTACAGGTGGTGTGAGGGGCTACCTGGCCTAAGCAAGCTGGACTGTCCGCGGGTGCTAGGGCAATCCCCCGAGCACGTCGTGGACGCGCTCGAGGGCCCAGTCGAGCTCTTCGGCGGTGGCGGTGAGCGGCGGCGCGATGCGGAGCGTCGTTTCGTGCGTGTCCTTGGCAAGAACACCGCGATCCATGAGGAGCTCGCTCGCGCGGCGTGCCGGGAGCGCCTCGTCGACCAGCTCGATCCCAAGCCACAGGCCGCGCTGACGCACCTCGCGCACCGCCGGGTGGGCGGCGGCTCGGAGGCGGGCTGCCGCGACCTCACCCAGCGCCGCGGACTCCTCAATAAGCCGGCCGTCGGCCAGCAGGCGCAGCACCTCGCGCCCGACGGCGCACGCGAGCGGGTTCCCGCCAAAGGTACTGCCGTGCTCCCCCGGGCGCAGCACGCCCACCACGTCGTCGCGGCCGACAACCGCCGACAGAGGCAGTATCCCGCCGCCGAGCGCCTTACCCAACACGTACAGGTCGGGCCGCACGTCCTCGTAGTCGCACGCGAACCGCCGGCCGGCTCGGCCAAGACCGGACTGGACCTCGTCGGCGACGAGCAGTATCCCGGCCTCGTCACAGATCGCCCGGGCGGCAGCGAGGTAGCCATCGGGCGGCACGATTACCCCGGCCTCACCCTGGATCGGCTCGACGAGGAACGCGACAGTATCCGCACCGACCGCGGCGCGTAACGCGTCGGCATCCCCGTACGGGACCGCCACAAAGCCAGGGCCAAACGGGCCGAACCCGGATCGCGCGAGCGGATCGTCGGAGAAGCCGACGATCGTCGTCGTCCGACCGTGGAAGTTGCCGGCGCACACGACGATCTGCGCACGGTCCGCTGCAACCCGCTTGCGCTCATAGCCCCACTTGCGCGCGAGCTTGATCGCGGTCTCGACCGCCTCCGCCCCCGTGTTCATCGGCAGCATGCGGTCGCTTCCGCAGAACTCCGCCAGCTCGACGCAGAAGCGCCCGAGCTGATCGTTGTAAAAAGCGCGGCTCGTCAGCGTCAGCCGTCCCAGTTGCTCGCTTGCGGCCCGCAAGAGCCGCGGGTGGCGGTGACCAAAATTGAGCGCCGAATAGGCCGACAGCGCATCGAAATAGCGGCGGCCCTCGACATCGCGCACCCACACCCCCTCGCCATGGCACAGGACGACCGGCAGCGGCTCATAGTTGTGCGCCCCATAGCGGCCCTCGGTCTCGATAGCCAATCCGGCAATGGTGTCCACGGTCATCGCGCCCGCCAGCGTAGCCGCCGCCGCGGCCCCCGGTCAGCCGCCCGAAACGCGGTGGCGCACCCAGCACCCGGGCTCGCGGTAATCGCCGATGTCGCGCTCGTGATCGATCTCAATCGGCACTAGCCCATCCGGGACGACGTACGAACCGGTCTCCGGCAGCGCCATCCCAGTCCAGCTCTCCCACTCGGCGACCTTACCGGTGACGCGCATCGCCGTCGCCGCGGGGCGGACGATTTCGCCCCCGACGCGCTCGTGTACGCGGATCCAGGGGTCGAACGGCAGCCCATCCTCCCGGCGCCAACCGATGTAGCGCTCGATCGGGATGAGCGGGTAGCGCTGCTTGGCGGTGGGACGCACGGGCGCAACGAGCTCCGTGAGGCCATGGCGACCAATTACGTCCCTCATCGCCCTGATCACGTCCCCGCTGATCCCGCGTCCGAGCCACTCTGGGCTAACGACGATCATCAGCGCCGAGGCGGCGGAAGCGGTCGCACCCTCGCGCAGGCAGGTCATGCCATCCTCCAGCACAGCGTCGACGCCGCCGTCAGGTAGCGCGTCCGGATCCCCGTCCCAGCGGATCGGCAGGCAGTTGCCGATCGCGGCGAGCGACCCTGCCGGCTCGTCCAGCAGAGCGAACTGGTAGTCCGGCGCCAACTCGTAGAGGAGTCCCCAGAGTGCCTCGACCACCGCGTCGTGGTTCAGGAACTCCGGCCACGGCGAGGCGCCGAGGCTGACCATCGCGTCCACCAACTCAGGGCGCTCAGCAGCAGTGACTAGCCGAAGAGCCGGCACGACCGCCAGTATCACCGAGACGCGCCCGCAACGGACGAGCAGCAGGCGTATCAAGTCGTGCGGACGCCGCTAGCGCAAATAGCACGAGGCGGCAGCGAGCCGCGCGACCGCATCGGGGAGCATCCCGCTTGCGACATCGCTCGTTACACGTCCTTTTGTCGCCAGCCCACGTCCAGCGGGGAACTTCGCGCAGAGGATGCAGCTCGTCGTCGCTCTCGGCGTGGGAGTTCTGCATTGCCACCTTGGAACCAAACTCGACGTGGACCGTTTCGTCGCCGGCCCGAACCAGAGCGAGGAGAACCCGCTTGGCGAGGGCGGCGAGCGGCTCCACGACTGGGTGGTTTCGCTGGCCGCCTGGCGCCAATCCCACGACAGGGAAGGCGGCGAGGCGAACGAGAGCACACGGGTCGTCGAGGAATCGCGCGAGAACATCGGGGCCGGCGTGATGGGCCGAAACATGTTCGGCCCGATCGGCGGTGGTGCCTGGGGCGACGGGCAGTGGACGGGCTGGTGGGGCACGCAGCGAGGACGGCGCCGAGCCGGGGTCGCGCCGCGACGACGAGCATGACCTCGCGGGCCTGATGCGACTCGTCGATGGCGAAGGTCGTCGCGATCACGCCCCGCGGCGACTGGGCTAGATTGCCGCGGGCCTGCGAAG
>JBKPSR010000131.1:0-8707 GCA_046735115.1 Actinomycetota bacterium
CGAGAGCTCGCGGAGGAGGTGGTGCAGGACGTCTTTGCCCAGCTCTGGCGTCACGCCGGGGACTACGATCAGCGCCGGGCCAGCGTGCGCACATGGCTGTACGCGATCGCGCGCAACCGGATCATCGACGCCCACCGGCGCGCCGCCGCGCGCCCGAAGCGCGCCGACGACGACGCCTCCCTCGACACAGCCGCGGAGATGGACGCGGCGCTCGACCACGCCGTGCTGCGCTGGCAGGTCACGGCTGCGCTGGCGCGGTTGTCGCCCGCGCACCGCGAGGTGATCCGGCTTGCCCACTACGGCGGCTTGACCATGCGCGAGATCTCCGAGCGCACCGGTGTGCCGTTGGGCACGGTCAAGAGCCGCACCTCCTATGCGCTGCGGCACCTGCGCCTGATCTTCGACGAGATGGAGCTGGAGCCGTGAGCGGCTGCCGCAGCCACGCCGACCTGGTCGGCCCGTACGTGCTCGGGGCCCTCGAGGCCGACGAGATGGAGTCGATGCGCGAGCACCTGGCGAGCTGCGACGCGTGCGCCGCCGAGGCGCGCTCGCTGGCCGAGATCCCGGTGCTCCTCGACCATGCGCGTGAGGACGACGAGGTCACGACGCTGTCGCCCGCCCTCGAGGAGGAGGTGCTCGATCGCTTCGTCAGGGAGCGGGCGGCCGCCCAGCCGCGGCGCCGGCCGTGGAGGCGTTTCGCGATTCCCGCCATCGCCGTGGCGGCGCTGGTCGCGGCGATCCTGGTGGCGGCGTTGCCGAGCGGCCCCGCCCCCGCCTACGCGCATGCGGATCTCTGGAGCATGCCGGCCGGAGGCGGCGCGGAGGGCACTGCGGACGCCGCCGAGGTGGACGCCGGGACCCGGGTCAAGCTCCACGCGGACCACCTTCCCGTGCAGAGGGGCAGCGCTTACGAGCTCTGGTGCGTGCGCAGCGACGGGCGCTGGATCAACGGCGGCAGCTTCCACGCACGCTCCGACGGCACGGCCGCGGCCGAGCTGACCGCGGCGGTACGGCCCGGCGAGTACCACATCGTGGTGGTCACCCGCCGCTCCAGCGACGGCACGCGCGGCGCGGAGGTCATGCGCGGCAAGCTGAACTACTGAACCCTCGTCCGACGGGCTGCGTAGTCCCGTTCATGCGCGCTCTATCCCTCATCCTCCTGGTCACTGCCTTCGCGATACCGATCGCGGGCTGCGGCGGCGATGACGACGACAACGGCGGCGGGAGCAGCAGCAGCTCCGGCGGCGGTACGAAGACCGAAGCCTCCGGGGGCGGAGGAGGCGGCGGGGGCGGCCAGACCCTGAAGATCTCCGCCGATCCTGGCGGCGCGCTCAAGTTCGACAAGAGCTCGCTCACCACGAAGGCCGGCAAGGTCACGATTGTGATGGACAACCCGTCCAGCCTCCCCCACGCGATCGAGGTCGAGGGGAAGGGCATGGAGATCAAGGGCGACACCGTCACGAAGGGCGGAGTCTCGAAGGCGACCGGGACCCTGAAGGCCGGCACGTACGAGTTCTACTGCCCGGTCGACGGCCACAAGCAGGCCGGCATGAAGGGAACGCTCACGGTCCAGTGACGGCCGGGTCGAGCGGCCTGCCCGGCACCGGCGACGACTGCAGGATCGACGTCGTGGTCTGACCAAGCACGGTGAAGCGGTCGATCACCTCCTCGAGGTGCAGCACGTCGCTCAGGTGCGCGCGCATGACGTAGCAGTCGTCGCCCGTCACGCGGTGGCACTCCACGACCTCGGGTGTCTCGCGGGCCAGCTCGGCGACGTTCTGGACCTGCCCGGGCGACGGGCGGATGCGGATGATCGCGCTGAGCGACAGGCCGAGCGCGCGCGGGTCCACGTCGGCGTGGTAGCCCCTGATCGTCCCGTTCTGCTCGAGCCGCTGCAGCCGCTCGGCGACCGCCGGCGGTGACAGCCCGACCCGCCGGCCGAGCTCGGCCAGCGACAGGCGGGCGTCGCGTTGCAGTTCGGCGATTAGAAGGCAGTTGGTCGGATCAAGCAGACCATTCGCAGCCATATTGCTCAATATAGCTTCGACCGGCCCTGTACGAAGCCGCAGTCGTCGTCGATCCTGTCGGGCTGTGACGCACAGGGTCCCTCCGCACCTCTACTTCATCGTCAGCGCCGTCTTCCATTACCTCGGCCCGGCCTTCGCGGTGCTGCTGTTCGCACGCGTCGACGTGCTGGGCGTGGCCTGGCTCCGGATCGCGTCGGCCGCGGTCGTGTTCGCGCTCTGGAGGCGCCCGTGGCGGGCGTTCGGGGCACTCGAGCGGGACGGCAAGCGGCTTCTGGTCGCCTGGGGGGCCGTGCTGGCCGTCATGAACGCGTGCTTCTACGTGGCGATCGACCGCCTGCCGCTGGGCACGGTCGCCGCAATCGAGTTCCTGCCGGTGATCGCCCTGGCGGCGCTGGGCGCGCGCAACCCCCGCAACCTGGCGGCGCTCGCGCTCGCCGTGCCGGGCGTCTACCTGCTCACCGGGGTGCAGATCGAGGGTGAGCCGCTGGGAGTGGCGCTCGCGTTCGCGAACGCGCTCCTGTTCGCGGCCTACATCGTCCTGGCGCATCGGGTTGCCCGGCACGGCTCATTGCGCGGGATCGACGGGCTCGCGGCGTCGATGCTGATCGCCTCCGTGGTCGTGACGCCGATCGGCGGATGGCAGGTGCTCCCCGCGCTGACGGACCCGGTCGCGCTGCTCGCGGGCGTCGGCGTCGGGCTCTGCTCGTCGGTGATCCCGTACGTCTCGGACCAGCTGGCGATGCGGCGCCTGCCGCGTGCGACCTACGCGCTGCTCGTGTCGCTGCTACCCGCCACGGCCACCGTGATCGGGATCGTCGTGCTGACGCAGATCCCGTCGACCACGGAGGCGGCCGGAGTGGCGCTCGTCATCGCGGGCGTCGCGCTGCACCGCGAACCCCCGGAGTCGCGAACGCAAAGCGCTCCAGCGGCGCGATCAGCGCCGCCGGCCCGGGCCAGTGCTCCCGCAGCAGGCGCGGCCCGGCGCTGCGCAGCAGCCCCCTGAGCACGAGCGCGACGAGGATCGCGTCGTCGAGCTGGCCCGCAACGGGGATGAAGTCCGGCACGAGGTCGAACGGAAGCGCCAGATAGACGAGCGCGAAGCCCGCAGCGACCTTCCAGCGCGCCGGGACGCGCGGGTCGGCCAACAGCCGCTTGAACAAGATGGCGCAGTAGGGCACGAGCCGGGCGATCACGCGAACGTCCCATTCGCGCCCGCCGATCGCGAGCACCGCGACGAGCGCCACGTAGAGGCCCGCGAGAACGACGACGGCTAGGAGCAGCCAGCCCATGCGCCCACCATGCTAGGGCGGACGTCGCCTCGTCCGTCAGTTCAGCTTCTGATTCAGGCCCTGGATCGCCAGGTCCGTCGCGTCGAACACGTCGTCGTCGTCCGGGATGTCGATGTCGACGGGAACACCGAAGCGGACGTACTCGACGGTCATCTTCAGCGGGCCCTGGCCGGGCGCGAACTGGAGCTCCATCTCCATGCGGCGCACGCGCTGGTCGTCGTCGATCCAGACGTCGACAGGGATTTCGGACTGCCCGGTCAGGTCGATGAGCTTCTGGAGGTCCTGGCCGGGATAGTTGCGGAGGTCGATCGTGGCGCTGTAGTGAGTCGCATCGACGCCGACGACCTGCTCGCGGCCCTCGTCCGTCACGCCGCCGCTCACCTGCTCGAGCAGCTTCAGCTGAGCGGTGCCGCTCTGCCCCACCTGGCCCAGGGCGGACGTATCGATTCCGAGGCTCTCGTTCGTGCGGCGGGCATCGAGCTTCATCCACTCCTTGCCGCCGAGGGCGTTGCCGAACAGATCCGAGCGGAAGTACATCGTGAGACCGTCCGACACGGCCTCGAGCTCACCGGCGCCCGGTACCTGCATGGTCAGCTGCGCGCGCTGAGCCTTGGCGTCCTCGACGCCGCTGCCGGTCATCACGAGAGGCTGGCCGGTGCCCGGCATCTGCATCTCGCCGCGGAAGGCAACCTCGGCTCCTCCGGCCGCCTGCGTGTTGTGGGCGGCGGTCGCGAGCAGGGAGGCGTCCACCCCGCCACACCCGCTGAGCAACGTGAGGGCGCAGAGCGCGAGAAGGATCCGGCGCATGGGACCTCTATCGGCCGCATGCGTCATTTCAACAGCTTGGAGAGCCTCCGGTCCTTCAATATTCGTCCACCCGTCTGCTACGCCGCGTCGCGCAGCGCCGCCAGGGCGGCGAGGGCCTCTTCATCGTGCGTCTTCGGTGACACCTTCGGAATGACGTGAGCGATCTTGCCATCCGGGGCGATGATGAAGGTCGCTCGCTGGGCGCCCCAGTGGGTCTTGCCGTACATCGACTTTCTCGACCCAAACCCCCTAGGTCTCCGCCACCGAGCGGTCCTCGTCGGCGAGGAGGCGGAAGTTCAGGCCCTGTTTGTCGTGGAATCGCTTAACCCTCGCGACCGGATCGGATGAGGCCCCGAGCACCACCGCGCCGCCCGCCGTGTAGTCCCGGAGATGGCCGCGCACACCACATGCCTGTGTCGTGCAACCGGGTGTGTCAGCCTTGGGGTGGAAGTAGAGGATCAGCGGCTGCCCACGGAAATCCGACAGCCGCACGGGTACCCCGTCCTGGTCGGGAAGCTCGAAGTCGGGAGCGGTGTCGCCCCGCTCGATCACTTCAGCAGCTTCGACAGCCTACGGTCCTTGAGCACGCGTCCACCCGTCTGCTCCTCCGGGCAGTAGCACATGACGTAGTCCCTGAAATGGATCGCCTCGATGCGCGTCCCGCAGCGAGGGCACGGCTCGCCGGCCCGCCGGTGCACCTGGAGCGGCATCGGCAGCTTGTCCGGGACGGTCTCGCCGATGACCTCCTCGTAGTGGTCGAGAGCGGCGCCGAGCACCTCCTCGCAGGCGTCGCGCAGCGCCTCGACCTCCTCGGGCTCGAGGTCCGAGCCCTTCTGGAACGGCGACAGCCGAGCCGTCCAGAGCAGCTCGTCGACCCAGGAGCGGCCGATCCCGGCGATCGTGCGCTGGTCGCGCAGCAGCGGGTGCAGGTGGCGGGGCTGGTCGAGCAGGCGCTCGAGCTCTTCGACCGGCGGCGGCGGACAAGCGTCGGGGCCGAGCGTGGCCACCGCCTCATCCGTTGCCACGTCCTCGGCGTGCAGAAGCTTCGCCCAGGCTCGCTGCTGCGTCCCGAACTCGCGCAGGCGCAGCTCGCGGCCGTCCTCGAGGCGGACGAGAATGCGCGAGGCGCGGTCGCGAAGCGATGCGCGCGAATCGAACAGCTGCAGGCGGCCCGCCGACATCAGGTGGACCAGCAGCGTCAGGTCGCCGGCCTGAACGGCGAGCATCTTGCCGATGCGGCGCACGCCGTCGAGCTCCCGCCCCGCGAGCGCGTCGAGCGGCGGGTCGAAGGTCTTGAGCGCCACGAGCCCCGGCGCGAGCGCGGACTCGACGCGTGCGCCGGCCAGCCCCGCCGTCAGGCGGCGTGCGGTGATCTCGACCTCGGGCAACTCGGGCATGGCCTCAAGACTAGGCTGGAGCGCCATGAAGATCTCAGTCGCGGCAGACGAGCGAACCGGCGTGGCCGACGCGGTCGTCGAGGAGCTGCGCAGGCGCGGCCACGAGCCGATCGTGCACGGCGCGCTGAACGAGGACGAGCCTGACGACTGGGCGTGGGCGAGCGAAGCGGCGGCGCGCGACGTGGCCGAGGGGCGCGCCGAGCAGGGAGTCGTCTGTTGCTGGACCGGCACCGGCGCTTCGATGGCCGCGAACAAGGTGCCGAGCGTGCGAGCCGCGCTATGCGGCGACGCCGAGACCGCGCGAGGCGCCCGGAAGTGGAACGACGCGAACGTGCTGGCGCTGTCGCTCCGCACCACCAGCGAGGCGGTGCTCGAGGAGATCCTCGACGCCTGGTTCGAGGCCGCTCCCAGCAGCGAGCGGGACGACGTGGCGAACGTGCGCCACGTGGACGAGATCGCCTAGCGGGCCGAGTCCCGGCGCGCCGCGGCCGCGGGTGTCGCGGGTCCGAGGTGAACGAACTTCGAGCGGCCGCGGCGGCGGCCCTCATGCGCCGTCGCCGCGAAGCTTCCGGGAACGCCCAGCACGGGCCTGACGAGCGCCCGGCCGTTCCTGGCCGTCTCCGCGCGGAAGCCGGCCACGTCGACGATCGCCCCGGCCACCGGGCGGCCGGCTCGCTTGACGCTCACCCGTACGTGCGGCCGGAGCGTGTTCGCGCGCGCGGTCCGCAGCCTGACCCTGAGCCCTCGGCCGGCCCAGCGCCCTGTCTTGAAGTGGAGCAGCCCGGCCGTGGGACCGAAGGTCGGCTGCATGACCAGCGGCGCGACGAGGAAGTGGAGACGGCCGCCGAGCAGCGGGACCTGCGCAAGACCCTCCGCCTCGCCCTGGACGTTCTTCAGCTCGAGCTCGAGACGGCGCGCCCCGGTCGCGATGTCAACCGACCACACCTGATAGGTCGTGCCCTGGGCGCCGGCAAGGAGGAGCCGCCCGCGGTAGAAGGCCGCGCCGGTGACCCCGCTTGGAGGCACCGCGCCGGCGAGCCGGCGCACCGAGTGGATCGGCGCCGCGCCCGGCCCAGCGTTGGCCGCGGTCACGTCGGCCGCCCTGTACGCCAGCAGGTCGGGTCCGCTCGATGTCCACAGGAACTGCCCGTCGGGGGACGCCTCGACCCACATCGCCTTCGGGATCTCGGCGGGGTCGAGCTTCACGTAGTACCGGAACGCGAGCGTCGCCGGATCGGCCACGCCGATCGAGCCCGTGCCGCAGGTGTTCCCGCCGTTCGGCCCGCCGGGCATGAAGCACTCCAGCGGAAGCAGCACTCGGCCGCCCTGGAAGCCGATGTCGCCCACGTGGTTGTAGCCCTCGGTCGCCAGCACCGAGGGAGGTATCACGGGGTCGACCGTCGCCGTCTCGCGCAGATTCCGCGCCGTGCGATGCAACCCCCTGGAGAGACCCGAGAAAAAGAGCGGCCCGCCTGGGCCCTCGGTGGTGACACCCTGCCAGTACTTGATCGGCACCGAGCTCCAGCCGCTGAGCGTCCAGCGTCCGGGGTCGCGCGCCACCGCCGGAGCGCTCAGTGCGAGCGTCAGGCCGAGCGCGGCCGCGGCGATGCGCAATCTCCTCACGACCTCAGCGTACGACGAACGAGTTGCGCGGCGTGACCTTCTTGTCGAAGTCGTCCACGACGGTCAGGACACCGCGGTAGCTACCGGACCTCAGGCGCCGCACCGTGAAGCTGTGCCGGCCCTTGCCCAGCCTGCCGCGCTTCACCGTGCGCCGCGAGGGGCCTTTCAAGGTGTATGTGACGGTCGCGGGTTCGTTCAGCAAAAAGCCGATCTTCAGCCGGTTGCCGGTCCGCCTCGTCCTGAAGGCGTCGATCGTGTCGGAGACCGTGTCGGTGCCGACCACCACCACGCCCTTCATGAAGTCCTTGTGCTGGAGGCAGACGTACTGGAACTTGCCGGGCGTCTTGAAGACATGCGTGTAGGTGGCGCCCACCGGGTTCGGTGCGTCGTCGGCGGACCTCCACGAGTCCGCCTGCCCTCGCACGCTTGCGACTGTATGGCCCTCCTCGGAGAAGGCCCAGGTCACGGTGTCCCCCGGAGCGACCTCCTGGTCCTTGGGCTGGAACTCGAAGTCGATGATGTTGGTCTGATAGTCGACCGCCTCCGCCGGTGAGGCGAGCAGCAGCCCGAGAACCACGGCTAGAGGCAGCACGAGTCGTCGGATCGGCACCGGCACCAGCTTAGAGAGGCGAACCTCCGCTTCCTCAGCGAGACTGAGCCAGAACATGGGACTCGGACTCCGTGGCCGCATCCTGTTGCTCGTGCTGGTGGCGCTCACGCCGCCGACCGTCATCGCCGTGACGGTGGCCGTCGAGGAGCGCAACGAGGCCCGCGAGCACGCGAAGCGTGATGTCCTAGACACAACACGGCTGGTCGCCGCGGACATTGCCCGCGTGATTGGCGCCACGGGCACCTTCCTGGCCGCGGTATCGGACGATCTGGGACACAGGCGCAGCCGCGACCACTGCGAGCGCCTGCTCGCGCTGGTACCGCGCGCGACCGACAGGTACGCGTCGGTCGGAGTTGCCAGCCCGCAAGGGCGGGTCTTCTGCGGCAGCACCTTGAACGGATTCACCCAGCCCATGGACCCGGTGGACGTGTCGCGGGAGGCGTGGTTTCGCGGAGGGCAGGCCGGCGGCCGCTTCGTCCTGGCCGACTACGGCATGGACCCTTTCTCCGGCATGCGGGTGCTCATGGCGAGCTACCCGATTCCCAGCCGCCGGGGGGCGCGGCCGAGCACCCTGTTCGCCGCCCTTGACGCCCGCCGCCTCGCCGACGCGACCGCCTTCGCCGACCCTCCTGGAGGCACGACCTTCGTCTTGTTGGATGACCGCGGCACCATGATCGCGCGTAGCCCGCAGATCCCCCAGCTCGTCGGGCGGCGTCTTCAGAAGCGCCCGCTCGTCGACACGGTGCTGCGGCGCCGAGAGGGCACTGCGGAGCTCCCGGGGCTCGACGGCGTCAGCCGGATCGAGGGCTTCACCCCCCGTCGGGGGCCGGGCGGGTAAGCGCCTGTTCGTCGTCGGAGGCCGCGAGACGGAAGCGGTGCTCGCCGATCCCAACGACGACTTGCGACGCTTCCTCCTGCTCGCGGCGCTCGGCACCGGCCTCGCCCTTGCGCTCA
>JBKPSR010000132.1:0-5995 GCA_046735115.1 Actinomycetota bacterium
CTCTACTTCAACCCGCGCTTCGTGCTGGCGTTTGCGCGCCAGTACCTGAGCCGGCGCACGTAGACTCCCGCGGATGGAAGCGAGCGTCGCCGTCATCGGCCTCGGCCGTGTCGGCCTGCCACTCGCGCTGTCGTTCGCCGATCGCGGGCTGCGCACGATCGGGGTCGAGCGCCAGCAGCCCGTACTCGACCAGCTCACCGTGCGCCAGATGCCGTTCTCGGAGACCGGCGCGCAGGAGCTGCTCGAGCGCGTCATGGAGTCCGGCCGCCTCGAGCTGACGCGGTCGGTGCAGGACGCCGCGAACGCCGACCACATCGTCCTGACGCTCCACACGCCCTCGCACGTGCACATCGAGATCGACATCTCGCACGTTCGCGGGGTGATCGACGACCTGCTGCCGGTCCTGCGCGAGGGCCACTCCCTGATCCTGCGCTCGACCGTGGCGCCCGGCACCACCGAGTGGGTGGCCGGCTACATCGAGCAGCGGCGCGGCTTCCGAGTCGGCGAGGACCTGTTCGTCTCGCACGTGCCGGAGCGGATCGCGGAGAACCACTTCCTGGAGGAGATCGCGATACTGCCGTGCGTCGTCGGGGGCGTCGGCGAGAGCTCGGGCTCGAAGGCGGCCGAGTTGTTCGAGACCTTCGGCACCGAGATCGTCCAGACGACGCCGTTGCAGGCGGAGCTGGCGAAGATCTGGACCAACATCCTGCGCTACACACAGTTCGCCCTGCCGAACCTGCTGATGATGGAGTGCGAGCAGTACGGGGCAAACGTCTTCGACGTGATCGAGCTGATCAACCACGATTATCCGCGCGGCGGGATGGCCGTGCCCGGTCTGACGGCGGGGGCCTGCCTGCGCAAGGACTTCACCTTCTCCGAAGAGCGCTCGAGCGCGCCGGGGATGCTGCTCGCCGTGTCGCGCGTCCACGAGACGGTGCCACTGTTCATCGTCAAGGGGCTGAAGTCGCGCTTGGGCGGCTCGCTGCGCGACCTCAAGGTCGCCGTCCTCGGACTCACCTTCAAGCGCGACTCCGACGACACGCGGGACTCGCTCGCCTACAAGCTCGTGCGGATGCTCGAGCGCGAGCTGGCCGACGTGGCGTGCCACGACCCGCACGTGGCGAAGGACTCGGAGCCGCTCGACTCGGTGCTGGACGGCGCGGACGCGGTCGTGGTGGCCACGAACCACTCCGCCTTCGAGGGCCTGCTCGAAGAGCTGCCCGAGGGCATGCTGCTCGTCGACCCTTGGAACGTCACGGGCGCAGGCGCGGTCTTCGACGTCGTGCACGCCCGAGTCCCGGCCGAGTGACGCGCGTCCTCGTCACCGGAGGCGCCGGCACGATCGGCGCCGCTGTCGTCCGGCGCCTGCTCCGCGACGGCGACTGGGAGGTGCGCATCTCCGACCAGCGCGAGGCGCCGGACTGGATGGCTTCGAGCTGCGATGTCCACAGGGGCGATCTCCGCTCGGCCGAGGAGGCCCGCGCGGCGATGTCCGGCTGCACGCATCTGATCCACCTGGCCGCGATCGTCGGCGGCATCGCCAATTTCCACAGGCTGCCCCACACGCTGCTGGAGGTGAACACCGGCCTCTATAACTCGGTGTTCCGCGCGGGGCTCGAGGAGCCCGTCGAGCGGCTGCTGTACGTCTCGTCCTCGATGGTGTTCGAGCGCGCGACCGTCTTTCCGACGCCGGAGGAGCACATGCGCGACTGCCTCGCGCCGCGTTCGGCCTACGGCTTCTCGAAGCTCGCCGGCGAGGTCTACTGCCGGGCGCTCCACGACGAGCACGGTCTGGCGTTCACGATCTGCCGTCCCTTCAACGCCTACGGCCCTGGCGAGCTGCCCGACGCCGAGCCGGGCATCGCGCACGCGGTCCCAGACCTGATCCGCAAGGCGCTGTCCGGACAGCGACCGCTCGAGATCTTCGGCTCGGGTGAGCAAACCCGTACGCTCACCCACGTGGACGACATCGCTGACGGCATCGTCACGGCGCTGGCGCATCGGGGAGCCGAGAACGAGGACTTCAACATCTCAGCCTCGGACGAGCGTTCTGTCGCCGACATCGCCCGGATCGTCTGGGAGGCCTGTGGACGCGACCCGTCCGAGTTCGAGCTACGACGCCTGCCGAGCTTCGAGGTTGACGTACAGCGGCGCTGGCCCTCGGTCAAGAAGGCGGAGCGGCTCCTCGGGTGGAAGGCCCAGATCGACCTCGAGGAGGGCATCGCCGACACGGTACGGTGGTTGCGCGAGCAGCAGGGGGTCGCTCGCTGATGGCGCGTCCCCGCGCTCTCATCACGGGCATCACCGGCCAGGATGGCTCGTACCTGGCGGAGTTTCTGCTGGAGAAGGGCTACGAGGTGCACGGCATGGTGCGGCGCTCGTCGACAGAGACCTTCCAGCGCCTCGCCGACTTCCGCGACGACCTCGTACTACACACCGGCGACCTGCTCGACCAGCGCTCGCTCGTCGACGTGCTGCGCGAGGCGGAACCGGATGAGATCTACAACCTCGCGGCCATGTCATTCGTGGCGGCGTCGTGGTCGCAACCGGTGCTGACCGCGGAGTTCACAGCGGTGGGAGTCACGCGCATCCTCGAGGCGATGAGGGAGATCGTGCCGGAGGCGCGCTTCTACCAGGCGTCGTCTTCGGAGATGTTCGGGCAGGTCCGGGAGATTCCGCAGACCGAAACGACACCCTTCTACCCCCGCTCGCCCTACGGGGTGGCGAAGTGCTACGGCCACTTCATCACGGTCAACTACCGCGAGTCGTACGGGCTGTTCACCAGTTCGGGGATCTTGTTCAATCACGAAAGCGAGCGTCGAGGCCTTGAGTTCGTCACCCGCAAGGTCACGCACGGCGCCGCTGCGATCAAGCTCGGCTTGCAGAGCGAGCTTGCCCTAGGAAACCTCGATGCTGAGCGCGACTGGGGCTACGCCATGGACTACGTCGAAGCGATGTGGCTGATGCTCCAGCACGACCAGCCCGAGGACTTCGTAGTCGCGACGGGCAAGGTGCACAGCGTTCGGCAGCTGGTCGACGTTGCCTTCGAGCATGTCGCACTCGATCCCGCCCGCCATATCCGCATCGACGAGCGCTATCTGCGTCCCGCCGAGGTCGAGCACCTCGTCGGCGACGCGTCGAAGGCACGCGAGAAGCTCGGCTGGGGGCCGCGCACCAGCTTCGAGGAGATGATCCGCCGGATGGTCGACGCCGATCTCGAGCTGCTCGGACGGGGCGTGCCGCAGAAGCAAGCCGGCTGACTGTGTCGCCCGCCGGCGTGTTCGTCACGGGCGGAGGCGGCTTCGCCGGCCGGCACCTCCTTGCGCTGCTCGAAGGTGCCCTTGCGCCGACCCACGCGGAGCTCGATCTGCTGGATGCGGACGCGGTGCGACGCGCCGTGGCGGATGCGGAGCCGGGGCGCGTCTTCCATCTGGCTGCGCTCGCCTCGGTCGCGCGGTCGTGGGACGACCCGCGCGCTGTTGTGCGCGACAACATCGCCATGACTCTCAACCTGCTGAGCGCCGTGCGCGACGAAGCGCCGGAGGCGGGGCTTGTGCTCGCCAGCTCGAGTGAGATCTACGGTCCTCCTGAGCGGCTGCCGGTCACCGAGGAAGCCCCTCTGCGGCCACAGAATCCGTACGCCGTGTCGAAGGCCGCGTGCGATCTGCTGGCCGGCCAGTACGCCGACGCGCACGGGTTACGCATCGTGCGCGTCCGCGCGTTCAATCAGGCGGGGCCCGGGCAGTCGGACGTGTACGTGGTCGGTGCGATCACCCGGCAGGTCGCCGCGGCCGAGGCGGCCGGCGCCGATGAGGCGGTGATCCTAACCGGCAACCCGGACTCGGCGCGCGACTTCACCGACGTGCGCGACACGGTGCGTGCCTACGCGACTGCGAGCGAGCTGCCGGCCGGCGTCTACAACGCGTGCAGCGGCCGCGCCACGAGCGTTCGCGCGCTGGTGGAGCTGGCCGCCCGCGCCGCCAGGGTGGCAGTGCGGCACGAGGTGGACACCGAGCGGCTACGGAGGTACGACGTGCCCGAGGTCCGCGGCTCAGCCGAGCGCCTCGCCGCGGCCTGCGGGTGGGAGCCACAGATACCGCTGGAGCAGACCGTCGCCGACGCGATCGACTACTGGCGCGCGCGCCTGTAGGTGTCGAGCAGGCGCTCGACATAGCCGTCCTCGGAGTGACCGGCGCGGGCGCGAGCGATCAGGGCCTCGCCCTCGCTGCGTCTGCGTTCGGGCTCCACCCAAAGCTGACGCATGCGAGCGGCGACCGCGTGCGGGTCGTTCGGCGGGAGGCAGCGCACCGGGCCGATCAGCTCGGGCAATGCCCCCAGCTCGGAGCCGATCACGGGCACGCCCGCGGCCATCGCCTCGAGCGCCGAGTAGCCTGCGAACTCGTGGTAGCGGGACGGCATGAGGAGCATGGCGGCCTCCGCCAGCTCGCGCTGCATCCCGGCCCGGTCGAGGCGGCCGACGAAGTCGACCGGGGCTCCGATGACGTTCGCCTGCTCCATCAGCTGCGCAGCGGCCGGCCCCTCGCCGGCCACGCGGAGCGGGATGTCGCCGAGGGCGGCGGCCTCGATCGCGGTATCCACTCCCTTCTCGGGGGCGAGTCGTGCGGCCACGAGCGCGTAGCCGCCGTCGGCCGCCCGACTGGTCTCCGCGAACGCCTCCGCGGGCAGGTAGTGCGGCACGACGTCGATGCGATCGGCCGGCACGCCCAGCAGGGCCGACTGGCCGGCCGCGTACCGGCTCGGCACGACGAAGCGGTGCACGCTCTCGAAGAACGCCGGCTGGTGGCGTGCAAGCGCTGCGGCGTAGGCGGCGGCCTCGGGGATCGACTCTCGGCAGTTGAGGAGAAGCCCGGGGAGCGTGTTGCGGTGATGGCAGCGAAAGCAGGGGCCGCCGTCGCGAGCCGCGACGCCGATCGCGCAGAAGAGGCGCAGGTTGTGGAGGTGCATGACCACCGCCGCGCCCGCGGCTCGCGCGCTCTCGAGCGCCCTCGGGCCGAAGAGCGGAAGCGTGTTGTGGGCGTGAACGACGTCCGCCTGAAGATCCCTCACCGCGACGCCGACGTCCTGCTCGTCCTGTCCGCCCCGGAGCAGCGCGAGGGCGGCGCTCGCCTTCGAGGCCTCGGTGGAGCTCCGCTCCAGCAGCGCGTGGTCGACGCCCGCGCGGCGGAGGGCGTCGACCTGCAGCTCGACCGCGCGTTCCTCGCCTCCCTCGAGGCGATAGCGGTTGTGGACGACGAGGACGCGCATGCGGCGGGGCTACGCTATCCAGCCGATGGACCTGCCGGCCGAACGCGGTCGCGGCGCCGCGGGCACGGACCGCGGCTTGCGCGTGACGGTGGTGGTCCCCACGCGCGGTCGCGCGGCGTATCTCGAGGTCACGCTCGATTCGCTCCGCCGACAGCGCACGGGGACCCCTCACGAGCTCCTCGTCGTGGACGACGGAGCCACTGACGCGACGCCCGAGGTGGTCGAGCGCTTCGGCGTCCGGCTGATTCGGCACGGCGAGCGCCGCTCGCTCAACGCCGCGCGCAACACCGGGCTGCGCGCCGCGGGCGCGGATCTGATCGCGTTCGTGGACGACGACGTGCTGGTGCCGCCCGGCTGGCTCGACGCGCTGGTGGAGGGCGCGGAGCGCCACCCGGACGCCGACGCTTTCGGCGGCCCGATCAGGGCGCGCTTCGAGGGTCATTCGCCGCGTGGGTGCGGGCGCGAGGATCCGCCCATCACGACGCTCGACCTCGGGGACGAGGACGTCGAGGCCTCCATGGTCTGGGGAGCGAACTTCGCGGTGCGGCGGTCGGCGGTCGAGCGGATCGGCGACTTCGACGAGAGCCTTGACCGCGCCCACGGTGACGAGGAGGACTGGCTCCTGCGACTGCGCGCCGAGGGCGGCCGGATCGTCTATCTCGCCGACGCCGGCCTCGACCACCGCCGAACACCGGCCGACTCCCGCCTCGGCCCCCTGGCCCGAGCCGCC
>JBKPSR010000133.1:0-10922 GCA_046735115.1 Actinomycetota bacterium
ACGGAGGGCGCCGGGAAGCTCGCCGTCGCGGCTCCGCAAGCGTGGTTCGATGCGAAGCGCACGGTCGGTGAAGTTGGACACGCGGACGACGCCCGAGACGGGCGTGCGGCCCGGGACCAGCAGCCGCTCCCGGAGGAGCTCGCGGCCGACGGGATCGACCCCGACCTTGACCGCGGGCTCCGCGATCAATGAGACGTGAGCGGGCACTTCACCGGTGCCGGAGGGGACGCGCGCCACCGCGAGGGTGACGAGTGCCAGGCTCAGTCCCGCGGCGAGGCCCGCCCAGCGTGCGGCCGATGTGATCTTCACTGCGCTCCCCCGTCCCGACGCGGCCGCCATGGGCTCCGGCGACGAGCCCACGGCGGCACTACGAGGCTCCCCTAGTTGTTCTGGGCCTCCCAGGTGAAGCTGTGGCTGCCGGTGTCGACGGCCGTCGTGTGGGCGTTCGGCGTCGAGTCGTCGACCGGGTAGATCGTGAAGCGGTAGTCGACGCTCTGGGCGCCGGACCAGGCGGCGCCGCCCGCCTTGCCGTCGATGCCCGCCGCGTAGGTCGAGGGGAACTGGTCGAGCGTGTTGTCGAACGCGGTGCTCGCGGCGCTGAAGCCGTTGCAGTTCATGTCCGAGCCCGGCGCCGTGAGGCTGGTGCCCCCGCGCTCCACCGTGAGGTGGAACTTGTCGCCGCTCGTGACCGCGCTGCGGTAGAGCTTCACCGAGGAGGCGAGCGAGCCGGAGTAGGTGACCCGGATGCAGGCGGCAGTGGGCCCATTGCCCGCGCCCGGCCGCTGCGAGAGCGCGTTGTAGAGCTTGCCCGTGCCCGCGTCGCTGTCGCCGATCGAGACCGTGCCGGCCTCGATCAGGTTGCCGGGGTTGGAGGAGGTGGCGGTGAACGCTGCCGAGGTCGTGAGCACCGCGACGCCCGCCATGACGGCAACCACCGCGATGGTGATGAAGATCCTCAGCCTCCTGCGGTCCGAGTCGTTGGTTCGCATAGCCCCTGCTCCTTCCGGTGTCACCGGGTCTCGGGTCCGTCGCGTAGTCAAGAGTGATGCGGCGCCGTAGGGGAAAGACGGCGCCGCCCTGCATGTGTCGGAAGCGTCCTCCCCGGTTTGAGGTAGGTGGACGGATATCCGACCGCCGATACGGTCCCTAAGCTGGCTCCGGTGACGACGCTCCCGTACCGGATCAGGCGCTCCAATCGCGCTCTACATGCGCGAATCCAGGTCGACGCCGGCGGCGTGGAGGTAGTGGTTCCAAACCATTTCCCCCTCCGGAACGTTGAGCCGTTCGTCCAGGAGAAACGTCCATGGATCGAGCGGACGCTCCGCCGGATGCGGGAGTCCGAGGAGCACTTCCCGCCCGCCGATCTGCGCGACGGCGGCGAGGTTCCCTACCTCGGCGAGCGCCTGGCGCTCAGGGTGCGCATCGAGCCGGCCAGGAGCCGGGCCCACGTGGCGCGGCGGGGCTCGGAGCTCAGGGTCGCGCTGGGACCGGAGACGCCTCTGGAGACCGCCCTCGAGGCGTGGTACCGCCGCCGCGCGCGCGCCGAGGTCGCCCCGCGCCTCGACGCCGCGGTGGCGCGCGCCGGCCGGAGCTACAGCTCACTCCAGATCCGAGGCCAGCGCACACGCTGGGCGAGCTGCTCCACGAGCGGGGCGATGAGCTTCAACTGGCGGCTGCTGCTGGCGCCCGTGGAGATCCTGGACTACGTGGTCGAGCACGAGGTGGCCCACCTAGACGTGCAGAACCACTCGCCGCGCTTCTGGCGACTGCTGGCCTCGCGCAGCCCGGACTGGCGCGAGCACGAGCGGTGGCTGCGGCGGTATGGGCATGCGCTGCGGTTGTAGGGCTGCGTCTGGAGGGCCGAACTACAGCGGTGAAGGAGCGGGTTCCCCGGACTTCTTGGCATATCGACCGATAACTCCGGAAGGTCCCCCTCAGTGCCGGAGGTCGGCCCACCGCGACGCGGCGGTGGATCACTCCCACCGGAAATACCGCACCGCCAAAAACAATCCCGCCACCGCCCAGCCGCCCACCACGAGCGCCGCCGTCCCCACATCCCCGCCGCCGCCGACGATCGCCTCCGACAATCCGTCGATCAGGTGCTTCAGCGGCAGCGCCTCGGCGATCGCCTTCAGCGCCTCGGGCAGGTCGTCGGCCGAGTAGAAGACGCCCGAGATGAAGATCAGCGGCAGGAAGACCGCGTTCGTGTAGGCCGGCGCGGCGTCCTCGTTCGGGATGATGTGCGAGAACGCGACGCCCAGCGCGGCGAAGCAGACGACGCCCAGCAGCGTGAACCCGATCAGCATCAGAGGGTCCTGCGGCCAGTCGACCCCGTAGAGCAGGTTGCCGATCGCCACGACCAGCGCGACCTGGAGAACCGCGTTGAGCGTCGCCGACCCGATGAACCCCGCCAGGTAGGCGCCCGCCGGCATCGGCGTGCCGCGGATGCGTTTCAGCACGCCCTCGTCGCGGAGCAGCGTGAGGTTGAAAGCGAGCGCGGTGAAGGTGGTCGCGAGCACGCCCATCCCCGCTACGCCCGGGATCAGCACCTCGAGCTCGTCGGCCTCGCTGGAGAAGGCGGTCGCGATCAGGACGAGCAGGAGGAGCGGGAGCAGGAAGTTGAAGAAGGCGGCGCTCGGGTTGCGCCAGAACAGCTTGCGCTCGAAGCGGAACTGCTCCCAGGCGAGCGCGATCGGGGTCATGCGGGGTTGGCCTCGGCGGTCAGCTCGAGGTAGATCTCCTCAAGCGTCGGACGGGTCACCTCGAGGCCCTCGAGCCGCTCGCCGCGGGCGATCGCGTCGCGCGTCAGGCGGTGGAGGAGCTCGGTCGGGTCGTCTGTCTGGTGCTCCACGCGACTACCGTCCGAGAGATAGGAGACGCGGTAGCGCGAGCTGCCCGGGCCGAGCTGGTCGGGCGGGCCCTCCGCGACGATCCGGCCCTCCTTCACGATCGCCACGCGGTCGGCGAGCTCCTGGGCCTCGTCGAGGTAGTGCGTGGTGAGCAGGACGGTCTTGCCGAGCTCCTTGAGCGCCCGGACCACGCCCCAGGCCGTGCGCCGGGCCGCCGGGTCGAAGCCCGTGGTGGGCTCGTCGAGGAACACGAGCTCCGGGTCGCCCACCAGCGCGAGCGCGAGGTCGAGGCGACGGCGCTGGCCGCCCGACAGGTCCTTGGCGCGGGAGTCGGCCTTCTCGTTAAGGCCTACCAGCTCGATCGTCTCGTCGGGGTCCCGGGGGCGCTCATACGCCTTGGAGAAGTGCTCGAGCGCCTCGCGCACGGTGACGCGCGGGTAGAAGCCGCAGCTCTGGAGGACGATCCCGACGCGCTGCTGGAGCTCGCGGTCGCGCTCTGCCGGATCGTGGCCGAGCACGCGCACCTCGCCCGCGGACCTCTGTCTGTAGCCCTCGAGGATCTCGACCGTGGTCGTCTTGCCCGCGCCATTCGGCCCGAGCAGCCCGAAGACCTCGCCGCGCTCGACCTCGAAGGAGAGCCCGCGGACCGCCTCGACGGGCCCGTAGTCCTTGCGCAGCTCGCGCACCTCTATTGCCGCTGCTGCCACTCGGGCGAGGTTATCCGGATGCCTCGAAAAAAAATGTCGAGATGGAGGCGCAAGTTTCGCGGCGGCCTTCCGTTTCAGCAGTTGAGTTTCCGCAGGGGTACTACACGCCGGCGCCGGTGCCGCCCCTTCCCTCGCCACCAGAGAAGCGGGCGGCGCCGGCCCAGGCGGTGGCCTTGGTGGGCTCGCCGTTCTTCGCCTCCAGCGCCAGGCCCTCGTCGAAGGTCAGCCCGATTCCCTCGATCGCGGCGCGGCGGTCGGCCAGCATCGTGTCCTGAGGGAAGCCCGCCAGCGCCTCCGCGAACTCGAGCGCGCGCTCGACGTGCCGTCCGGCCGGGACCACCTCGGTGAGCAGCCCCATCGCGAGCGCCTCGTCGGCGTCGACGATCCGCCCCGTGAGGATCAGGTCGAGCGCCCGTCCCAGTCCGACGATGCGCGGCAGCCGCTGGGTGCCGCCGTCCACGAGCGGCACTCCCCAGCGCCGCTCCGGGAAGCCGAGCGCCGAGTCCTGCGTCGCTATCCGCAGGTCGCACCAGAGCGCCAGCTCGAGGCCGCCGGCGAGGCACCAGCCGGAGATCGCGGCGATCGCAGGCTTCGGCGAGATCACCCGGCTGACTCCGAGCGGCCCGCGCGGGGCGTCGAGCCGCGGGCCGAACGTCTCGATCGCCTTCAGATCCGCGCCCGCGCAAAAGGCCACGCCGCCGGCGCCGGTGATGACGAGCACGCGCGCGTCGTCGTCCTCCACGAAGCGGTCGTAGGCGGCCGCGATCAGCTCGGCGGTCGGTCCGTCGATCGCATTGCGCCGCTCCTGGCGGTCGATCGTCAGCAGCGCGGCCGCGCCGCGGCGCTCATAGATCACGGGGTCCATGCGGGCACTTTCTCAGAAGGTTCACACCAGGCCGCCTCGGTGCCACCAAAGTGGTGGTGCAGAGAAACCCCTCCTCGCACGGCGCGGCCCCGGCCAACCGGGGTCGCGTGGTTTCCGGGGTCCTACCAGCCGATCCGCTTGCGGAGCTCCACGGCCTTCCGCTGCTCCTTGCGCCGGTCGAGGGCTGCCTGGAGCGCGGAGGCCAGGATCACGAAGAGGGCGAAGAAGATCACGACGCCGAGCGAGAAGAACGTGACGACCTTGTCGTCCGTCTCCCCGTAGAGGCCCTCGCCGTTGTCGCCGGCGAAGGCAGTGGCCGTGGGTATCAGCCAGGCCGTGAGCACGAGGATGGGAGCCAGCTTCCGCATTCGGGATGAACGATACCCTGCGCGGCACGTGGCGGATTCCTTCTTCTGCATCGTCGAGATCCCGAAGGGCAGCCGTAACAAGTACGAGTTCGACCACGAGCACCACGTCATCAAGCTGGACCGCTTTCTCTTCTCGTCGGTGGTGTATCCGACCGACTACGGCTTCGTTCCCGAGACGCTCTCGCTCGACGGGGACCCGCTGGACGTGATGGTGCTCGTCTCGGAGCCGACCTTCCCCGGCTGCATGATCGAGGTGAAGCCGATCGCACTGTTCCGGATGGAGGACGACCAGGGGATCGACGACAAGATTCTCGCCGTGCCGCTCACCGATCCCGGCTGGAACACGCTCGAGACGCTCGACGGCGTCTCGAACCAGCTCAAGAACGAGATCCAGCACTTCTTCACCGTCTACAAGCAGCTCGAGCACAAGAAGGTCGAGATCGACGGCTGGTACTCGTGCGAGGACGCGCTGAAGGTGATCGACGCCTCACGGAAGCGATACGCGGAGTCGTCGGAGGACCACTCGGAGGAGCCGCCCGCGGAGCCCCACTAGGGTTCCGCCGCTGTGTCGGTCATCGAGGCGATCGTCCTCGGGGTCGTGCAGGGCCTGACCGAGTTCCTGCCGATCTCGAGCACCGCGCACCTGCGCATCGTGCCCGCCTTCGTCGGCTGGGAGGACCCGGGCGCCGCGTTCACCGCGGTGGTCCAGCTCGGGACGATGGCCGCCGTCGTCCTGTACTTCCGCCGCGACCTGATCCGGATCGGCACGGCGTGGCTTCGCTCGCTGCGCGACCGCGCCATGCGGCGAACGCTCGACGCGCGGCTCGGCTGGTACATCATCCTCGGCACCATTCCGATCGGGATCTTCGGGCTGGCGTTCAAGGACCCGATCGAGAACGGCGCGCGCGACCTGTACCTGATCTCCATCGCGCTGATCGTGTTCGGGCTGGTGCTGCTCGTCGCCGAGGAGGTGGGCCGGAAGGACCGCTCGATCGAGCAGATGAACCGGCGCGACGGCGTCTTCATCGGGATCTGGCAGGCGTTCGCGCTGGTCCCCGGAGTGTCGCGCTCGGGCGCGACGATCTCGGCGGGCCTGTTCCGCGGGTTCGACCGGACGAGCGCGGCGCGCTATTCGTTCCTGCTGTCGGTGCCCGCGGTGGTGCTGAGCGGGCTGTTCGAGTTCGCCTCGATCGTGGGCGGGTCGGAGGACACGCAGGTGGGGCTGGGGGCGCTCGCGGTGTCGACGCTCCTGGCCTTCGTCGTCGGCTACGTCTCGATCGCGTTCCTGCTCCGCTACGTGGCGCGGCACTCGATGATCGTGTTCGTCGTGTACCGCGTCGCGCTGGGAGCGCTGGTGCTGGTGCTGACGGCGACGGGCGCCATCAAGTAGCCCAGCCGCGGGGTTAGTCTTTAGCGCCGTGCAGTTCGCCTGGAAGTTCGGCGTCGTAGCCCTGGTCGCACTCCTGCTCGAGGTGTTGCCCGGCGGGGGTAACGCGCTGGACGTGGTGCTCACCGCCCTGACGATCGCCTTCTTCGCGGCCATCGCCCTGCTGGTCGCGCGCATGTACCGGCAGTACCGACTCGACATCGAGACGCTCGACTCGAGCATCCGGCTCGCGCTGTACGGCTCGCTCGCGATCGCGGTGCTGACCTTCACGGGCACGGACCGTCTGTTCGACGCCGGTGGCGGCGGCGTGCTGGCGTGGTTCGCGCTCCTGGCGCTGGCCTCGTACGGGCTCTTCTGGGCGTGGACTAGGTACCGCGAAACCCCGTAATCCCCATCAGCCGTAGCACCGACGTCCGCGCTGGGGTGCCCTGGCATCGGGAACGTGCCCCGGGGATACTGGGCGGGCGATGTCGCAGGAGAACGTGGAGCTTGTGCGAGCGCAGTACGCCTCGTTCGGCCAACTCGCCGAGGGCGGCGAGGTCTACTCGTGGGTGCTCAGCTACTTCGACCCGAACTGCGAGTACTGTCCGGTCGAGGAGGTCGACGCCGTTTGCGGCCACCAGGCACTGATCGGGTGGACAAAGCGCTGGCTGGAAGCGTGGGGCAGCTACAGCGACAAGGTCGAAGAGATCATCGACGGTGACGAGATCGTCGTCGCCGCGATCAGCATCCACGGTCGTGGGCGCACCAGCGGCGTCGAGATCCGCCAGCGGTTCTTTCACGTCTTCGAGATGCGCGAGGGTAGGATCCTTCGGCTGCGCGAGTACCTGGACCGGAACTCGGCCCTCGAAGCCGCCGGGCTGCGGGAGTAGGCGATGTCGCAGAAGAACGTGGAGACGATCGCCCGGCTCTACGACGAGTTTCTCGCCAGGCCGGAACGCGTGTCCGATCCGGAGGTCCTGCAGTTCTTCGATCCAGGCGTCGAGATCCGGCAGGCCTCGTCCTTCCTCGGGACTGAGGGAACGTTCCACGGTTACGATGGGCTGGCGCACAGCGCGCGGGAGGTGTTCGAGACGTTCCGGGACCTCCACTGGGTCCCCATCCGGCTGATGGACAGCGGCGATCACGTCGTGGCGACCGTTGAGGCACGCGGCTACGGCAGGCACAGTGGGGTTGAGGTCAACGAAACGGTTGCGCACGTGTGGACGCTTCGAGAGGGACGGATCGTCGCCTGGCAGGTCTACTTGGACGGGTCGCAGGCCCTCGAAGCCGTGGGGCTGTCGGAGTAGCCACCCGTCTGGACGCATTACCGCCGCTACGAGTGACGACGGCGAAGTAGCGGGCTCGTAACTCGCGCGCGTTGTCCCGTTCGGCGCCTCGCGGGACGGTCCGGGGGTGCTTCGCGTACGCGCGGAATCCGGTCAGGCGTCGGTGGAGACGGTCGCCCTGGTGCCACTCGTGCTGCTCGCCGCGGCGGTCGCCTGGCAGGTCGTCCTGACCGGCCACACACTGTGGCTGTGCGCCCATGCGGCGCGAGCGGCAGCGCGAGCCGATGTGGTGGGTGAGAGTCCGGCGCGAGCGGCCCGGAGCGCGCTGCCCCGCTCGCTTGAGCGCGGTCTCTCGGTGAGGCGGCTGGATGGTGGAGGCGTCCGGGTCGAGCTGCGCGTGCCGCTCCTGCTCCGCAGATGGAGGAGCCCGGTGGAGGTCGCGGCATCGTCCTCGCTGGGGGATCGGTGACCGTCGGGGCCGAGCGGGGGCAGGGCAGCGTCGAGTTCCTGGCCGTCCTGCCGGTGGTCGTCGTCGTGGCGCTGGCGGCCGCTCAGCTCCTCGCCGTGGGCTACTCGAGCGTGCTCGCGGGCAACGCGGCGGAGGCCGGTGCCCTCGCGCTGGCGGGCGGGGGCGACCCGCGGGCGGCCGCGCGGGCAGCGATACCCGGTTGGTCGACGGCACGGGCGCAGGTATCGGTCAAGGGCGGCCAGGTCAGCGTCCGCCTGCGCCCGCCGACGCTGCTCCGAGCCCTCACGGGGGAGTGGGGCGTCTCCGCAAGGGCGGCGGTGGAGGCGCCGTGACGCCGGCCGTCGCACGCGCATGCACGTCCGCGGTCGCGCGGCAAGCTTCGGGCGCCGGCCTCGAGGCGGCTGCTCGCGCGCGGGACGGCTCGCGCGGCCTCTTCGCTAGCGCCGCCGCGGCGCTCGAGTCCTTCTTCCTCGAGCCGGTCGCGTCGCCGCCGGCTTCGGATGCCGTGCAGCCGCTCGAGCTGCGGCCGGTCGTGTGCGTGTTCGGACTTGCTCGCGGCTGCGGCGCGACGGTGGTGGCGCGGGCGCTGGCGGCCGAGCTGGCCGTCCGCGACCCGAGCGGCGCGGCTGCCGTGTCATGCCCGGCTCCGATGGGTGGGGTCCCGCTCGCGACGCGGCCCGCGACGCGGCTCGCCCGCCTCCTCGAGGACGTTCCCGGCGCGGCTCCGCGTGCCGTCGGCCGCCTCTGCCTCGTGGAAGGAGCCGACCCGTTCCGGCTCGCGGACACCGCGCGACACCACGCCCCGCTCGTGGTCGACGCCGGATCGGACGCGCTCGGCGGGGCGCCCGCGTCGATCGCCGACCACACGATCATCATCACCACGCCCTCGATGGAGCCGGCGCTTGCCCGCGTCGGCGCGGAATGCGTCGCCCGAGCCGGGCCGACACCGATCGTCGTGCTGAACCGAGCGCCGCACGACCAGTCGGGCCTGTTCGCCCTCCCCAACTCGCCCATGGGCGCGCGCCTCGCGCTGGGCGGCCGCGAGCCGCGAGGAGAGCTCGGCCGCGCGGTCGGCGAGCTGGCGGACCTGCTCGAGCAGTGAAGGGCACCAAGCCGGGCGAACCGAATCGACAATCCTGGCTAGGTGCCCATATAGGTATCTAATCCAGGATCGTCGAATGAGGCGTGGCTCGGCCACCCTTGGATGCAGTAGTTGACACCCCTGGCGCATGAGCGATTGCCTGCGCGACGTGCCGTGGCGAGGATCCTCGCCTCGATACTCGCCGCAGCAGCTCTCGCCCTTCCGGGTGCGGCCGCCGCCCGAGCCGGGCACGATGCGTCCGCGCCCCGCCACGGGGTCGTGGTGGGGACGTGACGCCGGACCCGGCGGTGCTGTGGTCGAGGGGCGACCGCGGCGGAACCCGCGAACTCACGGCCCAGGTGCTCAACACCGCGGGCAAATCGAAGTTCGCGCTGTCGCTCTCGCCGCGCTAGCGTCCGAAGTCGTGGTCATTTTGCCGCGTCTCGCCAGGGCGCTCAACGCGCCCGCCGTAGCAGCGGTGCTGGGGCTGATCCTGATCGCCGTCGGCATCATCGGGCTCGTGACCGATGACATCGGGACCGGCTACGCGATCGTCATCCTGATTGTTGGACTAATCAACCTGGTACGGACGATGTCGCCCCGGAACGGAGACTGACTGCCTAATGGTCGCCATCGGATGGACTTGCGCGGCCTGATCACCGAGGACAACCGCAAGTGGTGGACCCTCGGCGCCATGTGTCTGTCGATGTTCATGATCATGCTCGACAGCACGGTGGTGAACGTCGCACTGCCGTCCATCCAGAAGGACCTCCACACGACCGTCGATCAGCTCGAGTGGGTGGTGAACGGCTACACGCTCAGCTTCGCGGCCCTGCTGGTGACCGGCGGCCGCCTCGGAGACATCTTCGGCCGGCGGCTGGTCTTCATGATCGGAGTCGCCGTCTTCGCACTGTCCTCGGCGACCGCGGGGCTCGCCCAGGGCCCGACGATGCTGGTCGTCTCGCGCATCGCCGAGGGTGTCGGCGGCGCGCTGATGATGCCGGCGACCCTTTCGATCATCACCGACGCATTCCCGGCCGACGAGCGCGGCAGGGCGATCGGCACCTGGGCCGGCATTTCGGGACTCGCTCTCTCGGTCGGGCCGCTCGCCGGAGGGTTCCTCACCCAGGACGTGAGCTGGCGCGCGATCTTCTACATCAACCTGCCGATCGCAGTCCTCGCCCTGGTCGCGTCACTCCTCGCGGTGCGGGAGTCCCGCGACGAGCACGCCGAGCGCACCATCGATTACCTCGGGGTCGTGCTTCTGACGATCGCGCTGACCGCGTTCGTTATCGCGCTGATCGAGGGGAACGACTGGGGCTGGGGGTCCGCGCGGAGCGTCGCGCTGCTGATCAGCGGTGCGGGCGCGACGGCGGCCTTCATCACGGTCGAGCGGCGAGTTAGGGCTCCAGTCGTGGACTTCGGCTTCTTCCGCTCCCGCAACTTCGTCGGCGCGAACACGGTCGCGCTGATCATCAGCTTCGCGATGATGGGCAGCTTCTTCTTCCTCGCAATCTACCTCCAAGACCTGTTGCAGTACTCGGCTCTCGAGACTGGGGTCCGCTTCATGCCCACCACGGTCCTCATCGTCCTCATCGCTCCCGTTGCCGGCCGGGTGGCGGATCGGATCGGGTCGCGCGGCCCGATGGGGCTGGGGCTGGCGGTCACTGCCGTCGCGCTCTACCTCTTCTCGCGGATGGACGCGACGACCACCTACAGCGACCTCGTCCCCGCCTTCATCCTGCTCGGGATCGGGATCGGGATGACGATGTCGCCGATGTCGACCGCGGCGATGAACGCGGTCGCCGTCGACAAGGCCGGCGTCGCATCGGGGACGCTGCAGATGTTCCGGATGATGGGCGGCACCATCGGCGTGGCGGCCACGGGCGCGATCTTCCAGTCGAAGCTCGGCGCTTTCGATCCGGCGA
>JBKPSR010000134.1:0-7422 GCA_046735115.1 Actinomycetota bacterium
CTCATGGACGGCCTCCCGGGCCGCGCCCGCGCTGCGGCCCGCGGGGCCGGTCGCCGAGGCCTCCGAGCAGCGTCCGCAGGGTGCCGGGCGGCCGGTCGGCCTCCTCCAGCACCATCAGCCGCGCCACGAGCGCTCGCGCGGCGCGACCGCGATGGCTGATCGCCTCCTTCTCCCCCGGCGTGAGCTCGGCCATGGTGCGCTCGTCATCGGGGTAGTCGTTCGGGATGAAGGCCGGGTCATAGCCGAAGCCGCCGTCGCCGCGCGGCTCGGTCGCTAGCCGTCCCTCGCAGCGACCGTGCACGAGCTCCTCCCGGCCGCCCGGCTCGACGTAGGCGAGCGCGCACACGTAGGCCACGCGGCGGTCGCCGTCCTCGGGGACCTCGCTGAGCAGCTTCGCGAGGTTCTCCTCGTCGCCGGCACCCTCGCCGGCGTAGCGGGCGGACCACACTCCGGGGGCACCACCCAGCGCCGAGGCCTCGATGCCGGAGTCGTCCGCGACGGCGGGCCGGCCGGTGGCCGTGGCCGCGGCGCGCGCCTTGCCGAGGGCGTTGTCGGCGAAGGTCGTGCCGGTCTCCGGCGGGAGCTCCACGTCCGCGGGTAGGGGGTCGAGCTCGTACGGGCGCATCGGGCTCGCGAGCTCGCGCAGCTTGTGGTCGTTGCGTGTCGCGAGAACAAGCCGCACGGCTCAGCCGGCGGCTGCCGCCGCGACCGCCTCCCCCTGGGCGATGCGGAGCGCCGCGATCCCGTCGGCGGCGAGCGCGAGCAGCTCGTCGAGCGAGGCCCGCGAGAGCGGCGTCCGCTCGGCCGTGGCCTGCACCTCGACGAGGCCGCCGTCGCCGGTCATGACCACGTTTGCGTCGACCTCGGCGCGCGAGTCCTCGGAGTAGTCGAGGTCGAGCAGGGCGCGCCCGTCGACCATCCCGGTCGAGACGGCCGCGACGCTCTGCGTGAGCGGCAGCGCCTCGAGCTTCCCGTCCGCCATCACGCGGCGCAGCGCGAGCTCGAGCGCCACGTAGCCGCCCGTGATGGCGGCGCAGCGGGTGCCGCCATCGGCCTCGAGCACGTCGCAGTCGATCCAGACGGTGCGCTCGCCGAGTGCCTCGAAGTTCACGATGCCGCGCAGCGAGCGGCCGATCAGGCGCTGGATCTCGACCGTGCGGCCGTCGGGTCGGCCCTTGGCGACGTCGCGTCGCTTGCGCTCGCCAGTGGAGGCCGGGAGCATTGAGTACTCGGCCGTCACCCAGCCGCGCCCCTGGCCCGCCATCCAGCGCGGCACCTCCTCGTCCACGCTCGCCGTGCAGATCACGCGCGTGCCGCCTGCCTCGATCAGGGCGGACCCGGTCGCGGTCCGGACGAAGCCGGGTGTGATCGTGATCTCGCGCAGCTCGCCGGGAGAGCGCCCGTCGTTCCGGGGGCCGTCGTTCATGCCGCCCGCCGTACCCTCTTCGCCAGCTCGACATGCTCCACGCCGGCGATCGGCAGCTGCAGGAAGCGGGTGCCGAGCCTGCGAAAGTCCTCCGGCTCGCCGGTGGCCAGGAAGCGGTACTCGCCGCGCCGCGCGTCGTCCTGCTGGGCTCCGAGCTCACGCAGGCGCGCGTCGACCTCGGCGGCGATGGCCTCCCCGGAGCTCACGATCGACACGCCCCGCCCCAGCGACCGCTGGAGCACGGCGCGCACGAGCGGGTAGTGCGTGCAGCCGAGGATCACCGTGTCGACGCCCGCATGCCGGAGCGGCCGGCACAGGCCGTCGACGCACGCCACGACGCGCTCGTCGACCTCGCCTCCCTCCTGGATCAGCGGCGCCAGCTCGGCGGACGCGACCGCGTGCAGCTCCGCACCCGGCGCCGCCTCGGCGAGCGCCCGAGCGTAGGCGCCGCTCCCGACTGTCGCCGGCGTCGCGATCAGTCCCACGCGGCCGTTCCGGGTCGCCGCGGCGGCCAGGCGCGACTCGGGGGTCACGACGCCCAGCACGGGCACCCGTCCTTCGAGCTCCTCCCGGAGCGCGGGCAGCGCCGCCGCCGTCGCCGAGTTGCAGGCGACGACGAGCAGCTTGGCGCCCCGGTCGAGCAGGATCCCCGCCAGCTCGCGCGCGAAGTCGAGCAGCTCGTCCGCCGAGCGGTCGCCGTACGGAAAGCGGGCGGTGTCGCCGAGGTAGAGGAAATCCTCATGCGGGAGCGACACGAGGCACTCGTGCAGCACGGTGAGCCCGCCGACCCCGGAGTCGAAAACGGCAACGGGAAGCTCTCGATCGGACGGAGACACGGCCGGAATGGTCGCAGGCACGGCGGGCACGTGGCCAGGACCGCGCTATGGCTGCGCTTGCGCCAGCGCCTCGAAGTTCTCCCACAGTTGGTCCACGCCGGCGTGGGCACGGGCTTCCAGAGCCGCCGGTCGCACACGTGCCCATGCTCCCGAGACCCACAGCCAGTCCAGCACCAGCTCCCGGTCGAGGAGCTTGTTCTTCACCAGCGTCCCGACCGTCTCGTGGAACACCAGGACCGTCTGGACGTGCGGGTCGAGCGCCTCGGCCGACTCGCTGTCGAAGTCGTCCGAGAAGATCGTCCGGCTCGCGTCGGCCAGGCCGATCATCGCCCCCCACTTCGCCAGCTCCACGATCAGCGCGGCATCCTCGCGCGTGCCTGCCATGTCCACCCCTCGGTCGTCGGACGTCGAGAGCCGGACCCTGTCAGATCCGAATGGTCCGGCGCGGTTGACGGCCCTCGCCCGCGGTGGGAGGGTCTCCCGATGATGCGACTCACGCGCTGCGCGGCACTCGTGACGTTCGTCTCGGCGCTCGGTGTGGGATCCGTTGGGATGGCGAACGCCGAGCCCGACAACGGCAGAACCGTCACATACGAGTTCACCGACTGCACATCCGCTCCCGACTTCGAGGCCGTCAAGCAGCTTGGCCAGGCGGCGGCGCTCCACCTGGCGAGCGGCCCCGGGAACTTCGTCGCGATGAAGTCGGTGGTGCTCGGGGACCAGACCGTCGACGGCACCTTCTACGCCGACGGCACGGTGCTGTTCGAAACGCCCGGCTTCTCGGGGCCGAACGGGCTTCCGACGATCACCTGCACGAACACGTCGCCGACGTCGGGCATCACGTCGAGGGTCACGGGCTACATCGCGCCGCCGAAGTAGCTCCGCCCGCAAGGCGCCTCAGAACTGCACCGCGTGAACAGTCCCGCTCACGAGCCCGCTTGTGCGGGGTGCGCTGCAGTCGGCGCTGTAGTCGTGCGTCGGTGTGGGCGTCAGCGGCGCGGGCCGGGAACGCATCGAGCAGCCCGGCCGCCTCGTCGTGCGAACCCGGCATCAAGTGTTCATAGAGGTCGCACGTGATCGCGATGGTGGCGTGGCCCATGAACTCCGACAGCGCTTTTGCGTTGACGCCGGCGGCGATCATCAGCGACGCGTAGGTGTGGCGGGCGTCGTGGATCGCGAGCGGCTCAAGCTTGGCCTTCCGCATCGCGGCGGTGCCGCGCTCGACCATCTTCCGCGCCTTGTTCGCACCGCCGAACACGCGGGTGTCCGCGCCATGCTCGAGCTTCCGCTCGACGAGGTGGTCCCGCAGCGCCGCCGGGATCGGCACGCGCCGTCGCCCGTGTCGGCTTTCGGGCTCAATCTCGCCCTCGACCGTATCCGGCCGCGGCGCAGATCGATCACACCGGCAGCGAGATCGACGTCCTCCCCCGCGCCTGGACCGCGACGCCTGAGCGCTTGCGGCGCTCCCGACCAAGCCGTTCCAACGTCCGGATAGCTGAAGCCTTCGCCCGCCTCACGGCCGCTCCTTTGGCCGAGAATGCGCCAGTCCCGCAACTCGAGAATGGACGCGGGGTCGAGATCGCTGTTGCAGTCCTCAGCCAGTGGGGTCACTGGGGGTCGTTTCCTTCAGGCTGTTTTTGGCGCTGACCCACCCGGCGGTCGTCCACCGAAGCGCAGACGGGTGGCGACCCTCCCCTTCCCCGGGGGATACTGGGCGGGCGATGTCGCAGGAGAACGTGGAGGTTGTTCGCGCTCAGTTCGCTGCGTTTGGGCGCGGCGGTTTGGAGGCCGTCACGCGGTTCTGGCATCCCGATATCGAGTGGCGGGCGGTTGAGGGCGCCCTCGATGACGTAGGGCTCATGCGAGGCGAGGACGCGGTCCGCCGGTACTACCAAGACTGGATCGACACGGTCGACCATTTGCAGGTGGAGGTGGTGGAGGTCATCGCGGAGGCTGGAGAACAGGTCGTGGTGGTCGTTCGCAATTCGGGGCACGGCCGGGTGAGCGGCGTTCCGTCCACGGGTCGCTACTGCGTCGCCTGCATCGTCCGAGACGGTCGAATCGTGAGCGGACGCGAATACGGAACGCGCGTACAAGCCCTCGAAGCCGCCGGCCTGCGGGAGTAGGCGATGTCGCAGGAGAACGTGGACCGGGCGTTGGAACTGCTCGACGCATTCAACCGGCGCGACCTGGACGCCTTCGTGGCGCTGGCCGACGATGGGATAGAAGTGGAATCCCGACTCGTTGCCATGGAGGGCGGCTACCACGGTCACGAGGGACTGCGTACCTGGTGGGGAGACTTTCTGGGCGCGTTTCCCGACTACAACCTCGAAGTTGAGGAACTGCGTGACCTCGGACACGTGACTCTTGGCCACATGCGCGGCTGGGGACACGGCGCTGACAGCGCCACCCCGCTGGTCGACCCGTTTTGGATTCCGATGAGGTGGCGGGACGGAAAGCTCGTCTGGTGGCGCAACTGCACGACCGAGGCTGAAGCCCTCGAAGCCGCCGGGCTGCGGGAGTAGCCCAGTCAGCGCTCGAACTCCGCGATCTGGACGGGTGGCCTCGCCTTGCGGCTCTGTGTGATGGCCTTCGTGCCGGTGTCGACCGCGGCGAGCAGGGCGAGGATGTGGTCACGCGCTTTGGTGCGGACCGCGTCGAACTCGTCGACCGCCTTCGTGGACAACACCCGGGTGCCGTTGTCCATGGGCGCCGCCGTGGCGGCCGCACACGATGATCAGCGTGGCCTCACGGGCGTCCTCCGGGGTAGCGGGGTGCTCGAGCCCGTGACGGACACGGCCAAGCGCAGTGGCGTCCCCAGCCACATCCACCAGGAAGACCGGAACCCGAGGACCACGCAGGCGCAGGCGTGGCCGCCCTCATGTGCGGCTACGCGCTCCGCCTCGGTCACAGCAGCTGGCCTCCCGGGAGCAGCATCGTCTGGGCGACCTGGCGGCGGTGCGTCTCGTCGGCGCGGCGCTGCTCGGCCGCGATGCGGGCACGTTCGGCCTGCTCCGCCTCACGCTGAACACGACGGGCCGCGGCTTCCCTCTCGGCCTGCTGGTTCTCAGCGGCCACGTAAGGGTCGATCGGGACACCCGCGTCGCTGACGACCATCCCGTTTCCGGGGGGGCGGCCGGCGGCCGCGATCATCCCGCTCAGGGTTGTCGCGCTCGAGCCGCTCACGCACCTCGATCGAGCGCGTCGACTCCAAGCCGGCGCTCACGCCGGCCCGGTCGAGCATTTCGCGGCGCTCGTCCCGTGTGGCCGCCTTGAGCTTGTCGAGCAGCTCCCCAACGGTTGTCGCCGAGCAGCCCACGATCTCGTCCAACACGATCTGCCGCACAACGGCACGGTCCTCGACTGTGGGGAGCTCGCGGGCGGCCTCGGCCACGCTGCTCAGAGAGGAGGAGCGCTCGCGCTAAAGGGATCCGGAGCGACCAGCTCATGCGGCCTCCCGTTCGAGGTAGGCGCGGAGGTGGTCCGCGTCCGAGCGGTTCTGAGCGGTTCCGCAGCGGTCCTATTCCGCGCGGCAAGCGCTGTTCCGCCACCACAGCGCGCC
The DNA here is from genome assembly GCA_046735115.1 of Actinomycetota bacterium. Classification (GTDB taxonomy): domain Bacteria; phylum Actinomycetota; class Thermoleophilia; order Solirubrobacterales; family Thermoleophilaceae; genus JACVRW01. The sequence goes on from JBKPSR010000134.1 coordinate 5,825, forward strand.
GCGCTCAGAACTGCACCTTGCGCACCGCCTCCTTGATCTTTCCGATGATCACGTCGCCGAGCTCCTTGCCCTCGTCGGTCCTGAAGCCCTTCATCGCCGCGACCACTCCCGCCATCACAAGAGCCACGAGCAGGATCAGGGCGACGTACTCGACCGTGCCCTGACCACGCGCGGAGCCGAGCCGCCGCCCGGCCCCCAGCAATACGGCGTGAATGCGTCCGAACAAGCGATGCATGTTGGTCCTCCCTCCTTGGTGCAGCAGATCCACCGGCATGCTCCAAACCGGGGACAGACCGCTCCAGACGCGGGTGTGACAAGGGAGTGACGGGCGACCCTGACATCATCCGCACGGCATGTGCGGGATCGGCGCAATCCTCGATCCGGCCGGCACGTCGGGCCAGCACGCGGCGGAGCGGATGGTCGAGGCGCTGCGTCATCGCGGTCCCGATGGCGAGGCGCTGAGGCGCATCGGGCCGGTCGCGCTCGCCCACACGCGCCTGGCCATCATCGACGTGGCGGGGGGCGACCAGCCGCTCGACTCCGAGGACGGCCGCGTGACCGCGATCGTCAACGGCGAGATCTACAACCATACGGAGCTGCGGACCGGCCTCGAGCAGCGCGGCCACCGCTGGGCCACGAACTCGGACAGCGAGGTGGTCGTGCACGCGTACGAGGAGCATGGCCTCGACTGCGTGCGGCACCTGAACGGGATCTTCGCCTTCGTGATCTGGGACGAGCGCAACGGGCGGCTTGTGGCGGCCCGCGACGCCTTCGGGGTGAAGCCGCTGTACTGGTGGACCGACGGCCGGCGTGTCGCCGTCGCATCGGAGGTCGGGGCGATCCTCGACGCGGGGCTGGCCGAGGCGTGCGTCGACCGCGTGGCGCTCGACCACTACCTCGCCTGCCGCTTCGTGCCGGCCCCGCGCACCCTGTTCGAGGGGATTCGCAAGCTCGCTGCGGCGGAGACGCTGATCGTCGAGGGCGAGGGCGAGCCGCGGATCGTGAGCTGGCGAGAGGCCCCGGGCGAGCCTTTCAATGCCGGCGACGACGAGCTCGCGGCGCAGCTCGCCGAGCGCTACGCCGACGCCGTCGAGCGGCAGATGATGTCGGACGTCCCGTACGGGGCGTTCCTGTCCGGTGGCGTGGACAGCGCCGCGGTCGTGGCGGCGATGAAGCTGCGCGCTCCCGAGCCGCCCACGACCTTCACGATCGGGTTCCCCGGCCACGGCGACGTCCTCGACGAGCGCCGGCTCGCGGCGGAAACCGCCCGCATCGTCGGGACCGAGCACCGCGACACCGCCATGCACGAGACGGACTTCCTCACGGAGCTCAGGCGCTGCGTGCCGCGGCTCGAGGAGCCCTGCGGCATCCCGAGCGCCCCCGCCCTGCTCCAGCTCTCTCGCTTCGCCGCAGGCGACGTGAAGGTCGTGCTGGCCGGGCAGGGCGCCGATGAGCCCCACGGCGGCTACGGGCGCCATCAGGCCGCGGCGCTCCTGGCCCCGCTGAAGCTCATCCCGGCCGCGGCTGCCTCGCCCGCGGCGGCCCTGGCGCGGGCGCTCCCGCGCGCGGCGAACGCCCGCCGCGTCGCTCACCTGCTC